>CAYFNH010000172.1:0-1586 GCA_964344435.1 uncultured Piscirickettsiaceae bacterium | reverse complement strand
TACCTATTTTATCAGCTGGCAGTTGTTGGGTGGGCTAAATCCGACAGACTCCTAGGTCCACCCTTTCACTGGATGCAGATACAATGGTGGCAAGCGTTGAGGGACATCCACTGGAGCTGACCCCCGTTGAGTTTCGTCTGCTGCAGACGCTGGCCAGCCAGCCGGGCCGAATCTTCTCCCGTACACAGCTGATGGATAACCTCTATGAGGATAACCGGATTGTTACCGATCGAACCGTCGATAGCCATGTGAAGAACCTGCGCAAGAAGATAGGTGAGTGCGGTGCCAACCCGGAGGTGATTCGTTCGGTCTACGGAGTTGGTTACAAGTTTGAGTTGGAGTAAGGGATGAAGATGGTGAAGCGAATGGCGCTGATGCTGCTGCTGATTGGAGGGCTGTTTGCGGGCCTTGTCGCCTATCAGCAGTTTGTGGCGGAGATGATGAAGGGAGCCCTGGCGCTCAATGCCAACCCGCCGGCTACCGTTACCGCGATGGTGCTGGAGCCGCAGCGTTGGCAACCACAGTTGCGCTCGATTGGCTCGCTGCGTGCGGTACAGGGGGTGACTTTGCGTGCCGAGGTCTCTGGTGTGGTGGAGGCGATTCACTTCAGCTCCGGGCAAGCGGTCAAACAGGGGCAACTGCTGCTGGAGTTCGACAGCAGTGCAGAGCAGGCGCAACTGCAGGCACTGCAGGCGAGCCGTGAATTGGCGGAGATCAACCTGCGCCGGGATCGTCAGCAGTTCGAGGTTCACGCCATCAGCCAGGCGCAGCTGGATGTGGCCGAGAGTGAGTTGAAGCGTCATCGTGCACAGGAGGCGCAGCAGCAGGCGTTAATCAACAAGAGGCGGATTCGAGCCCCCTTTGATGGGCGTATCGGAATCAGCCCGGTCGAGATTGGACAGCTGCTCAGTCCGGGTGAGGTGATTGCCTCTCTGCAAAACCGCGAGCGGCTCTATGTCGACTTCAATATTCCCCAACAGTATCTGCCCCTGTTGCATCCGGGGCAGCCGATCCACCTGCAGGCCAATATCGACTCAGCCATGCAGGGGGTGGGAACCATTCATGCGATTCACAGTGAGGTCGACCGGGAGACGCGTAATGTGCGGGTGGAAGGGGTTGTGGAGAACCGCGACGGGGTGTGGGTGCCGGGGATGTTTGTTCATCTGAAAATTGATAAGGGCGAAGAGCAGAACTATCTGACCTTGCCACAGACTGCAGTCAGCTACAACGCCTATGGTGCGACCCTGTTTCTGGTGAAGCCGGGTGAGGAGAGTGATGCACTGCCGGTGGCACAGCAGGTCTTTGTCGAGACCGGAGAACGTCGTGGAGATCAGGTGGCGATTCTGAGTGGAGTCAAGCAGGGAGATCAGGTTGTGACCAGTGGGCAGATGAAGTTGAAGAATGGAACCCCGCTGATCATCGACAACTCTGTCGAGCCGGCCAATGAGGTGGCACCGCATCCGCAGGAGAGGTAGCAAGCTACAAGCTGTAGCTGCAGGTGATCAACAGAGCATGAATGAAGTATGAATTACACCCACTGGTGTCCCAACGTTGAAGAGGTAAAACTCACGTAGCCCCATAAAACA
>CAYFNH010000171.1:0-1598 GCA_964344435.1 uncultured Piscirickettsiaceae bacterium | reverse complement strand
CACGCCCGATGGTAGGCCCCCAAGGTGGTCTGCGCCCCCTCGGCCACCTTGCTCAACTGCGCATTCCACGCCGACTGCACCTGGAACCCCTGCGGATCACGCTTGCAGGCATCAATCGCCTCACGCCAGATCGCCGTGACCTGGGCCACATAGGCGGGGCTGCGCTGCCGCCCTTCGATCTTCACCGCACCGATCCCCATATCGATCATCTCCGGCAGCAGCTCCAGGGTATTGAGGCTGGTCGGCTCCTCGATGGCATACCCCTCCTTGCCCTGTACCTCGAAACGTCCTTTGCAGATGGTGGGATAGCCCGCCTGCTCATTGGGGCGGTAGCGATCCACCAGAATACCACCAAGGCGGGTCTCGGTCTCACCACTCTCCTTCTCCACCCACTCCACATGGCTACCCGGTGAACAGGCCCCATAGGTGTTGGGAGAACGGCCGGTGGCATAGGAGGAGAGCAGACAGCGCCCCTCCACCATCACACAGAGGCTGCCGAAACCGAACAGCTCTAGCGGTACCGGGCTGTGTTCGGCCAGATGGCGCACCTGCGAAGCGGAGAGTACACGTGGGATCACCACCCGTTTGATGCCGAAGTTGCGCTGCATGAAGCGGATCGCCTCATAGTTGGTGGCCGATCCCTGTACCGAGAGATGAAGATTCAGCTCGGGCCAACGGCTGGCGGCATAGTCGAGAATACCGATATCAGCCAGAATAACCGCATCGACCCCCACCTCTGCAGCACGATCCACCGCTGCGGTCCAGCGCTCCCAACCACTCGGTTGGGGGAAGGTGTTGATGGCGACAAAGAGTTTGGTGCCGTGCTGACGGGCGTAGTCGATCCCCTGCTCAATGGTGCGCTCATTGAAGTTGAGACCGGCAAAGTTGCGCGCATTGGTATCATCCTTGAAACCCATATAGACCGCATCGGCACCATTATCGACCGCAGCCTTGAGTGAGGGGAGATTCCCTGCCGGACAGACCAGTTCCATCGGTTTAACTGTAGTGTTGAATCGCCTTCTGCAAGGCACTACGCAGCGGCGCCGGAATCGACAACGCCTCCAGCTCCAGACCATAGATCAGATTCTTTGCCTCCAACCCCAGCTCGACATCCCCCTCCAGACGGATACGACGCTGGAAAAAAAGGGTATCGGGATCCTCCCTGCCCATCGACAGCTGCAGAAAATCGTAGAGATTGCCACTGATGATGAGATCGGTTGGTCCTACCCCGGTGTGCGCCACCAGCTGCTCCCGCCCCTTGGTAAAACGAAACTGAACCTCGGCATCCTGCAGCTGAATCACCGCAGTGCGAGACTCCAGAAAGTCAAGATCTCCCTGTGCCAATTGCTGTTGAAAGAGGTGGTTGAGCAGACTGACCAGCAGACGTGTATGGGCCACACTGGGAATCAGTTTCAGGGGTGCAGCCAGAAACCCGGGCAGCTGCGGGGTATTACCCCGCTCGGAAGTGGTCGATTGATGTTGCATAAGATGATTCTAACCTCTTTTTTTCTAGCGATATTTGATCTGATACCAGATCATGCCACCCCACTCGTGGAGAAAAGTGATATTTCTCTCTAAATCATCCGCTGTTGGACGCC
>CAYFNH010000170.1:0-1623 GCA_964344435.1 uncultured Piscirickettsiaceae bacterium | reverse complement strand
AGGTTTTGCCCAGAGGTTGGATGGCTTCAAGTTTGAAGTCACGGATTCAGGTTATTTTTAATGGATTGATATCCATTAAATTTAATGACAGACTTTAAATATCATGTATAAAAAAAGGCATATTGAGTACAAAACCAACCGTCTCCTGGAGATGTTTCCTGTCGTTGCCATCATCGGTGCCCGTCAGTGCGGAAAGTCGACCTTTGTAAAAAACCTTCGCCCTCAATGGAAATATTACGATCTGGAGAGCCCCGACCACTATCAGTTAATCAGTAACGACCCGGTCTCTTTTTTCAACATCAATGATCGTGATCTCATCATCAATGAAGCACAACAGTACCCTGACCTGTTCAAGGTGCTGCGTGGCATCATCGATCAAAAACACCAACAGAAAGGGCGCTTTATTCTCACCGGTTCCAGCTCGCGAGCGATTGTAAACGGAATTACAGAGAGTCTTGCTGGCAGAATTGCAATCATCGAGATGTCGCCTTTCACCCAGAGCGAACTACACGAGGTTACCTCCTCTCCACTCTACTCCCTGATTTCCAATACCTCTTCAAAAGCATCTAATTTCAAATCATTACACCCCCAAGTTTCTCTAACCCAGTCCATGCAGGCATGGCTGAAAGGCGGATTTCCAGAACCCGCCATTTCAGTGAAGGGACAGCCAGACTATATAGAGCCTGCTCATAAAGCCGAAAGCCCAAATGACCACCGTTGGTCACGAGGCGACAAATATGACACCTGCATTGCAGCAGCAGGGGAAAAACAAGCCAAAACCTCCTTAATCCAATCCGTAGCAGGCCTTTTTCTGAGCCCAAAAAAGTGCTTCAGCAGCACCAGCAGGTTCATCACCAGAAAGATGCTGTTGATCCACGATATGCTGGTGTTGGCACGTTTGGCTCGAATGTAGTTGAGCCGGTATCCATTCTTGCCCTGCCCAAATTTGCCCTCAATCGGGATACGTTGCAGGTACTCTTCTCTGCGTTGTGCCTTGAGCCGTTTCTGCTCTTCCCGGTTCTGTTCGGTAATCTTCGGTGGTCGTCCCAGAGGTTTTCCGGCAAAGCGGATTCTCTGTTGCTTGAGGTAGTTGCGGTTGGCTCGGGTTCCGTACACCGGATCAGCGATCACCACCTCCGGCAGGTGGCCGTGACGCTTGCGGTAGGCTTCTACCTGGCCTTTCAGGTCTCCCCCTTCGTTGAAGGCATCCCAGCTCAGGTGGTCTATGCAGGCGATTCCATCGCTGGTGAGGCTGGCACTGAGTTTGGCACCAAACTCAACCGGTTTGCTCTGTTTGCCACGTATGATGGGGCGCACGTAGGGTTGGCTGATGCTGACAATCCGGTCATCACAGCGCCGGGTGTGGTTGTCGTACATCTCTTTCTGTTGCTGGTAGAGGTGCTGGATCACCCAGTAGCGGTGTAGTAGCCAGTTGGGCAGCGGTAGCGGTCTGTTCTCTTCAAAATGCTCAAGCAGGTGTTCGATGTGACTGAGGTTGCGCCGCAGGTACTGCAGTTGTTGTTTTACTCCACGGCGTAACAGCTTGGCTCCTGCTTTCTTGCGCTTAGCTAGGGAACGCCTGAACAACCCACCCAGCAAGGTCGAATTTTTGTAAATCCACGA
>CAYFNH010000169.1:0-1629 GCA_964344435.1 uncultured Piscirickettsiaceae bacterium | reverse complement strand
GATACCGCACTGGAGGACAACGGCTGTCACTACAGCCTCACCACCGCCACCCAGGGGGAAGAGGCGGTAGCGCTGATGCGTGAAGCGCTGGAGGCCGACACCCCCTTTGCACTGGCCCTGATCGATATGCGCATGCCCCCGGGGATTGATGGGCTGGAGACCGCAATCCGCCTGCAGCAGCTCGACCCATCGATCTACATCGTCATCATCACCGCCTACTCCGACCACGACTTCAGCGAACTGCACGACAACCTCGACCACAAACTACTGTTCATCTCCAAACCCTATAACCGCGACGAACTGCGCTACCTCGCCTACAGCTGCTGCACCAGCTGGGCGCGGGATGCCGAACTGCAACAGACCCTGCAACAGCAAAACAGACTGCTGCAGCAGCAAGAACAGCTCTTCAGCCTCTACCGCTCCACCTCCCACAGCATCAAAAACTCCCTCGGCTACCTCAACGGCATGGTCGAACTGATCGAACTGCAGAGCCGCAACGGCAACGACCCCGAGATGCTGTTCGACATGCTCAACCCCCAGCGTATGCAGATGATGAGAGAACAGCTCGGCATGATCAGCAACATGATCTACCTCGCGCTCGACAACTCCAGCCGCAATGCCGCCATGGTCACCCTGCTGCCGCTGAAAAAACAGCTGGAAAAACAGCTCAAACTCTTCGCCATCACCAAAAAGGGGCGCAGCAAAAAGATCGACGTCCAGCTCGACGAAATTGCCGAAAGCTGTGTACGCATCAGCGCCGTAGACCTGCAGACCGTGATCCAGAACCTCCTCAACAACGCCGCCGATGCCGTCGACGAATATGTAGTGGAGCGCATCCGCAACAGCCCCAGCGAAGCACTCGACGACCTGCTCCACCTGCAGGACGAAGTCATGATCGAAATCGAAGGTCACATCGACCAGGAACAGATCATCCTCAACTTCCACAACCGCAGCCAACCCCTCCCGGGCGGGAGGGAAGCGCAGCTCTTCGAGAAAGGCTACACCACCAAAGACGACGGCAACGGCATCGGCCTGCACGACGTCAGAGAGGTCCTGCGGGCCGCCAACGGCGAAATCACCTGCAAAGCCGCCGACAACAACATCACCTTCACCCTGACCCTGCCACGGCAGATCTGCGACGGAGTCACCTTCACTCCGTCACAGCGCCCAGAAACCACCGAGAGCGAGTAGCGTTATGAGTGCACCGATAGATTACGACAAACTTCGCCACCGCCTCAGCCTGGTACTGCGCCGCATGACCGTAATGATGGTCGACGACATGCCGGCCAACCTCGACATCTACCGCATGATCCTGGTCGGACTCGGCATCCCCCGGGAAAACATCGTCAGCGCCACCAATGGTCTGGCCGCCTACGCCAGGATGAACAGCACCAAACCGGACCTGGTACTGGCCGACTGGAACATGCCGGTGATGGACGGGCTCGCCTTCATCAAGGAGGTACACGCCAAGGGGCGCTTTGAAGATACCATCTTCGTGATGATCACCGCCGAGCAGGATGCCGACCTGGAGCAGGCCCGTCCCCATATCGACGCCTTCCTGCGCAAGCCGGCCACCAACGCTACCATCGAGAAGATGATTCTCTCGGTGGTCGCCAAGCGGGTGGCCAA
>CAYFNH010000168.1:0-1656 GCA_964344435.1 uncultured Piscirickettsiaceae bacterium | reverse complement strand
TCATCCTGTTCCCCATGTTTAATAGAATGCGGATCGACGGTATCACTAATTCGGGGTCAGCACCAGCTTGCCAAACATATCCCCGCGTTCGATCAGCTGGTGTGCCTCCGCAGCCTGCTCCAGTGGCAGCTGATGGCTTACCTTGACCTGCAGCGTGCCCGCCTCGAAGCGTTTGCAACCCTGTTCCAGAATATCGGTCTGATGGATACGCCTTTCGTGCTGGTCAAATACAGAAGGGGAGAGCATCAGCTCCTGGCTGACCCGAAGATTCTTCAAGCGTGCCGCCTTCCAATCGACTGACTCAGGGATCTGGATCAGGGTTACCACCTCTCCATAATGGGCCGCGGCCTGTAGAGAGGGGTTGAAGAGGGCGCCACCGATGGTGTCGAAGATGATGTTGGCCCCATCGTGACGGCTCCACTGCTGAACCGCCTCGACAAAACCCTCCTCCTTGTAGAGGATGGCCAGTTCAGCCCCCAAGGAACGTACATATTCCGCCTTCTCGGCAGAACCTACTGTAGTGGCAACTCGTGCCCCTGCTTCAACGGCGAGCTGGATGGCGAGGTGACCGACACCTCCCGCGCCGGCGTGAACCAGCACCTCATCACTCTCTTGTAGTGAAGCACGATCAAACAGGGATTCCCATGCGGTAATCAGGGCCAGTGGTGCAGCAGCCGCCTCGGCGAAGCTGAGGTTGTTGGGTTTGGGCGCGACATAGCGCTCATCCACCACGGCATACTCGGTATAGTTTCCTTCCAATCCCCCCAGTCCACCATTGAAATAGTAGACCGCATCACCAACCTGGAAGCGCTCGCATCCATCGCCAATGGCCTCAACCACACCGGCACCATCACAGCCCAATACATGTTGTGGGTGGCCTGATAGGTAGGGACCGGCCTTGCGCAACTTGGTGTCGATCGGGTTGACTCCAGCCGCCTCAATACGAATCAGCAACTGGTGAGGCGTTATGATTTGCGGCTTGGGAATTTCACCCAGAACCAGTTGATTGACCCCACCCGGGGTCTCCATCACAACTGCTTTCATGCCCAGTTCATCCGTTTACGAAGACGGCTGTATGGCACGTGCCTGGCGGGCCACCCGGAGGTAGCGCGGATCGGTGGCTGCGATCAGACCACCCAGTGCCATAATCAGTACCCCCATCCAGATCCACTGAATAAACGGCTTGTAGTAGACCCGCATCGCCCAGGCATTGCTCCCCTTGATCGGTTCACCCATCGCCACGTAGAGGTCACGGAACACCCCTTCGTCAATCGAGGCCTCGGTCATTGGCATGCTCTGTACGGTGTAGAGCCGCTTCTCCGGGTGGAGCGTGGCGACCTGATCTCCTGCTTCGTTATAGACATAGACCAGCCCCATTGTAGTTACATAGTTGGGGCCCTGACGTTCGGCCAATCCATCGAGATGGAAGATATACCCACCGGCCTCGACCTTGCTGCCTGCCTCCATGCGCACATCTTTCTCAATGCTGAATGCGTTGGAGAAGGCAACCCCGATGATAAAGATCCCTAAACCGGCATGAGCCACCAGCATCGCCACATGGCTACGGGAGAGCCGGCCCTTTTTCTGGTTGCGGGTGATGAAGTCTTGCACCATGGTGGCGATCACCCAGGCGGCGACTGCGATGCTGAGGCTGAG
>CAYFNH010000167.1:0-1711 GCA_964344435.1 uncultured Piscirickettsiaceae bacterium | reverse complement strand
ATCTGAAATGGTAAGGATGAACTGCTCCCCCGAGACCCGTTGTGTCTTGAGCTCAATCCACCCCTTGTGGGTGATCTGCTGGCGAATACGCTGCCCAATCGCCTCCATGCTGTTCTTGATGAAGTTCATCACCATCTGAATCATCGGATTGCGCGGCAGCTCCACCTGCTTGATCTCCGGATCAAGCGAGAGCCGGATTTCGATACCAAACTTTTCGATACGGTCCTGAATCAGACTCAGGGTATCCTCCAACATCGAGGAGAGGGTGAAGCGGGTAATGTGGGTATCCGGACGAGCCGCCTTCTGCTGTAGCTGGATAATCTCCCCGACGTGGTGAATTCCCAACTCCAGCTTGTCAATATACTGCAACATCTTCTCCTGACCACGCAGCCCGGAGAGTATCTTGACAGAGGCATGCAGCACCTGCTGATTGCGCTGCAGCTGTGTACGGCATGTGCCCTCTTCTTCCGCTCCCTGCTCAAGCACGCTGCTGACCCCTTCCAGCGCCTTTTCCAACCCCTTTTCCAGTCGTTCCACCTGTGCCGGAAGCCGCCCGAGGTGCATCAGTGAACCATGCATACCGGTTACAATATTGCCGATGTTGTGCAGTACGGAGGCGCTCATCTCGGCGATTCCCGCCTGGAAGGCGGCATACTGTTGAGCCTCATCACTCTTGATGCGGTCACTGATATCAATCACCACCATCAGGGTTTCGTGCTGCTGATTCTCATCATGAGACTCGGCCAACGGCACAAACTGAACCAGTACCGTTGACACCTCCTCACCACAGTGGATTTCATGCTGAATTCTTTTGTCCGGATGGGACTGCAGTGGTAACCGATGTGAGTGCGCATACTCCCCGGTAGCCAGCCCCTCCGGGTTTTCGCCAAAGAGCAGATGGAAGGCGGGATTAACCGCCACAACCTGCTCATGGTTGTAGCGCATGATCGCGATTGGCAGTGCCTGTATCAGGGTTGAGAAACGGTCATTCTCTCTCTGCAGCTGTTGATTGGCCTGGTAGAGTTGCAGACTCTTCTGCTCCAGCAGGTGCTCTGCCTCCTTGCGGGCAGTACGTTCCCGCTGAAAACGCCGCTCCAGCAGTTCAATCTTCTTTTCCAGCTCCTCCATTGATTTTTCAGCCCATCATTTTTTGGTAATGGTAAAGCGCATGTGATCTCCTCTACCTGCAGAGAGGTCCTCCTCCTGCACCTCCAGAGTCTCACCAAAGTAGTTTCCACAGCCCTGGATCAAGCCGCTGGCCAACGCTGCGAAGGGACGACTGGACTGATACTCCATCACCAATTGATCTCCTGTACGCTCGGTCTTGAAACGGGGCAGCTCTGCATCCGGATAGAGCTTGAGCACCTCTACATGGATATGGTTATCCACACTTTCCAGAAAATCCAGGGTGCTCTCCACCTCCTCAAAAAAACCGGGATAGAGCGCGGCAAAACGCCCGGCCAGATGGGTGCCAAAGGTGGTTACCAGATCATCCACCGCTGTACCAGTTCGTTTGGAGAGCTCTGTAACCAGCGCCACCAGCTCCATGTGGTCATAGACCCCAACACTGGTATAATTACCCGCCGACTGCAGGTCGGATGCCGAGGCCTCGATAATCTCATCCACCAACTCCGGGGAGAACGCCTCCTCCACCATCTCGATAAATTCTGAGAAGACAATCCCTTTCATTGGTAAAAATATCCCTTATATC
>CAYFNH010000166.1:0-1741 GCA_964344435.1 uncultured Piscirickettsiaceae bacterium | reverse complement strand
GCCAGTGAGGCCATTCTACCGCCCCCTTCACTCTTGACCGGTGCCAATGTGGCTTCAGCCTTGTAGATCTCCGGTGCCACCAGAGCATAAACAACCGCCCCGACTGTAAACAGTGTAGTCACCCAAAAAATCATCCATTTACGTGCCATCAAAACACGCCATAGATCGATCAGACTGATCTCATCCTCCGCGTTATAGGCCATTGGAGGATAGTAGGGATAACCACCAACAGGGGCTGCTGGCGGTGGATTTTGCTGGTTTTCTCTCTCCATGGCGAATCAAATTTCCAGCAGATCCGCCTCTTTATCCTGCACCGCCTTGTCCACCTGCGCCACATACTGATCGGTCAGTTTCTGCACATCGGCCTCGGCACGGCGCTCGTCATCTTCGGAGATCTCCTTCTCCTTGACCAGATCCTTGAAATCTCCATTGGCATCTCGACGGATATTGCGAATTGCCACCTTGGCATTTTCTCCTTCAGCCTTGACCACCTTGACCAGGTCACGGCGGCGCTCTTCGGTCAGCGGCGGTAGCGGAATGCGGATGGTCTCGCCTGCAGTGGCTGGATTCAAACCGAGGTCGGACTCCATAATCGCCTTTTCGATCGGCTGCACCATCGCCTTCTCCCAGGGCATCACGGTGAGGGTACGGGCATCGGTAGCGTTGATGTTGGCCACCTGATTGAGTGGCGTCGGGTTGCCATAATAGTCGACACTGATCTGGTCGAGCAGACTGGGGTGGGCCCGCCCGGCCCGCAGCTTGCCCAGCTCATGCTTCAGCGACTCCACACTCTTACCCATACGCGCTTCGGCGTCCTGTTTTATCTCGTCAATCATGGTGCTTCTTCTTAAATTTTCTCTTCGTTTAACGCTCTACCCCCACCCCTGCCCTCCCCCTCAAAGGGGGAGGGAGTATCAGGTGGCAGGAACAACCGAGGTCCCCCCGGATTCACTCATCACCGCCCCCTGCAGTCCACCGGGTCGGGTCATATCAAATACTCGAAGGGGCATATTATGCTCTCTACAGAGCACAATTGCAGTCAAATCCATCACTCCAAGCTGTTTTTCCAGCACTTCATCATAGGTAATCTGCTCGATTTTGGTGGCAGAGGCCTCTTTTTCCGGATCGGCCGTGTAGATCCCATCCACCTTGGTCGCCTTCATCACCACATCTGCCTCCACTTCAATGCCGCGCAGGCAGGCCGCAGTATCGGTAGTGAAGAAGGGGTTGCCGGTACCCGCTGCAAACAGCACCACCTCACCCTGTTCCAGGGCCTCAATTGCATCCCGGGTGGTGTATTCATCACACACTTTGGAGATCTTGAAGGCGGACATCGCACGCGCCTTGATCCCCTGCTGCATCAAGGCATCCCGCATGGCAATGGCGTTCATCACTGTGGCCAGCATACCCATCTGATCGCCGGTAACACGGCCGACACCCACCTCTTGCAGACTGGCCCCACGACAGTAGTTGCCGCCGCCAATCACAGTCGCCACCTGTACCCCTCTGGCGACAATGACAGAGATCTCCTCCACCATCTGCGACAGGATCGCAGGATCGATCCCTTGCCCCCACTCTCCCATCAGGGCCTCACCACTAAGTTTCAGAAGGATCCGGTTATAAATGGGTTGTTCTGACATGCATGGACTCCCTTGAAAAGTCGTTCAGACTTGGTAACTATTCAGCTCACCCCTGAAATCCGCCATCTCTGTGTTCGAAAATGGTCATTTACACTTGTAAA
>CAYFNH010000165.1:0-1751 GCA_964344435.1 uncultured Piscirickettsiaceae bacterium | reverse complement strand
TTTGGGGCACAAAGGATTCCTGAGTGCCTAGGAAGATGGAGGGGACACCGGCGCGTATCTTGATCAGCTCCCAGGCGCCTCTCCCGACCGGGGCTGATTTGACATCGAAGTGAGACCAGATCTTCTTCGCCGCTTCGGCATCGGTAATCACCATGAAACGGGGGTTGGGACCGGGGCGCAGACGAATGATGGTGCACTTGTCGGTGATAATGGCGTCATCAACCTCACTCGGTAGTGGTTTTGCATCGGCGATTGCATTGAGCTGCGCCTCTGCCCCGGGGCCGGAGAGGCCTATGCGTACAGCCTCTTCGCTCAGGTTGTGGATGGTTACTTTGGAGCGGAAGATGAACATCTGTAGCTTCTTCTCTACCCCCTCGGCCACATCACGCGGCACCACCAGTAAAAAACGCTCCTCGGCGACACGGGTTACCCGGAGCAGGGCAACCAACCGTCCCTTGGGGGTACACCAGCCATCAAACTGACTCTTGCCAACGGCCAGAGCGGCTACGTCGTTGGTGAACTGATTTTGGAGAAAATCCGCACTGTCTGCACCGCTGACTTCAAGAATGGCGAGATGAGAGAGATCGGCCATTACATCCCCGGTAGAGACGATATGGCGCTCCTGATCGATATTGCCAAAGCTGACAACGACATCCTCTACCAGTTCAGCCCCGTTGCTGCTCAAATATGTTTTCCATTCGCTATTCATAATCGGATCCACTCCTAAGGATTGGGGCTGAGAATGGTGTTCTCGGCCCGCTGCTGTTTCTCTGGATAGTCCAGAGTATAGTGCAAACCACGGCTCTCTCTACGCTGGAGGGCCGATTGGATAATCAGTTCTGCCACCTGAGCCAGATTACGCAGCTCCAGCAGGTTGTTGGAGATACGGAAGTGGCTGTAGTAGTCGGCAATCTCCTGCTGCAGCAGCTCGATGCGGTGCTGTGCCCGCTCCAGTCGCTTGGTGGTACGCACAATGCCCACGTAGTCCCACATGAAACGGCGCAGCTCGTCCCAGTTGTGGGAGACCACCACCTCTTCATCAGAGTCGGTGACCCGGCTCTCATCCCAGGGAGGGATCTGCTGTTCAGCTTGTCTTGCGGGATGCTGGTTGATGTCGCTGGCGGCCGCAGCAGCAAAGACCAGGCACTCCAGCAATGAGTTGCTGGCCATGCGGTTGGCCCCGTGCAGTCCGGTGTGCGCCACCTCACCCACGGCGTAGAGCCCGGCCAGATCAGTCTTGCCGTCCAGATCAGTAACTACACCACCACAGGTGTAGTGGGCTGCAGGCACCACCGGAATTGGATCGGTAGTCATGTCGATGCCGAACTTCTTCAAACGGTGGTGGATGGTGGGGAAGTGTTCGCGCACAAAATCCGAGTTTTTGAAGCTGATGTCGAGAAAAAGGTGATCGGCACCCAGTCGTTTCATCTCATGGTCAATGGCGCGGGCGACAATGTCCCGTGGCGCCAGCTCCTTGCGGGCATCAAACTGCTCCATGAATTGGATTAGATTGGGCAGGAGCAGCTTGCCCCCTTCGCCACGTACCGCCTCGGTGATCAGAAAGGACTTTGCGCTGGGGTGATAGAGACAGGTGGGGTGGAACTGGTTGAACTCCATATTGGCGACCCGGCACCCTGCACGCCAGGCCATGGCGATGCCATCCCCTGTGGAGATGTCGGGGTTGCTGGTGTAGAGGTAAACCTTGCTGGCTCCGCCGGTGGCCAGAATGATCTGTGGTGCCTGAAAGGTGT
>CAYFNH010000164.1:0-1781 GCA_964344435.1 uncultured Piscirickettsiaceae bacterium | reverse complement strand
GTGTTTTATGGGGCTACGTGAGTTTTACCTCTTCAACGTTGGGACACCAGTGTCTCCAATTGATTTTTAAGCGCCCTGTGAGCGCGAATATTAAGTGGAAAGATATAGAAGGTCTCTTTGTAGGTCTTGGTGCTGAAATCAATGAGGCGGAAGGGTCGCGTATTGTTGTACGTTTGTTTGGAGAACGTCGGGTGTTTCATCGTCCCCACCCTCGACCAGACACCGATAAAGGTGCAGTAGCAAGTGTAAGAGAGTGGTTGAAACTAAACGGAGTAGAGCCATGATGAATTTAATGGAGATTGATGGTTATAAGGCTGTCATCAGCTACGATCCTGAAATCGAGATGTTTCGTGGAGATTTTGTCGGCTTAAATGGAGGTGCTGACTTCTACGCTGCTGATGCTGAAAGGTTGAAACGTGAAGGCAAAATCTCTCTTCGTGTATTTCTTGAGGCATGTAAAAAGGATGGAGTGAATCCTCGCAAGGATTACTCTGGAAAATTTAATGTGAGAATTCCTCCTGCAGCCCATGAACAGATTGCAGCCGCATCCGCTGCAGAGGGGAAGAGTCTGAATCAGTGGGTAGCAGAAGCAATTGAGCGCTCACTTGAGGAGGCTGCTTAGGTCACTCTGTCTGATTCTACTATCTCAAAAAAGTTGTAAGGATTTCAGGCTTGCTCCGACTAATACAATATAGCCAGCTCGGTAACCCGAATCGGGTCCGGGGCTGGGCAGTGCTCAAGTTGATATAAAATGGAGTCGGAGATGAACGGGAAGAGAGGCAGATTGTGGTTGGTCAGTGCCCTGATGTGGCTGGGCATGTTTGCTGGTGGTGGGTCTTTGGTAATGGCAGAGGGTGTAGAGATGGAAACAGAGTCCGTTGTGGTCGGTATGGGCTGCTTCTGGGGGGCAGAGAAACGAATGGCTGCTCTTCCCGGAGTGGTGGATGCGGTGAGTGGGTATGCGGGTGGTAGTTATCCTGAGCCTACCTACGATAAGGTGTTACGAGCCAAACATAATCCAGCGGTGAAAAATCATGCCGAGGTGGTGCAGGTGACCTTTGACCCCTCTCAGACCTCCATCGAGCAGGTGTTGGTCGGCTTTTGGGAGAATCATGACCCTACCCAGGGTGACCGTCAGGGGAATGATATCGGTAGCAACTATCGCAGTGCCATCTACTACAGTAGCGCGGTGCAGCAGAAGGCGGCGGAGTCAACCCGTGAGCGCTACCAACAGGTGTTGACTGCTGCAGGGTATGGTTCAATCACCACTGAGATTGCGCCTCTGGATAGGTTCTATCCGGCAGAGGCGTACCATCAGGATTATCTGCTGAAAAACCCCAATGGCTACTGCGGCCTGGGTGGAACAGGGGTGCTGTTTCCCTCCTCAAGCATGGCCGGTGTCAAGCAGGCGAAACCACTGAAGGGTTCGGATCTTTCTGATGAGATGCAATTGGTTGTGTTTGAGGCGGAGCACTGTCCCTTCTGTAAATTGTTCGAGGAGCAGGTGCTCGACGGATGGAGCTCTCCAGTGCCAATCGTTACCACGTTATCCACCCAGCCTCCCAGTGGATGGCAGTTGGAAGAGTCGCTGTGGGCGACCCCAACCATCGTGCTGTTCAAGTCTGGAAAGGAGACAAGCCGTTATACCGGCTATAATGGTGAGCGTGAAAAGTTCTGGAAATGGCTGGGCTACAGTACCTTGAGTGAGGAGGCGCGCAAGATTGCCTATCAGAGCGGAACCGAGGTTGCCTTCTCCGGCTCCTTGCTGGATAACAAGAAAG
>CAYFNH010000163.1:0-1895 GCA_964344435.1 uncultured Piscirickettsiaceae bacterium | reverse complement strand
ATCCAGCTCGATCATCGGCAGCAGTGATTTGGGGAGACCGCTCTCAGCAGCAACATCGAGAATATAACGATCCAGATTATTCTGCTTGAAACGCTCTGCGGAGAGCGTCAACGAGACTGGCACGACCTCATCACACGCCTGCTGGCAACGTAGCAGCTGCTGACAGGCCATCTTCAATATCTGCCGCTCCGCCAGTTCTCCCAGACGCCCCTCCATCAACAGCGCCATGAAACGATCTGCCTCCAGGGTGCCACGAGTCGGATGCTCCCAACGCAACACGCCATCCAGCCCTACAATTTCTCTGTTCTCAAGGGTCACCCGGGGCTGGAAATAGAGCTCCAACTGTTGCTCTTCAACGGCAATCCTCAGTTCGGAGGCCAGCTGATCCCGTTCTGCCTGGTGAATCTCGAACTCATTGGAGAAGGAGACATGACAGTTTCTCCCCTTTGCCTTGGCCTCATACATAGCCATATCGGCATTGCGCAGCAGGGTCTCGCCATCCTCGGCATCATCCGGATAGCGGGCACTACCAACACTGGCACCAATCTGTACGTAGTTGCCATCGATATGAAACGGCTGACACAACAAATTAACCAGGTTATCTGCCACCAGCGCCACATGCTCTGCCGTGATGTTCCCCCCCATCATCATCACAAACTCATCACCACCGATACGGGAGACCAGATCCCCCTCACGCACATTCTTGCGCAAGCGCCCGGCAACCGCCTGTAGCAGCTGATCTCCCACCTCATGACCCATCTCATCATTAACCGGCTTGAACTTGTCGAGATCAATAAACAGAACTGCAAAATAGTTTTGGCGCGGAATCACACCACCACTCTCTTCTCTGGCCTCTTCCGCATCGCGCAGACGCATATCCAGATAATTCTGGAAGGCCGCACGGTTGGGCAACTGGGTCAAACTGTCGGTATTCGAGAGCATCTTGAGGCGACGGCTCTGGCGATAGAGGTTGAGATGAGTCGATACGCGCGCAACCAAAATCGGTTTGGAGAATGGTTTTGCAATATAGTCTACCGCCCCGGCCTTGAACCCCTCCACCACCTGATCATCACTGCTCTGTGCAGTGAGAAAGATGACCGGAATCTCCTTGGTGCTCTCCGAGGCCTTGAGTGCCGCACAGACCTCATAGCCGTTCATTGGAGACATTTTGACATCCAGCAGGATCAGGTCGGGCATCATCTCGTTGGCCAGCCGCAGCGCCTCCTCGCCATTGCCTGCGGTGAGCACATTGACCTGCAGATATTGCGACAACATCGCCTCTGCCAGCTTCAACATCATCGGCTCATCATCCACCAGCAGTACCTGCTGCTGCTTCAGATGCTCTCGATAGGAGGGAGACTCCATCTCCTTTCTGATACTGCTACGTGTACTGGTCTGATAGGCCTTGGCAGCGTTGTGTACAATCTGGTAGAGCTCATCCGGAACCACCGGCTTCTTGAGAAAGATAAAGTCATGCTGCAGGGCCAGCTGCATGGTCTCACTCTCGATATCACTATAGGCGGTGATAATGATGATATAGATGGAGGAGTCCTGTTGGCGCAGGCGGATTGCGGTCTCCAGACCATTGATCCCCGGCGGCATCCGCATATCAACCAGAGCAACCGCTGGCGCATGCCCTGCACTGATTGCCTCACGCTGCTTCTCCAGCGCCTCCTCTCCCTGATTGGCTTCAATCAGTCGAAAGGTTTCCCGTTCTACGGGGGGAGTCTGCTCTTCGCTATCCTCCTCGATCAGCCCTACCAGCGCAGCCAACTCATCCAGCTGCTCGTCATCCTGATCTCCAGAGAGGATGATTCGATAGGTGTCGAGAATCTGCTGTTCATCATCGACCAGCAGTACAGTGCGTAGATCCATGTTTCTAGAATATCGCCTAA
>CAYFNH010000162.1:0-1930 GCA_964344435.1 uncultured Piscirickettsiaceae bacterium | reverse complement strand
TGCTGACAGTAGTGCCTGGTTGTATATGGATTGCTTCAATAATTCCGCCTTCTAGATGTTGGACTATTTTGGTTTGTCCAGAAGGAATCACCTCACCTGTTGCAGTAACCGTCTGGTCAAGTTCTGCAAAAAAGGACCAGATAATCAGGCTGATAACAAGTGAGGTTATGGTTACTTCGGATGTTTTCCACGAGGGTGGTGGTGCTACTTCATTCATGGTGTAACTCCGAGTTTAGAGAGCATCTCTTGAGATGGTCCGGCGGCAGTGATTTTCCCCTGTTGCAGGAGCAATATGCTGTTGCTAATTTTCAACAGGACGGGGTTATGAGTTACCACGATTATGGTATGGTTGGCTGCAAGTTGTTGCAGGGTTTGAAGGAGTGTTTGCAGGCTGGTGATATCCAGACTCTCCGTGGGCTCATCAAGTAGCAGTATCCTGGGCTGCTTGATCAGAAGGGAAGCGATAGCAATTCGTTTGCGTTCACCGCCGGAGAAACGGTAACCAGATTCACCCATTGCGGTTGAGAACCCTGCTTCTAGTTGGGATATGAAATCATACGCACCAGCTTGCTGGCAGGCTTCAATAATAGTGGTGTCATTTGCTGAACTGCAGCCAGCAATAAGGTTTTCCTGAATAGTACCGTTGAGGGTGATGACCTGTTGTGGGAGGTAGCCAATCCAGCTACCAAGAACTCTGTTAGGGTATTGTTGGAGTTCCGTGCCATCAATCAGAATGCGTCCCTTTGATGGTTGGTAGAGACCGGCCAGTAACTTCAGGAGAGTACTTTTTCCGCTACCATTTGGGCCGACAATAGCATGAATTCCGTTGGGGCCGATTCTGCCGCTGATGTTGTGAATCGTGGCGTGTTCTTCCTGTTGATAGAGAAAAGAGAGTTGTTCAAATTTGAGTTCTCCGTGAATCGTGTCTGGGACTACCGTCTCTCTCTCCTCTTCAGAAGGCTGTTGAAATAGTTTGTCCAGATTTTCCACAGCGGTACGAGACAAGGTGAAGTTTTTCCACTGAGAGACCAGCTGTGTCAAAGGGGAGAGTATTCGACTGCTCAGCATATTGGTTGCAATCAGTGCACCTAACGTCAACTCTTGATGGATGATGGCGAGTGCCCCTGCTGCAGTGAGGGTGATCGTGGTTAAGAGCGACATGGAGTGGCTCAGATCCCGATAGTGATCGGAAGAGTGAGACCGTTTGAGGGTAGAGATGTGCCACTGCTTCTGTTGCTGTTCCCAGAGGTTTAAGAAGTGCTGATCTTGCTGGCGAGCCTTAATGGTCGTGCGTACTGAGATGGATTCATTAATGAGCTGGTCGCGTTGAATAGTTTGGTTGCGCTCTTCGATACTGTGTTGATGGATAACCGATGCAGAGCGCCAGGCGATCAGCATGAACAGAGGAATTGCTGTTAGTACAACCCAGGATATTGGTGTTGCAATTGTGAGAATGAGCAGTAGTGCCAGTGCACCAAAAGGGATATCCAGCATCAACATCGCCATTTGGCCAGAGTAACGATTCCGTACCGTATCACCATCCCGAAAGAGCATCTGCCACTGTTGTGCTGTACGTGATTCAAGTGCCTCCAGTGGTAGTGAGAGAATTTTTTTATAGATAGATTGACCAAGGGTCTCGCTGATCTGCGCCCCACTATGTTGGAGTATCCGGGTACGTCCACTTCTTAACAAAAACTCAAACAGCAATACCAGAACCATGCCAATCAGCAGGCCTTGTAGAGTGGTTAGTCCGCTCCTGAAAATAACCCGGTCATACACTTGCAAAACGTAGATGGGAACCATCAGGCTGAGTAGATTGATCACCAAAGAGAGAATTAGCAGTTTTTGAAAGGTGCTGCGGAAAGGGTGTAGCAAGTTGTTGAACGAAGCCGCTACGCGGCAGGTCACCCCCTATCCCCCATCACGGTAA
>CAYFNH010000161.1:0-1994 GCA_964344435.1 uncultured Piscirickettsiaceae bacterium | reverse complement strand
AGGTCGTAAACTCGGATGCATTTTTTGTTCGCTGAGAAAGATTGAGAGGGGGAGCGCTTGTAGAGGCGTGATAATAGTCATAATGAGAAGAAGAGATATTGCAGAGCGGGACTGGAAGCGGCTTCGGGTCATGCATGGTGAGAAGTTGGAGCAGTTCAGTAGGCAGGTGCTGGGGGAAATCGAGCCGCTGATTGAGGTGCAGGATGGAGGGGCACATGCGGCCTATCTCGAGGTTTGGGATCGACTGCAGGCGCGGGATCGCAAGATGAGTGAGTTGTTTGATAACCCCCGGCGCAGTATCGCACTGTTTATGCTGGCCAGTTGGAGAGCCAGTCATCTGCTGACAGACGATGAGCTGCGGCAGTTTGGTGAAGAGACGCAGAATGAGATTGCCCTGCTGTCTGGTGAGTAATCTTGAATGAAAATGTAGAATCAGGAGTTGAAGTCATGAGTGTGAAATTGGAAAAAAAGATTGTTGGATATAGTGTAGTCGGGCCGGAACAGGAGGCGGTAGAGGAGGCGAAAACTGCAGGGGCAGAGGCATCGGTTGAGACGGTTGTTGAAGACGCCTTCTCCAATGTGATCCAGATGCACGAAAAGCTGGAGCGCCCGGATCATCTGGTAGGAAATACCTACAAGATCAAGACCCCGCTCTCCGAACATGCGCTCTATGTCACCATCAACGATATGGTGCTGAATGAGGGCACGGACCACGAGCACCGCCGTCCGTTCGAGGTCTTCATCAACTCCAAGAATATGGACCACTTTCAGTGGATTGTGGCGCTGACCCGCATCATTTCGGCGGTCTTCCGCAAGGGGGGGGATGTCACCTTTCTGGTGGAGGAGCTGCGTTCGGTGTTTGATCCGCGTGGTGGCTACTTCAAGAAGGGGGGCAAGTACATGCCCTCACTGGTGGCGGAGATCGGGGACTGTATCGAGTGTCATCTGACGGCGATGGGGATGCTGGGTGGCGATTGCATGGATGACAGCCAGAAAGCCTTTCTGGAGAAGAAGCGTGCAGAGTTCGAGGGTAAGCCGGCGGCAGAGTCGATCGAGGAGAAGTCGGTGGCTACGAACAGTGCAGAAAAGAGCAGCAGCTTTCCTGCTGGTTCTCAGCTCTGCAACAAGTGCAGCACCAAGGCGGTCATCAAAATGGATGGGTGTATGACTTGTCTTAATTGTGGTGACAGCAAATGTGGTTGATAATGGGCCGCATCAGAAACCGTTTGTCGTAGGGAGTTATAGATGAAATTGAGCATGATCCGCAAAGCAGGCATAGCCCTGTTGGGGCTGTTGATGGTGGCCCCATTGATTGGGGTGGCACAGGCGCAGGACTACAACAGCCGGTATGGCTACCGTGGGCCGACCCAGCACTCCTTTAATCCCTACCGTCCGCCAGCGCCAATGCAGCGTTACCAGCCGATTCGTCAGGCGACTCCGGATCAGCTGTTGCGCCAGGGGGTGGAGCAGACCTTCTCCTATCTGCGCCGCACCGGCAGTACGGATCTCTCCAACGTGCTCGATTTTGTCAACAAGGAGCTCGGTCCCTACTTCGACTTTGATCACATGACCCGCCTGGCCGCAGGCAAGATGTCGAAGGATCTGGATGATGCACAGATCCAGAAGCTCTCCAACAAGCTGAAAGAGATGTTCATGACCGCGCTGGGACAGCAGATTGCAACCTATGCCTACACCAACCACCGGGTTACCTTCTATCCCGCCAAGCGCTCCCGCTTTGGTAAAGAGGTGAGTGTTGCGGCACGTATCACCCATCCACGTGGATTCCCGGTCAAAATTACCTTCCGTTTTCACCCAACCGATAACGGCTGGAAGATCTACGATGTCTCGGCCAATAACAACAGTGCCGTGATGTACTACCGCAAGCAGTTGGCGATGATTGCGCAGCGCTATGGTATTGATGCTCTGCTGCAGAAGGCGGACTAAGGAACCCCTGAACAAGTCATGAGCAAATGCCTAACGCCTGTAGCGCCCAA
>CAYFNH010000160.1:0-2004 GCA_964344435.1 uncultured Piscirickettsiaceae bacterium | reverse complement strand
GAGCTGGATATTGATGAGGCGTTGTTGATGAAACAGCCTGAGATTGCATTCAACCAGCTGCAGAGGCTGCAACGTATCGGTTTGCGGGTTCGCCTGGATAATTTTGGCAGTGGCTGTGTATCGATGTCCTGGCTGCAACGTTTCTCGCTGAGTGGGATCAAGCTTGGGCCTGAGTATAGCGACAGGATTGGTGAGCCTGACGCCGACCAGATGGTCAAGGCAGCCCTCGGTCTGGCGGGTGAGTTTGGGTATCCGGTGGTTGTGCAGGGCGTTGAGCGCAGCGAACAGCTAACACGCTTGCAGCAGATGGGGGGATATATTGCGTCTGGAGGCCATCTCTATCCTCCGCTGAGTGGAGAAGAGATAGTACAAAAGCTGCAGCAGCGCTAATAAACAGGGTGGTCTGTCTGCAGAAGCTACCTCGAGCTGCTGAGAGCGGTCAGAAACTCCACTCTTTCTGGGTACGGGCGTAGTAGAAGCGGTACCCCAACAACCCGGTCAGCAACGCTGCATACCACAGTACATCGGTTGGATTCCAGGTGCGTACCAGGAAGTAGTGGACAATGGTGAGGAAGGTGACCGCATAGACCATCGAGTGGATCTTCTTCCAGTTTCTTCCCAGTGCACGCATTCGACTGTCGCTGGCAGTGAGTGCAATCGGCACCATCAGCAGCCAGGCGAGGAAGCCGACAGTGACATAAGGCAGCTTCACAACATCCATGGCAAACTCGGCAAGAATGAAGGTGTCTTCACGCCAGATATAGATCAGAAAGTGAAGCGTGGCATAGAAGAAGGCAAAAAGCCCGAAGGTACGGCGCAGTTTCAGCAGTATGTTCCAGCCGAAGGTGCGGCGTAGCGGGGTCACCGAGAGGGTGATCAGCAAAAAGATCAGAGATGCCTCGCCAGTGATGCCGATGATCTCCCAGGAGGGGTAATCTCCATATTTTCCGCTCAGTGCAAACCATGCCATCTCATAGAGTGGAGAGAGGCTGAGAATAAAGACAACGATCTTTATCAGTTGCAGTTGCGGGTCATTACCGGAGGCGCTCATGGGGGCGAATTATAGCCTCGCGTCCGGGGCGGATTCAATCGCCTGTTCAACAATTGATTCATTGATTTTCCCTTCAACACCAAATAGCTGGTTGTAGAGTTGTAGTAGTCGTTCGGCATCCTCCCGGGTGGCCGGGGAGTGGTCGGTAAACAGGAGCTGGTTCTCTTTCTCTGGCACCGGCTCGATGGTGATGGGTAGCGCGCGTTGGCGAATCTTGTCCAGAATCTGCATGGTCTCTGCTTTTGATTGCAGTAGCGGGTACTGTACCTGGTAGCGGGGTACCGTTTTCGTAGTTGGTGTGGGGAGTGGTGTGTTGGTTGGGGGTGGTGCAGGCTCGCTCGGTGTAGCGGAACTGGGCATGCTCTCCGGGAGGAGTGGTCGTACAATCCACAGGCTGGGGAGTAGAACCAGCAGTGAGATCAGCAGCAGGAGTGTGCGGCGAATATTGCGCTCAACCTGATCCGCTGCCTGTAGCCAGGATTTGAGCTGCGATCTGGGACGCCCCTTGCGGGCTCGCAGCTTGTCGAATCGTCGCTGAATACGTTGCAGCGTAAAGTGCCGATAACGAGCCTTGAGCGGTTCAGTAAAACCCATGGTGAAAAGTTTTGTTATCCAAGTAGCTGTTTTGCCTGTTCCTGGATGTAGCGTTCAACCTTTCCCTGAAACAACCCGGCCAACATCGGAAGCTCGATTTCAATGGTCAATGACTGCTCCTCCAGTGTGATCTTGCCCTGCACGGAAAAGCCACTGTAGCGTCCACCGAGAAGGTAGTGGTTGCCCTCCTGCCGGAACTGAATCTGGTTATCACCGCTGCGGTCAGCCTGTTCATGTGCGGCCAGTTGCTGTAGTCTCTGGTGAAGTGATTGCAGAGGCATCTGGTGTGCAAAGCGTTTGCGAACCCGTTTCCCCATCTTTTTTCAGTGCCCCTTCTTTTATCCAAATTATTGGAGAAG
>CAYFNH010000159.1:0-2085 GCA_964344435.1 uncultured Piscirickettsiaceae bacterium | reverse complement strand
CTATTGACTGCATGACCATTGATCATCAACTTGAGGTTGGAGGAGCCAAAGGTACCACCAATACCCCGTACCGTTACCCCTTTGCGGCCATAGTTGTTGGTTACCAGATTGGCGCCCGGCACATACTGCATCGCGGCATGGACATCCTCCACCCCCATCGCCTGTAGCTGTTCACCACGCAGCACCGTGACGATGCCTGGAACATAGTCGGCGTTGACCTTGCTCTTGGTAGCGATCTCAGTCTCTACATCGAGGATATTCATGATATTGAACAGTGCCATCTCTTCATCACTATTCATGGCCACCTGAGTGGGTGCCTCCCATGACACATCGGCACAAGCCAGTTCAGCCAAGGAGCTGAACAAGATAGACAGCAGCAGGGTTTGTCTTTTCATAGTGTCGGGATTATAGCGACTTTCTCAACTGAGCTCATGCCTCGATCCCACAGTTGAACAATCACACGGTTCACTCTATAGTCACCCCACTATGACACCTGACCACTCCACCGACTCCGTTGATGACTCTTGGCGCAAGCCGATTCAACAACTGGAAAATCGTATTGATGAGCTGATTGAGCTGTGTACTACATTGCGCAATGAAAATCGTGCCCTGCGCGGTAGGGTACAGCAGCTTACTGGTGAGCGGGACCAGCTGCATGAGAAGAACCAGTATGCCATGAAGAGTGTGGAGTCAATCCTTGCCTCTGTGCAGGTATTGGAGAGTGAGTCTTGAGCAACACAAATACCGTAGCGGTATCCATTCTGCAGAAAGAGTACAAGATCGCCTGTCCCGAGGAGCAGCAGGATGCGTTAATCCGTTCTGCAGCCATGGTGGATCGGAAGATGCGTGAGATCCGTGAACAGGGTAAGAGCATTGGTCAGGATCGTGTCGCCATCATGGCAGCAATCAACATCGCTTACGAACTGCTTGATTCACAGTCCAGCCACTCCAACCACAGTGGTGAGATCAGCAAGGAGCTGTCACGTATTCATTCGAAAGTTGAAGGAGCCCTGTTTCAGGGGCGCCAACTGGAGCTGGGATAAATTTTCCCACCAAGGGTTGCCTTTTTATATAAAAAGGGGTAGCTTATAGACCTATAAAGATTTGGTGTCTACTGCGGTATTCGACCACTGGGACTCGACTCCTGGTCCTTAAATTATGACCCCGGGAGCCGACCTAATCCGGGATGTGCGCAAGTCCGTTTTACGGAAAGCCTGATTCCCGAATTGAGGCTCCCCCCCTTGAACTTTAGGTTCAGGGGCGCAGACCCAGCCGGTACTTGTGGTAGACACCACCCTCCTTCCCAGATGACCACTGCCGCGAACCTTCGCAGAACCATCCGCCAACAGCGCAACACGCTGACACCCGAGCAACAGCGGCTTCACGCTGACCTGCTCTACAGCCACCTCACTACCCATCCACTATTTCGGCGCAGCCGAAGAGTAGCTGGTTTTATTGCCAGTGACGGTGAGATTGACCTACAAGCCATATTGACTCACATACTGGTGTCTGGGCGCAGCTGCTACCTGCCGGTTCTCAACCAGCTGCATGGCAATCGACTCTGGTTTGCTCCGTTACAGCGCAACGCCCCCCTGACCTCCAACCGCTACGGGATTCCAGAGCCCTCTCTCTTCCCCCCTGAACCGGTTCCGGCCTGGAGTCTGGATCTGGTACTGACCCCATTGGTAGCGTATGACATGAGGGGGGGGCGTATCGGCATGGGAGGAGGCTACTATGACCGTACCTTTGGTCGTATCAGGGGTGCCAGTAAGCGCCCTTTTCTACTGGGTGTTGCTCACAGCCTGCAACAGGTCGATGAGATCCAGTGCAACCCCTGGGATATTCCGCTGGACGGAATTGCTACCGAAAAAGGGGTTGCCCTGTTTTAGCGGCTCTGCTCGTCGCGGCGGAACAGCAACCTCTCCCCATCGGACTCCGACTCGATGAAGCGATAGCCAGCAGCAGAGAACGCTTTCAGCTGTTGCGGTTGCTGCAAGCGGTTACGAATCACAAAGTCACACATCATTCCGCGCGCCTTCTTGGCATAGATACTGATGATCTTGTAGACCCCGTTTTTCTGATCCT
>CAYFNH010000158.1:0-2213 GCA_964344435.1 uncultured Piscirickettsiaceae bacterium | reverse complement strand
GAAATCAGCGGTGGTCAGGAGCTTAAATGATGGTTTGGTGAATAATGCGGGCTGATCGCATTCTGGATGCATCCAGAAGCCGCCATTGGATAGTGTGTGGAATTTCCATATTCCTCCGGTATAGTCTGATGAGATGTGACCTGCGACATTAAAAACGAACGGCTCTACGGAAAATGGGAAGTGCAAACCAAACCGCTCCTCAATAGTCTGTATGCGTTGATCCTCTGGTACTAGAGTTGATGTGATGCTGCTGTGGGAAGGCGTATTGTTGCTCATATCTATCTCCAAAAAATAAAATGGGTACGCTAAAGAGCAGTACTCACCCAATCGGCAAGCGCTGCTCAGTAGCGTTGGTTGTGTACAAATGATTTGGTGTGACGTATTGCTGATGGAACAACTATCCTGCAATCTCAGATATGCCTAAATTCTTCTGCACACAGAAAAGAAAGACCTGTAGGTAATGCTCGAGAATTCCCGGTGGCCAGTCAGAGTGTTCGGCATCGAGATAACGAATGGCTAGCGATTCGTACTCGTCGTAGATTTCTGAAGGATCATCCGGTAACGCCCCAACCTTGATGAACTCGTTGATGGTGTTGTGAATGCGTCTTCCAACAGAATCGATATCGCAGTCAGTAATCATACGAATGCCTCCATCTGATCAGGTGTGACACCAGCAAAGAGCATGGCCTGTTCCCGAATGATGTGAGAGAGGTCAGTGTCAGCATCAATCTCTCGACAGCAGATAGACTCTATGGCTTGGATAACATCAATGTCGTTAGTGATTGTAGTGAAGTCATACATGGGTAAAGCTCCTATGGTTTTTACAAAGAAAAAGCCCCACCCAGATTTCTCCGAGTGAGGCTATGGAAAACAGCGTTGTGGTAAAGGCCGAACAGCTCTATGCGAAGACGAACGACCAGTTAGGTTTGGTTGTAGATTGGGTTATGCGTTTTGAAGTTCGAAATAGGATCAGCCGTTGCAGATCAGGCAGCAGAGTGTTGGTGCTGCTCGATTAATTTCTTGTAGTTACAGCTGCTGATTACGTTTAGAACAACGCACTAGTTGTTAGTCGATCTTGTTTGGATAGACATAGATCAGTCTGTAGTGGTTTACATAGATTTGTTCGGGTGTTTTTTGAGTCGCCAGAGTGGTGTTTCGAGATCTGTGCCTCCCAGAAAAAACGCCACGGCAATCCGACGAATCCGACGAACCCGACGACTCTGCATAGGTTTCATCGAGTTACGTGTGGGCGGTTCCGACTGCATACGACGCCGATTCGACGACCGCCGACGGTTGGGTGTCAGGTATGGCGCGTGGGCATGTGTGTAAGCGATTGTGCGGTATCAGCTTTCGTCGGATTCGACGCTTTCGACGGATTCTGGTGCTGGTTATTTCTCTAATCTGCCAGCCGGTTTCTGTGTCGATTTGGGTGGTTTACGTTTACGGACAGGTTTTTTCTCCTCCTGCATAGCGAGCGTTCGCTTGATGAAGGGATCGATCTCTTTCTCCAGAAGCGCATAGTTACGGGGCTTTTCCTTCGATGGTTCGATAATGCCTTCAGCAAGCAGCACTGCCATTACGAAGGACTGTGTATTCACAGATCGCCTCGCGAAGAGCCCTGAGATTGTGTGGGCGGTTATACATTCTGGGCATTGATGCATCTGGATAACGAGATCCTCAAGAGCTATCCAGTCCTTGCCGAAATAGCCACCGCCTGTGTTGGCAATGATTCTGATAAAGATATCATCATTGTCGTTAGCGCCGAGTTGATACGTTAGCGTTGCTTTGGTGTATTCTCCTGCGCTTGGCTGGATGGCGTACCGGCGATAGTTCTCCAGTAAGTCCCATCAGTCCAATCCAACGCAGGATGTTGTAGGTTAATGCACCCAGCGTCAGTACCAGGTCGTTGGTATCAAATTTACCCGAGGGGAGACGCTCCAGATCGAGGTCTGTTTTCAGTTCGCTATGGAACTGCTCTGAGGTGGCGTGATCCTTGTAGAGGTTGATGATGCCCTGATTGCTGTGGGTTGCCTCATCCAATGTAGTCCACCACCCTTCCAGCTTGAGTTCCGGGATTAACAGTTGCTGCCCTTTTTTGTCGATGGTTCGTTCGGTGATTCGAATCACTCTGCGTACGCGGTAGTCTGCAGGCTGGCCACTCTCTTTCTCTGTGGTGCTATCGCTCTCTGTGATCTGTTGACTGAACAGTGCAA
>CAYFNH010000157.1:0-2247 GCA_964344435.1 uncultured Piscirickettsiaceae bacterium | reverse complement strand
CAACTGCCCTGCAAATAAGCTACGAACAGGGCAGTTGCTCATTAATTACGCACTCCCCCAACTCCCATCCACATCACCACTCAACACTGCAATCAGGCTAACTTCGGTTTCTGTGTCATCAAATATCATAGTCTCTGTTGGGGTGGTTCCACCATCAGGAACAAACAGCCACTCCGGCCCTGCACTCGGTAGCCCCACTACATGCTTGAGGATGCCAATAGCGTCATTGAGCCCAACCTCACCACTCTGATCAAAATCTGCCGCAACCGACTGAGAGTCACTGAAACTCTCCAGACCGACGATCTGTTTCAGGATCAGAATCGCGTCCTGCAGATTAACTGCTGATGAATCTTTTTCTGTATCCGCATATGAAGGGGTGACCTCTCCAACGGCCCGTTGTACCCAGGCATGACCTCGATGATCGGTTGCATAACCGCTCGCCAGTTCAACACCCTCGACCGGCGATTGATCATGCCAAGCAACAGTAGAGACCTGTACCCAGGCCGTCTGGCTTCCACTGACTGGATCCACTACAACTTCGCCACCAATCACCATCGATGGGCTCACATTTCCTTGCGCATCAATCTGATGGATCTGAACATCCATCGCCGAGTAGCTCCCCTCGGGAAGTTGAAAATAGTGAATTCCCTCCTGAGAGACCTGGCCACTCAACCACGTCTTTCCAGCATCCCGACTGTACTCCCAGTTTTCCCCCTCCAGAAGACCATCGACGACAACCAGCCCACTGCTGCTATAGGCCTGCCCTAATGTGCTCTGAATTGCTCGCTCAATAGTTACCTCGGTGATGGGCAGATCCGACACCGTTGTCTCCACAGATGCAATTTGGTCAACCACCTCCAGACCATCAATCACCTCGCCGAATACCGCGTAACCAGGGACTCCTTCAGGATCATAGTCCAGAAACAGATTGTCAACATGGTTGATATAGAACTGGCTGGTCGCCGAGTTGGGCACATTGGTGCGAGCCATCGCAATGGTCCCTCTGAGATTGGAGAGCCCATTGTCACTCTCCAGCGGGATCGGCGAATAAAGTGGCGCCTGCTGAGTAACGTCTGAGGTAAATCCCCCCCCCTGAATCATGAAATCCTCAATCACCCGATGGAAGATTAGATCCTGGTAATAGTCTGCATGGAGATAAGAGAGGAAGTTGCCTGCCGTGAGTGGAGCCTGGTTGGGGAATAGCTCCAGCGCCATTGTCCCCAATGAGGTCTCTACAGTGACTTCCGGGTTATCGGTCCAGAACCCCTGATAGAGCAGTACACGTGGAGGCGTCACCGTTGAGTGCGAGAGCGTCACACTCTGATCGGCAAACTGCAGTTTCTCGATATCCAACAGGGTATCGGTTCCCGTAAGGACACTGTAGACCGACCACCCCTGGCCGAGATCATTAACCACATAGTCTGCATAGTCTCCGCTGTAGAGCACAACATCCTCACCTGCACCTCCATTGAGGGTATTGTCTGCCCGGTTACCGATCAGCAGATCATCCCCACTACCACCGATCACCGACTCGATGATTACCCCCGCCGCCAGCGTCAGGTTATTGCTGCCATCATAGAGGCTGCTGTAGATATCTGCATGTTCAGCCTGCAGGGTGCCGGGGTCAAACCACTGCGGCAGCCCGAGCCCGGCAGCGATTTCGGCATCACTAGTACGCAGTGCAATCGAGCTGCTTGCCCCCGGGGTCAGATCAATTTTGCACCCCAGAGTCTGGTTGCTGCAGTCCAGGGTATCGATCCCGCCACTGTCCCAGAGAGTCTCGAAGAACAACTCACTCTCATCCCAGCGGTAGAGATCATCGCCACTGCTCTGACCATCAGCCGCCCCATAGAGGTAGTGCAGCGCTTCTAGATCCCCCTTCATCAGAGTACGACCGGGGAGCGTACTGCTGATCCAGCTGTATGAGTTTTCCGTGCCACTCACCGTCAACACAGTCGCATGGGGAGCGGGCTCATACGCCATCACGGTATAACCGTTGTGATCCAGTAACGGATCGAGCTGGTAACCACCATCAAAGGGGTGTTTCAGCCCGAGGGCATGGCCGACCTCATGGATCAGAGTATGATACCCCTCTCCACCGGGCACAAACGATTCACTGCTCCAACCCTGGCCTGGAGAGTGGTTCAACCAGATATCCCCGCCTATCGGTTGAGACTCGATGGTGCCCTCCTGAATGGTGGTACCGGTGTATTGATAGGCAAAACTGGGATAGAAGGCGTACCCGGC
>CAYFNH010000156.1:0-2580 GCA_964344435.1 uncultured Piscirickettsiaceae bacterium | reverse complement strand
GCGACCTGCCGGACGAGATGCCAAAGCACAAGCCCAATCAGTGGCGCAGTGAGGCCGAGCTGAAGGCACAGAATGTGGGGCGGGATGGATCCGTACTCGACTTTATCGAAAACTTCACCGAGCGCTTCCCCAAGCTGGTGGATGAGTACGAAACCCTGTTGACCGAAAATCGGATCTGGAAGCAGCGCACCGTCGATATCGGTGTGATCGATGCCGATCAAGCCAAGCAGCTGGGCTTTACCGGGCCGATGCTGCGTGGCTCCGGGGTGGCCTGGGATCTGCGTCGCAAAGAGCCGTACGAGGTCTATGATCAGCTCGATTTCGAGATTCCGGTTGGCGTCAATGGCGACTGCTATGACCGTTACCTGGTGCGTGTCGAGGAGATGCGCCAGTCCAACCGCATCATCCGTCAGTGTGTAGAGTGGTTGAAGCACAACCCGGGGCCGGTAATGTCAACCGATCTCAAGGTGGCTCCCCCTGCGCGTACCGAGATGAAAGAGGGGATGGAGTCCCTGATCCACCACTTCAAATACTTCACCGAAGGGTACAGCGTACCGGAGGGGGAGGCCTATGCCGCAGTGGAACACCCGAAAGGGGAGTTCGGTACCTATATCCTCTCGGATGGCGCCAACAAGCCCTATCGGTTGAAGATTCGTGCGCCTGGTTTTGCTCATCTTTCGGCGATGGACGATATGGTGAAGGGGCATATGCTGGCTGACGTAGTAGCAGTGATCGGCACCATGGATGTGGTGTTTGGTGAAATTGATAGATGAGAATTGATCGATGAGTGGTGTGGATATGATTTCAGAGGCTTCTCGTGCCGATATTGATCGCTGGATTGCCAAATACCCGGAAGATCAGAAGCAGTCTGCTGCGATGGCCGCACTGCGCATCCTTCAGGATCAAAATGGTGGGCATCTGACCCAAGAGTTGATGGATGCGGCCGCAGAGTATCTGCAGATGTCGCCAATCGATATCTATGAGGTGGCCACCTTCTACTCGATGTATGAACACAAGCCACAGGGCAAGCACAAACTCTGTGTCTGTACCAATATCTCCTGCATGTTGCGCAACTCCAAGCAGGTGGTGGAGCACCTGCAGGATAAGCTGGAGATCGGTTTTGGCGAGGTGACCGAGGATGGCATGTTTTCACTGAAAGAGGTGGAGTGTCTTGGTGCCTGTGTCAATGCACCGGTGATGCAGGTGGGGGAGCACTACCATGAGCATCTCGATCCCGAGAAGATCGATGCCCTGCTGGAACAGTTGAGGAGCGAGGGCTAACCATGGCGAATCAGGTCTGTTTCAGAAATAACCATCTTGACAACTCCTGGACACTGGCGGCCTACCAGAGCAATGGTGGCTATGAGGTGTTGAAGAAAATTCTCAGCCAGAAGACGCCTGCGGAAGAGTTGATTGAAGAGATCAAACTCTCCAACCTGCGTGGCCGTGGTGGTGCCGGTTTTCCCACCGGGATCAAGTGGAGCTTTATGCCACGCAACGCGCCGGGGCAGAAGTATATTGTCTGCAACTCCGATGAGGGGGAGCCGGGTACCTGCAAGGATCGCGATATCCTGCGCTATAACCCGCACCAGCTGATTGAGGGGATGATTATTGCGGGTTACTGCATCGGTGCCTCCGCCGGTTACAACTATATTCGTGGTGAATTCTGGGAGCCGTATACCCGCTTCCAGAATGCGCTGGAGGAGGCGCGCGCTGCCGGTATCCTCGGCGATAATATCTTTGGCAGTGGTTTTGGTTTTACCCTGGATGCGCACTTGGGTGCAGGTGCCTACGTCTGTGGTGAAGAGACCGCACTGCTCAATTCGATTGAGGGCAAGAAGGGGCAGCCCCGCTTCAAACCGCCATTTCCAGCCGGTTTTGGCCTCTATGGTCGTCCTACCACCATCAACAATACCGAGAGCCTGGCCTCGATTCCAGTGATCCTCGCCAACGGCGGGCAGTGGTTTCAGGATCTGGGGGTACCCAACTCCGGTGGTGAGAAACTCTTTTCTGTCTCCGGGCACGTCAACAAGCCGGGCAATTACGAGGTGCCGATGGGGATGCCCTTCTCCGAGCTGTTGGAGATGGCCGGTGGTGTACGCGAAGGGCACCAGTTGAAAGCGGTGATCCCGGGTGGTTCCTCTACGCCGGTTGTACCCGGTGAGGTGATGATGGATGTCAATATGGACTACGATTCCATTGCAGCCGCAGGATCGATGCTCGGTGCCGGTTCGGTCATTGTGATTGATGAGACGGCCTGTATGCCGAGAATTCTGGAACGCCTCTCCTATTTCTATTATGAGGAGTCCTGCGGCCAGTGTACGCCATGTCGTGAAGGGACCGGTTGGCTCTATCGGGTGTTGAAGCGTATCGAGGCGGGCGAGGGCAGCCCTGAAGATCTGGACCTGCTTGATAATGTTGCTGAAAACATCGAGGGCAATACCATCTGTGCGCTGGGGGATGCGGCGGCCATGCCGGTTCGCAGCTTTCTTAAACACTACCGCGATGAGTTCCAGTACCACATTGACCACAAGACCTGTATGGTAAAGTCGGATTGGTAGGAGAGTATCAGATATGAGC
>CAYFNH010000155.1:0-2645 GCA_964344435.1 uncultured Piscirickettsiaceae bacterium | reverse complement strand
GGCAGATAGATACGGCGCACCACGCCGTTGTTGTTCTCACCGAGAGAGCGTGCCGCCTCCTCCATCGAGGGTTTGATGCGGGCCAGTGAACTCTCCACCGGGCCATGGGCGACGGTGAGGAAGCGCACCAGATAGGCGAACAGCAGTGCTGGTACGCTCTGCATCATGATGGTGGTGGGATCCTGTCCCAGCCAGCTCTGCACCGCATTCATCGCATGGCCGAAGTTGGCGAAGAGGATCATGATACCAACGGCCAGTACCGAACCAGGCAGGGCGTAGCCGAGGGTGATCAGCTGTCCGACGGATTCGATCTTCCAGTCTCCCCCCCTGCGCCGTGCCATTGCAAGGGCAAAGGCACCCAGGGTGGCCAGCAGTGCAGCACCGCCCCCTAGAATCAGGGTGTGGTAGAGCATCTCGAAGTAGCGGCTGTTCAATTCTTGATCAATGACATCCAGTCCCCAGACAATGAGCTGTACCACCGGCAGGATAAAGGAGAAGCCCAGCACCAGGATGACAAAGCCAGTCGCACCCCAGGCGCGTGCGCCGATGAGCTGAAAACGGTAGGGGGCACGTCCTGTGGTCTGGTGGTATTTGGATTTACCACGCATCGCCTTCTCCCCGAACAGCGCCATCAGTGCGAACAGTAGCAGTAGTGAGGAGAGCTGGGCGGCGGTGGAGAGGCTGCGGAAATCATCCCACGAGGTGTAGATGGCAAGGGTGAAGGTGTCATAGTTGAAGATGGAGACCGCGCCAAAGTCGGCCAGCGTCTCCATCAGCGCCAGCGCCACACCAGCGGCGATGGCAGGGCGGGCCATCGGCAGTGCAATACGGAGGAAGGCCTGGGTCGGCGTCAGTCCCAGACTCTGTCCCGCCTCCAGCAGGCTGTTGCCTTGAGAGACAAAGGCGGTGCGTGCCAGCATGTAAACGTAAGGGTAGAAGACCAGCACAAAGACGGTGATGACACCACCGGTCGATTGAATATCGGGTGGGGTGATCAGTCCGCCAAAGAAGGTCTGGATACCGTTGTAGAGTGGGCCGCCGTAGCTGAACAGGTCGAGCATGACAAAGGCGAGTACATAGGCGGGGATGGCGAAGGGGAGCATCAGCGCCCAGTCAAAGATCTTGCGTCCGGGAAACTCACACATCGTGGTGAGCCAGGCCAGTGCCGTGCCCAGTATCAGTACACCGCCACCAACACCCACAATCAGCCACAGGGTATTGGTGAGTAGATCGATAAAGAGATAGTCGAGCAGGTGGTCCCAAATCTCGTGGTTGATATCTCCCCAGGAGATCAGAATAACCGTGAAGGGGAGGGCGACAACCAGCGCCATCAGATAGGTGATCAGTTGTAGTGAAGAGTTCTGTTTTTGCATCATATAGAATAAAAATCAGGCCACAAACTACGAGAGAGAGTGTAGTTTGCGGCCTGCAAGGGAGGTTCTCTATTTATTGGTTTTGTTATTTGTATCGAGCTCTCTGCATCAACTTGACTGCAGCAGCCTGATTTTTGCCTGCCTCAGCCAGGTTCATGGTATCTGCCTTGAAGGGACCCCACGCCGCTACTTGTGGATCGACTGGAGAGTCGCCACGAATTGGGTACTCCTTGTTCAGACCACCCAGCACCTTTTGTGCTTCTGGCCCCGCCAGCCAGGTGAGCAGCTTACGTGCATTCTCTCTGTTGGGAGCGTGTTTGGTGATGCCTGCACCTGAGATATTGACGTGTACGCCGTTACCCTTCTGATCTGGCCAGTAGATGGCAACTGGGATTTTCGGATTCTTGCTCTCGGCACGACCGAAGTAGTAGGTGTTGACGATACCGACATCACAGGCACCGGAATCGATCGCCTTGATCAGGTGAGAGTCCTTGGCGAAGGGCTTGACCGCCAGATTGTTGACCCAACCACGAATGGTCTTCTCTGTCTCTGCTTCACCATAGTGGTGGATCATTGATGCGACCAGTGACTTGTTGTAGATCTTCTTCGAGGTGCGCAGGCAGAGGCGACCTTTCCACTTTGGATCTGCCAGATCGGCATAGGTGGAGAGATTGACTGGATTCACCCGATCGGTGCTGTAGACGATGGTACGGGCACGCACGGAGAGGCCGTACCACTGCCCATCGGGATCGCGGTACTGTGCAGGTACCAGATTGTTGAGTGCGGTACTGTTGGTTTTTTCAAAGATCCCCTGTGTGCCTGCATACCAGAGCGTACCGGCATCGACCGTGACCAGCATGTCGGCAGGGGTTTGAGCACCCTCCTGTTTGATGCGTTCAATCAGTGGCCCATCTTTACCTGTCTGGTACTTGACCTCGATTCCGGTCTCTTTCTGGAAGGCCTCGAACAGTGGTTTGACCAGATGCTCCTTGCGTGAGGAGTAGACCACAACCTCATTCGAGGCGATTGCAGACTCTGCGATAGGCAGTGCAGCGGTGGCCAGTGCTGGAATCAGCCAGCGTTTGATCGGGTTGGTTGACAGTTGGGTTGAACGCATCCGTGTGAACTCCTTTGGTTATATTGTGGATGCGGTGCATTATATGCAAATGCAAACCATTATCAATAATATTTTTTGTGTGTGTTTTAGGGGGTGTCACCAATTTGTGATTTACAGCGTTAATGCAAACCATTATCATGTGCAGGTTTCTTAAA
>CAYFNH010000154.1:0-2693 GCA_964344435.1 uncultured Piscirickettsiaceae bacterium | reverse complement strand
CCAGTGTTTTATGGGGCTACGTGAGTTTTACCTCTTCAACGTTGGGACACCAGTGCAATCCTGTAACAATTCGCCCCTGATTCGGCCCGGGAAAAGTTGCAAAATTGCGCCCCTGATTCGGGCTGAAAAACCGGGGTAAACGCGGGTGAAAGCGCCCCTGTAAACCGCCCCCATTGTGTGCTGACCCAGATCAGGATCAACTACGCATAATGTATATTATGTCAAATCATGGAAAGAGGTAACTTTTCTATATCAGCCCAACTTCCTATGGTAGCCAGAGTTGCAGCACTCCTCCCCCTTCCTTCCTGCTCCACCTCAACCACCCGGTTCGTCCGGCACGCTGGTGTGCAATGGCAATCTCTTCTCCCAGACGCAACCCAATGCCAGTTCCAGCTGTGGCAGCTGCTGGCAAATCATCACTATGGGAGCCGGCAGAAACGTCATCCTGTACAGTGAAAAGGCTGCCTCCATCCTGTTGAGCAGCACGTAAAGTGATTGTTCGTGCACCGGCAGCGATTGCGTTCAGCAGTCCATGGGCGATAACACTGACAACCAGGGGTCGATCGTAAAAGCCGAGCAGCTCCGGATCACAATCCATTTCAAGCTGAATGCCAGATGACTCCAGCAGCGGTTCATGACGCGCTGCCGCCTCTTCTGGGACATCACAAAGAGGTAGATCCAGTCGAGTCAACTTAAAGCTGTGTTCCTGTAATCGAAACAGGGTCAACAGACTGCTCAGCTCGTCATGAATGAGTCGGCTGCTCTTCTGTAGACGAGTAATGTCATTGGTCTCTCCCGAGTCGATCTGCTGCATCAGAACACCCAGCTGGTTTTTCAGATCATGCAGTTGATTTGCGACCAGTGTGGACCACTCCATCTCTTTAGCCTCGTATCTTAGATTTCCAGCTTGTGCACAAACTGGTCAAACAGATCATGCAGCTTCTTGTATTTGTCATCTTGATCTTCTGGTGGAATTCTGGATAGACAGGTGTCCGCCTGAATCACCAGTTCATGGGTTACCCCTTTCTTGATCATTACGCCAAGCAGGGCCTGTGCAGCATTGAGGTTGATTACCCGGTTGCCCTGCAGGCGTTCAGCCGCCTTGAAGAGAATGTCGGCAGCCTCAACCACCTTGCCTTTTTTATAAAGTGAGACCCCCTCATGGTTGAGTTGCAGTACCTCTTGCCGAGCAGAGTCAATCTGCTTGCGCTCTTCTTCATCCATCTCGGTTTGATCGACCAGTTTGTCGATCTCCTCCTGTACAGAGCTGTCACTGTGGTTTTGTTGGGTGACTGAACTGAGAATATCCTTGATCAAATCTTTGTTGGCTTCCCGTTTTTTGTCACTTTTCTGCTGCAGTGCGGTGGCCATCAATCCAGTTGCTTCGGAGGCATTCTCCTGGAATTTTTCACTCTCTTCCGCCAGCTTGTTGGCCAGATTGAGTGCTATTTTGGCCTCAATGGGCTTATCACCACGTCGGGAAAAATTTTCTGTCGCCTTCTGCAGTGACTTGACGGCATCATTTTCCCGACCTAATCGGGTAAAGGCCTTATGTTCCTGCAGGGAGGTTTCAACCTGTGCAGAAGAGTCTCCGGCAAAACTTTTCTTGGCCTTTTTCAGTACATTCAGTGCTTTTTGTGAAGACTGTTGCTCCATCAACACATCAGAAAGGCCGGTAAAGTCGGAAATATCCCGAAACAGGGAGTGCTCACCCAGCCGTACGGTATTTTCGAAGGCCTTCTGTGCAGACTCAATATCTCCATTGTCCTTGGCCACCGTAGCCAGCAGTTTTTGTCGCCGCAAGACCCGGGGAGACTGATCTACCGCATCCTGCAGAATAGCCTGAGCCTTCTCTCCCTCCCCTTGAGCCACCAATGTTCTTGCAATCCAGTCGCGGGCAACATTATGTGCATCATTCTCCTCCAGTACCGCCTCGAAACAGCTCAGTGCCTCATCGTACTGCTTCAAGGTATAGAGAATGCGTCCACGCCCCAGTTGTGCCCACAGCAGAGGCTGTTGTTCCAGGGTATCGTTGTAGATCTTCAGTGCAGATTCGTAGTCACTATTCTGCTCCTGAATTTCAGCCTTGATACGCAGCAGTTCATATGGCTTCTCCACCCGATCTTCAATCATCTTGTCAAGATGGATCAGGGCCCGGCGGTAGCTTTTGAAGGAGAGCGCCTTGTCGACAACAGAGAGCCCCTCTTTGGCTGCCAGCAGGCGCTTAAGTCGGGTGCTAAGCACGGAACGGGTAAACGGTTTGGTTAGATAATCATCCGGGCGATTTTCAACCACACTCAGCACCATGGCCCGTGCGGTCTCTGCGGTGATCATGATAAAGACGGTGGCATATCCCAAAATACCCAGTGAACGACTCTCCTCCAGCACTTGCTGGCCATCCTTGCCTTCGCCCAGGTAGAAGTCACAGAGAATGATGTCGTAATGGTTGTTTTTTATCAGCTCCAGAGCATCCTCCCCATTGGCTGCAGTATCAATTTGTGCTGTCGATACATCTGCCTCTGTGAGCATGGTAACCAGTGAGGTCCGGTAATTACCAAAGTCATCAACAATGAGAAAGCGATAGGGCTTTAGAGAGAATTCCATATTATTATGTTATGTAGTTACCCGTTATGATGGATTACTCGACACCTCAGTTGAAGTGCCGGAAAATTTTATCAGCTTCAGTATAGTTA
>CAYFNH010000153.1:0-2927 GCA_964344435.1 uncultured Piscirickettsiaceae bacterium | reverse complement strand
AGCTGATTGCCAATGTGGATGGGGTGATGAATGCGGTACTGGTGATGGGGGATGCCGTTGGCCCAACTCTCTACTACGGTGCCGGTGCCGGTGCAGAGCCGACGGCCTCGGCCGTGGTGGCGGATGTGGTGGATGTGGTGCGGGCGTTGACGGCAGACCCAGGAAATCGGGTGCCTCACCTCGCCTTCCAGCCGGATGCGCTGGAAGATCTGCCGATTCTGCCGATCAGTGAGATCGAGACCGCCTACTATCTGCGTATCTCGGTGGAGGACAAATTGGGTGTACTGGCCGATATCACCCGCATCCTCGGTGAGAATCAGATCAATATCGAGGCCTTCATGCAGAAGGACAACACGATCGACGAGAGTCATCAGGTATCCATCGTGTTGCTGACCCAAAAGACCCGGGAGGGCAGGATGAATCAGGCGATCCGTGCAATCGAGGCGCTGGATTGTGTTGATGATTCCGTGGTGCGTATCCGTATGGAGACGCTGGATTGATGTTGTAAGCTATGCCTGAGGTCAGCCGCTTTCTCGGGATTGTGATCTACATGTATTTTAATGAGCACAATCCCCCCCATTTCCATGCAGAGTATAATGAGTTCAAGGCTTCGATCTCAATCCGCTCTTTAGGATTGATTGAGGGGAAGTTGCCAGCAAGAGTGATGAGTCTGGTTGTTGAGTGGGCACAGCAGCATCAGAATGAATTGTTGGATAATTGGGATAGTATTCAGGAGAGTGGTGAATATCATCAGATTGAGCCACTGGTGTGAGTAATGGCAATGCTACAGATTGATCAGGCAGAGTATTTAGAGAAGTATCGTCTCAAATTGCGCTTCAATAATGGGCGTGAAGGGGTAGCGGATCTCGCAGAGACCATTGCTCAGGATAGGCGCCCCATCTTCTCTGCATTGGGAGAGCTGTCCAGCTTCAAGCAGTTCTCTGTCGAACACAGCACTGTTGTCTGGAAGAATGGGTTGGATCTGGCTGCAGAGTACTTGTTCTACCTGGCTTTCAAGGAAGAGAGGGATCTTCAGCCCCAGTTCAGACAGTGGGGCTATACCGACTAGTCTGGCTGCCAACCGTTATTGAATTCAAAGAGGAAGAAAAATGACATTCCGTACCCGTTACACTGGCTTGATCGAGAACTACCGTGACCGTTTGCCGGTCAGTGAAGAGACCAGAATTATCAGTCTGGGTGAGGGCAACACGCCGCTGATCCAGCTGCAGAATATCCCTGCCGATCAGGGTGTCGATGCCGACATCTACGTGAAGTATGAGGGGCTCAACCCCACCGGATCGTTCAAGGATCGCGGCATGTGCATGGCGGTCACCAAGGCGGTGGAAGAGGGGAGCAAGGCGATTATCTGTGCCTCCACCGGAAATACCTCTGCTGCGGCAGCGGCCTATGCGGCGCGTGCCGGAATCATCGCCTTTGTCCTGATTCCCGATGGCAAGATTGCACTGGGCAAGCTGGCACAGGCGATGATGCACGGTGCCGTGGTGATCCAGATCAAGGGCAACTTCGATGCCGGGATGCAGCTGGTGAAAGAGATCGGTGAGAACACCCCGGTCACCATTGTTAACTCGATCAACCCGTTCCGGCTACAGGGGCAGAAGACCGCCGCCTTCGAGATTGTCGAAGAGCTGGGGCAGGCCCCCGACTACCACTGTCTGCCAGTGGGGAATGCCGGCAATATCACTGCACACTGGATGGGGTACAAGGAGTATGCCGAGAGTGGTGTCGTCTCCAACCGTCCGAAGATGGTCGGTTATCAGGCCGCCGGTGCTGCACCATTCATGCGTGGTGAGATGGTGGATGAGCCGGAGACCGTCGCTACTGCCATCCGTATTGGCCACCCACAGAGCTGGGACAAGGCATGGAAGGTAAAAGAGGAGTCCGAGGGGTGGTTTGACGAGTGTACCGATGAGGAGATTCTGGCGGCACAGAAACTACTGGCAGAGAAGGAGGGGGTCTTCTGTGAGCCCGCCTCTGCTACTTCACTGGCTGGTGCACTGCGTGACCTCAAGAGTGGCAAGATTCCGGCCGGTAGCAAGGTGGTCTGCACCCTGACCGGTCACGGCCTAAAGGACCCGGATACCGCAATCAAGCAGAGTACCCGTCCGCTGATTACGGTGGAAGCGACACTGGAAGAGGTCAAGGGGGCGATCCTGGATAATATGTAAACGTTCCTCGGGAGATTAAAAGAAAGCCACAAGGAAAAACCTTGTGGCTTTTTTGATGCTCACCAAAAATGACCAAACCAGCGCCAGGTGATGTGTTGGGGGGGCGAGAGGTAGGTGTAACCATGTGACTCCGACCTATGTCATTGGTACTATTCATTGCTCATCAATCAGGATCACACATGGTGTGATAATAGTATCGATTTCGAGGTTTTATGACAGTCCAACAGACAAGCACAGCTGAACAACCATTCCTGAAGGCCCTCGACGACAAGCTCTGGAAGGCTGCCGACAAGCTGCGCAACAACCTGGATGCAGCCAACTACAAACACGTCGTGCTGGGGCTGATCTTCCTGAAGTATGTCTCCGATGCCTTTGAAGAGCGCCAGACCGAGCTGCGTTACCTGTTCACCGAGGAGGATAACGACGACAACCTCTACTACATGCTGCGTGATGACTACGACAGCGATGAGGAATACGAAGAAGCCATCAATGCCGAGCTGGAGCTGCACGAGTATTATCAGGAGAAGAACATATTCTGGGTACCGCTTCGCTCCCGCTGGAACACCTTGAAGCAAGCCGCTGCACTGCCTGTCGGTTCGGTGATTTGGCAAAGCGACAATGGCGATGATGTCAAACTACGCTCCATCTCATGGCTCATCGACCAGGCGTTGGAGCAGATCGAAAACTTCAAGATCGACGACAAACTGGTCAACCCAAAGCTCAAGGGGGTACTGCCCCGCG
>CAYFNH010000152.1:0-2965 GCA_964344435.1 uncultured Piscirickettsiaceae bacterium | reverse complement strand
TCGACTCCGGGCTTCCGTGATGCCGGTTTTGATAACTTTGGTCCATCCTATGATGATTGGGGTGGTGCAGAAGTGTTGCAGATCCATGGTACGGATCCATACGAGACCAAGACCATCATCTATACCCAGTTCATCAAACCTGCGATTGAGCGTGGTATGAAGACCATCTGGCTGAACCCTCGTGAGACTGCTGGTATCGCCTATGCGAAGAGTAAAGGGGCTGATCAGACTATCCACTTCCAGCTGACGATTGGAACCGATACCGTCCTGATGGGTGCAATTGCTCGCGTCATCTGTGAGAATGGATGGGAGGACAAGGACTGGGTCAATAACTGGGTCAACAGCAAGTGGGAGACCTCTTCCGGCTTTGGACAGGGTACCCGTAACACCCCGTGGCAGTGGCGTACCACCTGGGGTATGTTCCAGCTCAAGGGCGGCTTCAGTGGCTACAGCAAGTGGGTACAGTCGAAGGATGAGTACAAGCTGGAGAATGCGGCCAAGATCTGTGATGTGCCTGCAGCGGATATCGTCAAGGCTGCGCAGTGGCTGACTAACAAGGGCAAGGGTGCCAAGGCCTCCTTCGGTATCGAAAAGGGCTACTACTGGTCCAACAATACCGGTAACACCAATGCGGTCTCCTCGCTGGCTACCATCTGTGGTGCTGGTGGACGTCCCGGGCAGGTGGTGGGTCGCTTCGGTGGTCACCAGCGTGGTGGTGCTGGTGGTGGCAGTTACCCTCGTAACAAGTCTCCGGAGAAGCGTCCAGGTCGTCGCCGTCGTGCACTGGATACCGACCGTTATCTGGTATCCGGTCATACTCGCTTCGCCCATGTCATTGGCACCACCTGGATCCAGGCAATGACCGGTTCTCAGAGCCTCTATGCGAAGTTCCATGAACTGACCATGGCCAATCCACACCAGGTCGTCTCCTATGATAAACAGGAGATCATCGAGACGCTGAAGCGTCGTGCAGACTCTGGCGGTATGGTAGTGATCAATCAGGATATCTACCTGCGTGACCCAATTGGTGCCCGTTTTGCCGATGTGATCTTCCCGGCAGCAACCTGGGGTGAGACCGACTTTACCCGAGCCAATGGTGAGCGTCGTCTGCGTATCTACAACCAGTTCTATGATGCGCCAGGACAGGCGAAGCCGGATTGGTGGATCATTGCCGGGTTGGCCAGTCGTATGGGTTACGAAGGCTTTGACTGGAAGAACGCCAATGAGGTGTGTGAGGAGTCTTCACGCTCCAGCCGTAGCAACCGCAAGGCCTACCATATGATCAAGGTGGCTGCGCATCGCGAAGGCAAGACGCTGCATGACAAGATGCGTGAGTTTGGCACCACCGGTATCCAGGGTCCTGTGGTCTACAACTACAAGACCGGCGAGCTGACCGGTACCAAGCGTCTGCATGACACCACCATCACCAAGGCGATGTGTGAGGCACGTGGCGTCAATCAGGGTGCGAATATGACCAACAAGAAGATGACACACTTCAACTCCCAGACGGGTAAGGTCAATATTCAGAAGCACCCATGGAAGCTCTTTGCCGACTTCTGGGAGTGGATGTCTCCGAAGGGTGATGAGCTTTGGTTCTCCAATGGCCGTATCAACGAGATCTGGCAGTCGGGCTTCGATGATGTGGAGCGTCGCCCTTATGTGACTCAGCGTTGGCCCGAGAATTGGGTGGAGATCCATCCGGATGATGCCAAGGCGCGAGGAATCGAGTCAGGTGATCAGGTGATGCTCTACTCGGATCGTGTGGTTGAGCACAAGGATACCATTCTCGGTGTGCATGGGGACGACTTCCAGTTCTCCACGCTGATGAAGAATGGTCACCTCAAGCTGACCAAGGCAGCAGTGACCGCAGTCGCGATCGTCGCACCTCACCTGAAGAAGGGGATGATGTACGGCAATATGCTTGATATCCGTCAGCCTAACAATGCGTTGCAGAACCGTGTGGTCGATCAGATCAGCGGTAACTACAACTACAAGATGGGTGTAGCCAAGGTGAAGAAGATTGGTGAATCTCAGTACAAGAAGGAGTTCCGCTCCATGTCTTGGGCACCTCGTAATATCATCTAAGCCGGTAGCATTATATCCTCTGGATATACTGGAATAGAGTACCTCCTCTGATAGTGATGCTGTCAGAGGAGGTGTTTTTTTGTAGGATGGCTATCTTCTTGGAAGCGGTTCCGGGGCAAAGAGGGGTAGGGGTATTATGATCTCCTCCCTTCTCACCAGTGTGACAGGTGGCATGGTTACTATTGTGGACTAGTTGATATGTGGAATTCACTGCGGATTAAACAGAAGTTGCTGCTGGTGCTGGAATTGGTTCCACTGCTGGTTGTAGGTGCCCTGTCGGTGAACAAGGCGACTGATGGGTTGCAGTAGGCTGCAATGGAGCGTCTTGAGGCTGTTCGCGAGATCAAGCGTGAGCAGGTTGAGGACTACTCCAGTAAATTGGGTGGGGATATGGCGACGCTGACTACTGGCAACATCTCAAATCGAGCATATCTAAAGGTTCGTTGTGTGCCTGTTGTAGCTCGGAGGCATACGCTAGAGTCCGCTTTGGAAGATCATCGTTGCTAGCGCAGTTAACTTGTAGATTTATCCGGTTGCCCTTATTACATTGTCTTTGTCGGCGTCTGCAAAGAGCGAACAGGGAATGCTGGCAGCAATCATCAAGCTAACTTCAGCTCTGGGTCTGGTGCCCGAACTGCTAACCCTTCAAATCAAGTATCTTTGAAGGGCTGCTGTGGGTCTTGAGCAACCAGAATCCAATCTTTCAGAAATATTCGTACCGTAGAAAAATAACTTCATCTTTCGGATACCTGAAATAAGTTAGCGTGCAATAAAAAAGCCCCGGACTGGGTTCCAGTCCGGGGCTTTTTTGTGGAGTTTGGGTTTAACCCACCGTCAACGGCACACCATCAAAGTAGTGCTCATTGACCAACAGATGGAC
>CAYFNH010000151.1:0-3066 GCA_964344435.1 uncultured Piscirickettsiaceae bacterium | reverse complement strand
GGGTGAGCTGAGCTACTGCTCCGGCCACTGCTGCAACACCTCGATCAAGCAGGCGATGTACTTCAAGGATCAGAACCCGGAGATCGATACCCAGATCATCTACACCGATCTGCGTACCCCGGGCTCTGCCGGTGAGGATTTCTACCGTAGCGGTCAGCGCAAGGGCGTTACCTTCACCAAGGGTATGGTCTCTGAAGTGACTGCCGACCTGACCATCAAGTTCAAGGATCTGATCCTCGACGAAGAGGTGGAAGAGCAGGCCGACCTGGTGGTTCTGGCAACCGGTCAGGTACCGAATGCCGGTGTCAACATCGACGCCATCGCCTCTGAGGATGACGAAGATGATACAGACTCAGAAGAGAGCAGCAACGAGATCGCCGGGGTATCGGTACTCAACCTCGACTACCGTCAGGGGCCGGACATGCCGCAGCTGCGGGATGGCTTTGCCGACTCTCACTTCATCTGCTTCCCGTACGAGACCCGTCGTACCGGCATCTATGCCACCGGTACCGTGCGTCGCCCAATGGATATCCAGCAGGCGAAGGACGATGCGGCTGGTGCGGCACTGAAGGCGATCCAGGCACTGGAGAATGCGGCACTGGGACGTGCTGCACATCCACGCTCTGGCGACCTCAGCTTCCCGCAGTTCCGCAAGGAGGGTTGTACCCAGTGCAAGCGTTGTACGGTTGAGTGCCCATTCGGCGCAATCAACGAGGACGAGGATCGTTATCCAGAGTTCAACGAATCTCGCTGCCGCCGTTGTGGTACCTGTATGGGTGCCTGTCCGGTACGTGTGATCTCCTTCGAGAACTACTCACTCAACACCCTGGGCGAGCAGATCAAGGCGGTCGACATTCCAGACGAGTTCGAAGAGAAACCCCGTATTCTGGTGCTGGCGTGTGAAAACGACGCCTACCCTGCACTGGATCAGGCGGGCATGAACAAGGTCACCTACAACCCGTTTGTCCGTGTGATCCCGGTTCGCTGTCTCGGTTCGATCAACTCCTCACTGGTCATCGACGCGGTCACCAGTGGTTATGACGGAGTTATGCTGATGGGCTGTCCGAAGGGCGAGAACTACCAGTGTCACTTCGTACGTGGCTCCGAAATGGCACATGAGCGCATGACCAAGATCGAGGATACCTTGAAGGGTCAGGGGCTGGAGCCGGAGCGTGTACAGCCGCATGAGGTATCGATTGCCGATATCCAGCGTATTCCTCAACTCTTCAACGAGATGGGTGAGTTGATCGATGAGATCGGCATGAGCCCATTCAAGTTCTAAGGAGGTTAGTACGATGTCAGAACAATATACCAACAACTTCCTCAAAGAAGTTGAGAAAAACGTAGAGGAAGGTGACTGGGTCAAGATGTGTATGCAGTGTGGTGTCTGCGCAGGCTCCTGCCCGCTCGGCCCGCACTGGGCACATCCGCCACAGGAGATCTTCATGATGATTCGTGCCAACAAGCGCGAAGAGGTGTTGACCTCAGACTCCATGTGGATGTGTACCTCCTGCTACAACTGTATCGCCCGCTGCCCTCGCGAGTTGCCGATCACCCACATCATGCATGGCTTGGCACGCTACGCCAAGGTACAAGGACTGGCTCCGCAGAACCAGCCAACTGCCAAGTTCGGCCAGATGTTCTGGGACAACCTGATGAAGAAGGGGCGCGTCAATGAGCTCAAGCTCGGTATTGCCCTCTACTTCATGAATGGTTTTGTGGAAGGGATCAAGACCGCAATCGCCAAATCTGGATTGGGCATGAACATGGTCAAGACCAAGCGCATGGATCCGATGGAGATTCTCGGCGGCCACGGTATCAAGGATCCCGGCAGCCTGCAGAAGATCATCAAGAAGGCGCAGGAGCTGGAAGCAGCTCGCACCCAACCGTAAGAGCCATTAGGAGAATAGACATGTCTAAAAGTTATACTTTCTACCCCGGTTGCTCTTCACAGAACAAGGCCTCTGGTTCCAACCAGCAGATCTCGGTTGCCGCAACCTGCGATGCTCTGGATATCACGCTCAACGAGATTCCGGACTGGAACTGCTGTGGTGCCTCGATCGGTTATGCCGGTGGTGGTGAGCTGCCCCGCATCGCTCTCTCTGCCCGTAACATTGCACTGGCAGAGCAGTCCAACCCCGGCCAGGACATCGTTGCCTCCTGTCCCGCCTGCTGGCTTGCAACCCGTGAAGCCAAGGAGCGCCTTGAGCACAACGAAACCCTGCGTTCCGAGGCGGTCATCGCCCTTGCCGAGGGTGGGCTTGAGTACAAGGGTGAATCCAATGTACGTCACCTCACTGAGGTGTTGATTGAAGACTTCGGTTACGACGGTCTTGCCAGCAAGGTGGTCAAGCCACTGGAGGGGATCAAGGTTGCCAGCTATGTGGGTTGCCAGTCCAACCGTCCTTACGGAATCGATGGAGAGTCTTTCGAGAACCCGCTCTACCTCGACAAGATGTCCGAGGCGATGGGCGCCGAGGCGATGGGCAACTATGAGAAGAAGGCACAGTGCTGTGGTGGTGCCCTCAACTTCTCCGAGCCCAAGAAATCACAGGCACTGGTGAAGGACATTATCGAGGCTGCCTATGATGAGGGTGCGGAGATGATCGTCACCCCATGTGCGATGTGTCAGATGAATGTAGAGGCCTTCCAGGATGAGATCAATGCCGACTATGGCACCAACTTCAACATCCCGGTGGTCTACTACAGCCAGATGATGGCGGTTGCCTACGGCAAGTCTTCCAAGGAGGCGGGGCTGGATCAACAGATCATCCGTGCCACCAAGCTGGAGGAGATTGCGAACAAATAATTCGGTTCACAATCGCTTCATCAAAAAAGCCCGGCTCATAAATGATTCGGGCTTTTTTTATCTCCATCGACTGAGGCATCAATGACGCACACTACGCCCACGGATCGCTCCACGGCAAAGTGCACTGCCACAACCACACTCAAAGCTGCGAAAGAGTTCATCCTCGGTGGTTTCATAGTCCATCGTCAGATACTCTCCTGCAAGACACTGGTGTCCCAACGTTGAAGAGGTAAAACTCACGTAGCCCCATAAAACAC
>CAYFNH010000150.1:0-3136 GCA_964344435.1 uncultured Piscirickettsiaceae bacterium | reverse complement strand
CTCCATCCATTGATCGGTTGAATCGATTAGCCCTAAACGTTCTGCCCGGTCCAAGCTGTCAATAAAAGGGGTGCTATGCTCCCCGTACAGATGAAAGAGTAGTGGTAGCAGTTTATCTCCAACGCTGTCTTGCAGGCGACTGAAGCGGCTTGCGAATGCCTCCGTCCGTTCTGCGAGGGTAATATCCTCTGTCAACAGTGCCACACGTTCTGCGGTAAAAGGCTCGCTGAACAGTCGCTCATCGGTCTGTTGCAGGTGAGAAATCTCTTTTTGCACAACCCGCACCAGAAAGCGGGCTCTTTCAATGGTACCTGCGTCAAACGTCATATCGGCTGCCCCTCTTGCCGGGCTATTTTATGAATGGGTTGTAGAGTCAGGTTGGGGGCAGTCACCAGAATATCTACCTTACGCCCGTGAAGAATTCGGCTAATCCGGGTCGATAGCCGTGCGATCATTTGAGCAGGCGCTTCAACCGGTTCAGTAAACTCCACCAGTAGATCTACATCCCCACCCTTTGCATGATCATTCAGGCGAGACCCAAACAGCAGCACAGAGACGTGCTCTCCTGCAACCTGTTCAACTTTTTCACGAATTACCAGCCGCTGTTCTTGCGTAAGTCTCATCGAGCAATGGTACCGGAACCCGCCGTGCTTACCAATACCAATTAGATAAGGTGTCCAGTTATTCTAATATTGGTACCCAACTTGCATCTACCTTCCCGAACAGATAAAAACGGCAGTGTGGGTTGCTTTCCAATAAGGAAGAGCCTACTAAAATAGTAAAGAAGCGGAAGTTTTTGCCGTTACTATAGGGTAGAAAGGCAAATATATGGAAGGCAATAGCATCATCTCGGCACTGGGCGGCGGCTCGGGTATCAACACCACCTCACTGGTGGAGGGGTTGATTGCGGCAGAGCGCATGCCCAAGGAGACCCAGCTCACCACCCGGCAGGAGAAGCTCGATCTGCAGCTCTCTGGCTATGGGGTGATGGCCAGTGCGCTCTCCACACTACAAGAGAGTGTCACTCTGTTGGGCGATTCAGATACCTTCAACTCCAAGGGGGTCTCCTTTACCGATAATACCGTGTTGACCCCCACCTCGGTCGATGCCGATGCGCTGGCGGGTGAGTACCAGGTGGTGGTTACCGGTCTGGCTCGTTCCCAGTCGCTCTCTTCAGGTCAATATGAGGCGATGACCGATCCGGTTGGCAAGGGGGAGTTGCAGATCTCCTTTGGTAGCTGGGATGGCGGCTCCTTTACTGATGGGGGCGATGAGGCCACTGCAAGCATTACCATTGATGACTCCAACAACACCCTGCAGGGGCTGCGTGATGCCATCAATGATGCCGATGTGGGGGTGCAAGCATCGATTATCCAGACTGGTGATGAGTATCAACTGCAGATTACCGCCCCGGCTGGTGCCAGTAATGAACTCAGTATCGAGGTGATCGAGGAGGGGACTACCGCAGGAGATGCAGAGAATGTTGATGCAACCGGCCTCTCCCTCTTTGCCTTCAATGAGAGTGGTGAACAACTTGCCTCCAATCAGGAGGGGGCCGATGCCACACTCACGGTCAATGGTATGGAGGTTACTCGCGAGAGCAACAAGATCACCGATGTGATTCATGGGCTGGAGTTCACGCTTAACAAGGTAGATCCCGCCGAAACGGTCACCTTTACCATCACCGATGACACCTATGCAGCAGAGACTGCGGTGCGTGATTTTGTGACCGCCTATAACGACTTCTTCGCGACCATGGAGAAGCTGACCGACCGCTCCGCCACACCCGATACGGAGAACGAGGTCTATGACGGATCGCTTGCCTCCGACCCCTCTGCCAGAAGTGTGTTGACCCAGGTGCGTACCATGCTGCGCCAGTCGGTCACCGGGTTGACGGGGGATTACAGTGCACTTTCCAATGTGGGGATCATGACCACGCTGGAGGGGGATCTGGAGATCAATGAGGACCGCTTCACGGCGGCCTTTGAAGACCACTTTGATGAGGTGGTTGACCTCTTTAATGCCTCTACCAACACCACCGATAGCCGGGTGCAGGTGCTCAATTACAAGACAACGACTGCGGCAGGCGCCTATCCAGTGGAGATTGGTACTGATCCAGCCAAGGGGTATATTGATGGTGGAAACTTTGTAACGAACACAGAGTGGCCGGAGACCTCTGGCGGTAACAAAAAGTATGACAAGATTGACAATGATTGGCAAGGGAGTACGTTTACTGCAACCGGGAATGACTACACCTTCAAGGTCTCGATCGATGGCACCGAGTCGGAGACCATTACCCTGACCGGAGATTTTACCACGGTTGAACAGCTGCGTGAGGCGCTGGAAGATCAGATCAATACCGATGCAACTCTCAAGGCTGCCGGGGTAGCGCTGGATGTAGAGTTTAATGATGGCGGTGGCGGTGCAGACGACAGCTTCTCCTTTATCTCCCGTAGCTGGGGCAGTGACTCCGTCGTCAGCTTTACCGAGGCCAGTGCCAATATGGCCAATATGGGGGTTACCGTTGCCAGTGGTACCAACGGTGTCGACGTGGCCGGTACCATTGATGGCGAGACTGGATTTGGTTCAGGCAACATCCTGTTGCCACCGGTGGGCAGCGACTTGGCAGGGTTGAGCCTGCGTGTTCTGCCCGATGCTTCATCTGCCGCCGATGTTGAGGTCACCTACTCCCGAGGTTTCGGGGTCGAGCTCTCCAATCTCATTAACTCACTGTTGGCCGATCAGGGGCTGATTGACCGTCGTGAAGAGAACATCAACTCCGAACTCGAAGATATCGAAGACGATATGAGTGCGCTCGATGACCGCATGGCCCGCAGAACCATCGCACTTGAGGCACAATTTATCGCCATGGAGCGTATAATTGCCAGCATGAGCGAAACCGAGGGGATGCTCGACGGGCTGACGGATCGTCTGCCGTTTACAGCGAAGGGATAACCACTTTTCTTGCTCTACCCTCTAATGGTAGGGAAGGGGGCGGGGCGGTAGTGTCTATCGCAACCTCATAATATCTATAATAAATATACTCAAGACAGGATCGAATAATGCAAGTATCTCTATTTGCGGATGGGTTCAGAAATGAACAGTTTGAAAAGAATATGGCCTTCTTCAAGGATTT
>CAYFNH010000149.1:0-3290 GCA_964344435.1 uncultured Piscirickettsiaceae bacterium | reverse complement strand
CAGTCGGTGACGGCAATAGCGTTGATACTTCGATCAATATTACTCCAGTAAATGATAGTCCCACCTTAATCGCTAGCTCAATTACGAATAATGAAGATGACCTAACAACAGGGGTCACTGTCGATGCACAAACCAGCAAATTACTCGAAAAAGCACATGATATTGATGATATCGATAGCACGTTGCAAATTGCGTCCATCAATGGGGATAGCTCTCGGATAGGACAACCTGTCTCAATCGATCTACTCTACACCAATGTTGCTGGAGAGCTGAAGACCAAAACTACCTCTTTGACAGTGAATGCTGACGGTAGTTATCAGTTTTTTCCTGTTGATATCGATGATCTCCCGGTAGAAAACAGTGCAACCGGCACCTTCCACTACCAGGTAATGGATGACGCTGGCGCACTCTCATCCAGTGAGGAGGCAACCATTACCGTCACGGGCGTCAATGATACTCCTACCCTGACAGGGATGAACTTCAGGGGATCGGAAAGTATTATCGAATCAGGCTTCACAACCAATTCAGAGACGCAAAACCTACTGTACAAAGCAGAAGATATTGATGATACCAACGATGTCTTAAGCATTGGTACAGTCAATGGTAGCAGCCTCAATGTAGAGACACCGATCGCAGTCACATTCAGCTATACCGATGCGGATGGTATTGCACGCGAACAGGATGTCCGATTCACTGTACACACTTCAGGTAGCTTTACCATTACAGCCACGGATATCAGTGCGCTGCCACTTGACAGTGAAGCCCGAGGTTCTTTTTCCTATCAGGCAATGGATGACTCCGGTGCACTCTCAAACGAACAGACCAGCATCATCACCATCATCGGCACCAATGATGTTCCAAGCCTGAATACTGGCACAATCACTGCCACTGAAGATCAGATTGAGAGTGGGTATAGTGTCGGTAGATCAGACAGCAACCTATTGGTCACTGCAACCGATATTGATGATATAGATAACACGCTGGTTATCGGAACAGTCAATGGGAATGCAGCCAATATAGGTAATGCGATCACTACTACACTACACTTCAAGGACATCCATGGTGCAGACCAGTCTCAGGAGGTGAGACTCATTGTGAATGCGGATGGTAGCTACACACTCTCGAACCCTGGCACTGACTCATTCATACTAGATTCCCTCCCAGTTGGTGGTACTGCCGAAGGGAGCTTCCGCTATCAGGTAAAGGATGACTCCGATGCACTGTCCGGTGATGAGACTGCAACCATCACCATATCGGGCAGCAACGATGCGCCACTGCTCACTCCAGGCAGCATCTCCCTGGATGAGGATCAGCTTGAGGCCGGCCATGAGGTTTCTGCTATCAGCAGCAATTTGCTATCCAATGCTACTGACATCGATAACCTCGACAACACTCTGACAATCGGATCAATTCGCAGTGCAGAGAATGCCGAGGTGGCAGTAGGTGATCCATTTACCACTACAGTGCATTACACCGATATCAATAATATTGAACAGAGCGCTGAGATTACATTAACCATCCTTCAGGACGGCAGCTATACCATTGAGCAACTGGATCTGGATGCTCTGGCTGTTGGAAAAACAGCCACTGGCGTGGTGCATTATCGGGTTATCGACCCTCATACTGCCTTATCAGAGGAGCAGAGTGCAACCATCACCATCAGCGGAACCAATGATAACCCGGTGATTACCATGGACGATATGGTGACAACCACTGAGGATACTCCTGTCACACTGCCCCTGAGTGCAACCGACATCGACAGCAACCAGTTCTCTTGGAGCATTCATCAACAACCCTATTCCGGTGGCACAGTTACCCTCAACAGTGACAACACTATCACCTATACCCCCAAACCGAATTTAGACACCTCTGAACTATTCATCATCCGTGTCCACGATGACTACAAGGGCACCAATGATCACAGTATTCGAATCAATATCGCCCCAGTCAATGATCCGCCGATACTACTCAATAACAATGATATTTTCTTCGATGAAACTGTTCTCCATGCCTATGGCAGTGGAGTCCATGATCAAATCATTCAGATGCCAATCAAGGATGTAGATACTATTCCACCACCTGTCGAAGGCATTGCTATAACTGGATCCATTGAGGGATATAGTGGGAAATGGCAATTTTCTGTCAACAACGGGAGAAGCTGGAGTGACATGGGACCACTATCGGTAAGTAGTGCATTATTACTCCCCAACTCCAATGATGTGCGTATTCGCTATGCTGAACACCTCGATCACCAGGCTGGGGAATACAGTCTGACAACGCATGCCTGGGACACAACCACTCCAATCATTGACTCTGCAGCAGGGCACCAGCAACGCTACGATTTGACAGATATTTTTACCGATCCAGCTGGCTCAGTCAGCCTCGAAAACCTTCAACTCATCGCTGAAGCCAAATTCAATCCAGCCCCCGAACCCATTACACCAGTACCTCTTCCCTATGGTTTTCCTGAGGCTAATAAAAATTATTCCCTCACTACAATCCCACCAGGCACCATTAGTTCACCTATTACACTTCCACACCCTACCCCTATTGTGGATCCTTTTTCTACTTCAAACACTGGAAGCATACCAAGCCTTATTACAGTACCAACATCCATTACTGGGTCGTTAGCTCTTGATCCCACTAAAACCTCAACAACAGCCCCCACAGGCTTTGGTTTAAAAGAGGGCTCTATAGAAAAAAGTAGCACCTTATCCAGCCAAACGACTCCTCCAACTACGGAAAGCCAGCCAAACATAGTGGAGGAGGGAAAGAAGTCCACCTCTACAATAACCGGAATAACCAATCTACTGGATTCGACACCAGAATATCAAACAAACAACATCAACCTACCCGTCCCACCTATAGGGGCAGACACCCCTTTCACAGAACAACCAGCTTCCCCCACTGGAACAGGTACCACACCACCAAAACAAACAGCCCCCTCCATTGGTTCTACCCTCCCAGATACAGCGCCTAAACAACCTGCTGTGTCTACTAGTACTACAGCTAAAACAGCAGAACAAACTGAAAAACCAACCATTCCCACTACTGAAACATCTGAGCCACTCAGGATTGCCTCTACCCAGAAAAACACCAAGTCATCTACCGGACCAGTGGGTACGCCTTCCTCTGAACAACCCGAATTACCTACGGAGACAGTGGGTACGCCTTCCTCTGAACAACCCGAACTACCTACGGAGACAGTGGGTACTCCTTCCTCTGAAGAACCCGAACTACCTACGAAGCCAGTGGGTACTCCTTCCTCTGAAGAACCCGAACTACCTACG
>CAYFNH010000148.1:0-3292 GCA_964344435.1 uncultured Piscirickettsiaceae bacterium | reverse complement strand
TGTATGACTTCTACCAACAACAGATTTCCGAGTGTGATCAGGCGCTGGAACAACAGATTCAGCAATTTGATTCTATAGGAGAACTGAAAGATCTCCCCGCTGCCAGCTGCAAGAAGACACAGCAAGCTCCAGCTTTTAATGTACGGGAACAGCTATTCCAAATGGCTGGAGTCGACTTGACTCAAATCGATGGCATCAATGAACTGACAGCACTGAAAGTGATCTCTGAGGTCGGTACAGATATGGGAAAATGGAGAACAGAAAAGCCATTCTCCTCCTGGCTTGGCCTCGCACCAAACAACAAAATATCCGGTGGAAAAATACTCAGTAGCAAAACGGACAGAGTGGTCAATCCAGCAGCACAAGCACTGCGTATGGCATCCTATACGCTCTCGAATTCAAAGAGCTATTTGGGTGGATATTATCGAAAAATGCGAGCACGCCATGGCTCACCGAAGGCTATCACTGCAGCAGCGCATAAACTGGCACGATTGATTTACAGCATGCTCAAGCATGGGAAGGAGTATGTAGATTATGGTGAGAAATACTATGAACAGGAGCACAGGGAGCGAATGATGAAGAATCTTCAGCGTAGAGCCAAAGAGATGGGGATGGTGCTTGTTTCAGATGAGGCTGCTGCTGTGCAAACAACTGGTTAGGGGGTGTTTACTTGAAAGAACTGACCCCAATTAAAGGGGTGCTGAAATGGGGCCGAGCACAACTCTCCAGCGACACGGCACAAATCGATGCCGAACTACTGCTCTCTTACACCCTCGACAAAAACCGCACCTGGCTCCACACCTGGCCAGATAAGACGATCACTGCTGAAGAGGCCAGTCTCTTTGAGGCATTGACCCAGCGCCGTCAGCAGGGCGAGCCGATTGCCCACATTCTGGGGAAGCAGTCTTTCTGGACGCTTGACCTCAAGGTGACGGCAGATACTCTGATCCCACGCCCGGAGACCGAACTGCTGGTGGAGCAGGCACTTTCGCTGACCCCTATCGACCAACCGTGGCAGATTGCCGATCTCGGCACCGGCACCGGGGCCATTGCCCTGGCTATTGCCAGTGAGCGCCCCAAGGCCACATTGATCGCCAGCGACCGATCTGAAGCAGCACTGACCGTGGCTCAGGAGAACGCAACCACACATGCGATCAACAATATCGCTTTCCGCCACGGCTCCTGGTTCGAGCCACTGCGGGGCGAGACTTTTGACCTGATCCTCTCCAACCCCCCCTATATCGCAACGGGGGATCCCCACCTTGCTCAGGGGGATGTTCGCTTCGAACCAGACAGCGCCCTCACCTCCGGTAACGATGGATTAGACGATCTGCGTCTGATCATTGCCAATGCCGTTCACCATCTCAAACCAGATGGGTGGCTACTGGTCGAGCATGGATATGATCAGGGAAACGCGGTACGCTCTCTGTTTGAACAGTATCACTACCAGAATATTGCTACTCAATGCGACCTGGGAGGAGTGGAACGGATCACTTATGGCAGCCTTGCCCAAACGGTGGTTTAATAGCTGCTATGGTCGATTATCACAAACTGATCACGCTGCAGCCGGGAAAGCGTTCCGGCCAACCCTGTATTCGTGGACTGCGCATTACGGTCTATGACATTCTCAATATGTTGGCTGATGGAATGTCACATGATGAAATTCTGCTCGATTTCCCGGAGCTGCATGAGGAAGACATCCTGGCAGCACTCTCCTATGCCGCAGACAAATCACACAAGATTGCCGCCTGCGCATGAGGCTGCTGTTTGACGAGAACCTCTCCTATCGCATCCCTGCACTGATTCAGGACATTTTTCCAGCTTCGACTCATGTTCGAACCTGCTCCCTTGAACAGAAAGAGGATACCGAAATTTGGGATTATGCAAAAACCGGCCACTTTACGATCATCACAAAAGATGCTGATTTCAACGATCTGGTGACCATGTCAGGCCCTCCTCCAAAAGTGGTCTGGCTCAGGATTGGAAACTGCAGAGTAACCGAAATTGAGCAGCTTATCCGTCAGCATCAAGATGCAATTGCACAGTTTATCCAGGATCCTGTTTCCGCCATTCTGGAGATCTTTCAATGACCCTCGATAACGACGATACCCTACTTCGCTACAGCCGCCAGATTATGCTTCCCCAGGTGGGTGCAGAGGGGCAGGAGCGGCTGCTTGATGCACACATACTCATCATCGGTATGGGTGGACTCGGTGCTCCCGCTGCAATGTATCTGGCTGCAGCTGGCATCGGTCACCTAACTCTGGCCGACTTTGATACGGTAGATCTGTCCAACTTGCAGCGGCAGATTGTCCATTTTACCGATGATATCGGGCGCCCCAAGGTGGAGTCTGCCCGCGACACCCTGCTGAAACTCAACCCGGAGATCCAGGTCACCACCATTGACCGTAAACTTTCCGAAGAAGAGATGGGGGAGGTGATTGCCAAGGTGGATCTGGTGCTCGACTGCAGCGACAACTTCACCACCCGTTTTGCGGTTAATCGCCTCTGCGTTGCACAGCGCACACCGCTGGTCTCAGGTGCTGCGATCCGCATGGAGGGGCAAATCTCTGTTTTCAGAGCGGACCTGGAGAACGAGCCCTGCTACCAGTGCCTCTACAAGGGAGGTGATGAGCTCGACGAAACCTGTACCCAGACCGGCGTACTCGCCCCACTGGTCGGCATCATCGGCAGTATGCAGGCACTGGAGGCGATGAAGATCATCATCGGGATCGGGCAGAGCCTCAACGGTAAACTGATGCTACTCGATGCACTTTCCATGGAGTGGCGCACGATGAAGCTGCCAAAAGACCCGCACTGCCCTGTTTGTAGTGGGCACCATAGAAGGAGATAGCGTGTGAAGGAGTACCTGCCAAGGAATCTGACGATACAGCTACTGAGTGAAGCACAGAGAACACCCGAGCGCGAGGTATGCGGGCTGATTGCCGCAACAGACGGAAACCCTCTCCGTCTGATCCCGGTCGACAACATTGCCAGCGAACCCGGCAAGCGGTTCGAGATGGCACCACAACAGCAGATTGAAGCGATGCGCGAAATGCGTGATCGCGGCGAGCAGCTCTGGGCCATCTACCACTCCCATCCCGATGCTCCGGCAGCCCCTTCTGCCACAGACCTGTCCGATGCCAACTACCCGGAAGTGCTCTATCTGGTGATCTCACTCAACACCGAAGGGGTGATGGAGATGGCTGGCTATCGCCTGCAGAAAACAGAGTTCGAGCCGATTACACTGGAGATTTCACTCCACTAAACCGGTAACACCTATATATTCTCT
>CAYFNH010000147.1:0-3300 GCA_964344435.1 uncultured Piscirickettsiaceae bacterium | reverse complement strand
CCGCAGCAGCCAGTGAGCAGCTCAACAACCAGGCAGATGAGCTGACCAATATGGTTGCTATCTTCAAGCTGCCGCAGAAGTATCAACAGGCAGTACAGAAATGAGGCGTACCGTAAGCTTTACAAACGGCAGCATTGCCCGTTCACTACTGATATCGGGTGTGTTGTTGATGCTGCCACTGCTGGTAGCCGTGCTCTACCTAGGTGAACAGGCATACAAGAATATCCGTTCTGTAGAGGACAAACTCCAGTCGATTCAGCTGCTGCCGGATCTCTATCAAACCATTGATCAACTCGGCAGATATCGTGGTCTGCGTGAGATTGTTCGTAACCAGGACAATCCAGCCCCCCGGCTGCAGGCTACGCTGGATACCACCGCCAGTGAAATTGGACAGCTGCTTGTGCTGCTGGAGGCTCAGCTCGGCCTGCTTCCACAGGGATCGTTGGTAAAAGGTAGCGGTGAACTGGCGCGAGTTATTGCCCTCTGGCAGCAGAGAGAAGATACCCCACTCGACTTTGCCCAGCTCAGTGATCTCATTGCTCACCTCAATAGCATAGCGTTACATACCGTCCCGTATGGACAGGGTGGTGCGTATCTTCTGATGGAGGAGATTCCCCACTTCAAGGAGATATTGGCACAGTTGCGGGGGTATGGGGCCGGTTATCTCTCCTGCGCACTGCACCGGCCCGATCGAATGCAAAGCTGTGATGAGCGTTATCGCAACCCGGTTCAGCGTCAGCTCTGGAGTGTGAGGGATGGGTTCACCCAACTGCGTAGTTCACTGGATGTGTATCAGGATCAACTGGGGGGAAGGGAACGCACCATACTGTTCGAGATCGTCAATGCACTACAGCAGGTGCGTGACCTAGTGGAGTGGGAGATACTGGATACGGATCAGCTCCAGTATGACCCGGAGCGCTACTTTGCTCAGGCAAGCAAACCGGTTGAGGCACTGACTCTCCTCTCGATAGAGGTTTTTCAGCAGGTGGAGTTGCAGATGCAATACCGGGAGGTTGTTTTTATATCACTATTGCTGTTGCTGAGCTTGGCGATTGTGGTCGGAGTGGCGGTTGGGAACGGGCGTCGATGGGTGACGCAGATACAGCATGGGATCTCCTTGCTTGAGCGTCTTGGTGCGGGGGATTTCAATCAGTCCATTGGGTGTGATGACTGTGGTGAGTTTGCCCAGTTGATGACGGCACTGGACAGAACCCAGCAGCAGCTACAGCAGAGCCACCAGGCCAAGGACAACTTCTTTGCCTCGATGAGTCACGAACTGCGTACCCCGCTGACTGCAATTATTGGGTCAGCAGAATTTCTGAAACAAAGCAGTCTAACGACAGATCAAGAGAAGCTGCTACAGACTATCGATCTTTCGGGAAACAACCTGCTCTCCTTGGTCAATGATATTCTCGATCTCTCCAAGATCGAGGCGGGCAAGTTCGAGATCGACTACGCCCCCTATGATCTTGCCGAACTGTATGAGCATATCGAGACCACCTTTGCAGCCAGGGCCAGGGATGCGGGTCTACAGTTTGAGGTTGAACAGCGGGTCAGTTCTGCTTTCCAGCTCTGGGGGGATGACAAGCGTATTACCCAGATTCTTCTCAACTTCATCAGCAATGCGATCAAGTTTACCCAGGAGGGTAGTGTCAAACTCAGTAGCTGGCGGGAGGGGGAGCTGCTCTGCTTTGCGGTAGAGGATAGCGGTATCGGTATGTCGCAAGAGGTGATTGATCGTCTGTTCCAGCCCTTTGAGCAGGCCAGCAGTGGTACCTCCCGACGTTTTGGAGGCACCGGGTTGGGTCTGCACATCTCCAAATCTCTGGCAGAGATGATGGGCGGTGAGGTCAGTGTGGAGAGTGAAGAGGGCAAAGGCTCACGCTTTGAGTTGAGGCTCCCCTATGAAGAGAGTGACCTGTTTGCAGATCCGGTTGTGGCACACAAGGCACAACAGCATACAGCCGTAACCCGTTTCAGGGGGGAGGTTCTGGTGGCAGAGGATACCCCGGAACTGCAGATGCTGGAGCGTAAACTGCTGGAGTCAATGGGAGCCACGGTTACCATCGCCAACAATGGTGCCGAGGCGCTTACCAAGGCATCGGAGGATGACTTCGATCTGATCCTGATGGATATGCAGATGCCGGAGATGGACGGGCTGGAGGCTACTGATCTGCTGCGCAAGATGGGTAACAACACCCCCATTGTCGCCCTCACTGCCAATGTGATGCAAAAGCACAAGCAGCTGTTCAGAGCTGCCGGTTGTACGGAGTTTCTCTCCAAACCGATCGACAAGCGGGCACTGCAGGAGGTGGTGGCGCGTTACCTCAAGCCGGAGCAGAACCAGACTATGCCGGATTCGGCGCAAGTGATGGAATCTCTCCCTGAAGACTCCTCAGGACCAACTGGCGGCAGAATACTGGCGGTAGATGATGAACCCGCCATACTGGAGCTCTACACAGCGGTACTCGGTACAGCTGCAAACAGACACTCCGAACTGGATGAACTCTGTGAGCTTACGGAGGGTATCTCAAACAATAAAGAGGAGGGTGCCCGTTTTACCATCTCACTGGCACAACAGGGGGTGGCTGCTATCGAGATGGTGAAAAAGGCGATGGAACGTGCAGAACCCTACTCCGTTGCCATTCTCGATATGAGGATGCCACCCGGGATCAGTGGACTGGAGACAGCCGAGAAGATTCGCCAGTTGGATCCCGATATCTATATCGTTTTTGTCACTGCCTTTTCCGATGTTGCCATCGAGCAGATCAATGAAAAACTCCACTACGGCGTACTTTATGTGGAGAAGCCTTTCTCCAGAATACAGATTCGCCAGCTTGTTCATATGCTCGATACCCAGTGGGTGGAGAACAAGAGGAGGGCTCTCGGCAGTGGAGCGCTTCCCGTTCACGCAACAATCAGTCAGCCGAAAATAGAGGCACCAACGGTAGTGGAGGGAGTGGATGATGAGCTGATGGAGATTTTTCACGATCGTATCCAGGAGCTCAAGCAGGAGTTTGCATCGGCGCTATCCCAACAGGCGTGGGAACAGGCTGGAAAGGTGGCCCATAACATCAAGGGGATTGGTGGCAGCTTTGGCTATCCCCAGTTGTCAAAACTGGCTGGAGCCTTCTGCAAGGCAGAGCACTTCAACGAGATCTCACAGTTGCCGGAATTGGGGCAGAATCTGCTGGATAAGATGAGGCGGGCAGGATAACCTCAGCAGGATGGACTAAATTATCACCCAACGAATAAGGATAGATTGCGCGCAGCCGCGATCTTATCCTGTTGTTGAACAAG
>CAYFNH010000146.1:2231-3313 GCA_964344435.1 uncultured Piscirickettsiaceae bacterium | reverse complement strand
GATCTCCCATAAAGGTTGTTGGCCTGACATCCAGTGGTACCACCACGGTATCTCCCGGCCCAATCTCTTCATCATGTGCCGCACGGAACCAGGCAATTCGTTTGGCTGCCAGCACTTTGCCATTGGCCCTAACCACATAGACATTACTGGTATCGGCTAGCTTGGTAGCACCACCACTGAGGTTAACATAGTCGAGACGGTTTTTACCCGCCTCAAACAGGTGCGAGGTTGGGTGAAATACCTCGCCCAGCACAGTTACCTCCTGTGAACGTGAGGGAACCACCAGATGATCTCCGCCACTCAATACCAAACTACTCTCTCCCCCCTCCAGCAACAGCTCAAGATCAATCGCCAAACGTCCCAATGCTTTAGTATCACGCAACTGTTTCACCAGCTCTTTTGCCATCGCCAGTTCAGCTGTGTTGGCCTCCTTTTTCTCTCCCCCTTCCAGAGAGAGCGCACCAATCTGTTTCTGCAGACGATCCGCAACGGCATCCATCTCTTTCTGTTCACGTTTCTTGAGTGTTTCACGCATAAAGACAGCGCCTTGCGGAAAGGCGTACTGAGTCAAGCCACCTGCACGCTGCATTAGATCGAACAACGTCTCCCCTCTTGAGACCGGGTAGGTGCCGGGAAACTGAACTTCGCCTTCTATGGTGACAAATTCTCGTTCATCCCACAGTGGCAGCTTACGAATATTGAGGAAGTCATGCGGCTGTAACACAATATCACCAGCTTCTCCCTCATGCTCGCCCAAACGAACGATCTGATGGGAAATATCTCGATAACTACCATCGACTACCTCTCGACGTGTCAGCTCTGCCTCAAGGGTATAGGCTGACTCCTGATAGCCCCCTGCTGCTGCAACCAACTGCTGAAGTGTCATCTCCGGTTCCAGTGGGTAATCACCAGCAAACTTAACCACTCCACCTATACGGACGACCGGAGCTGGGTACTGATGGGTTGCCTGTGCCCGCATTTCCTGGATCAAATCACCCACCAACTCCGAACGGCTCTTTTGGCGCTCTTGCTCTTGCTCTTGCTCTTGCTCTTGCTCTTGCTCTTGCTCTTGCTCTTGCTCT
>CAYFNH010000146.1:0-2131 GCA_964344435.1 uncultured Piscirickettsiaceae bacterium | reverse complement strand
TTGCTCTTGCTCTTGCTCTTGCTCTTGCTCTTGCTCTTGCTCTTGCTCTTGCTCTTGCTCTGCAGAGAGGATTAGCAACTTGTCTCCTGGTTGTAAAATTTGCTCACTCTGCCCCTGCATTACCTTTCTCAATGAGAAAGAGTGCACCTCCAGTGCTCTCGCCTCACCAACCTCACGACGCAGCAGTGCATACTCCATATCTGTCTTTGGCAAGACCCCCATGGAAGCACGCACCAGATCATGAATTTGCATCTTCTGTCGGTAAGGATACTCGCCAGGATAGCGAACATTGCCATAGATCGAGACCACGCGCGCCGGATCACCGTAACGCTCCTCCAACCTCAACAGTGCGGTCAACTGATCCAGTGGTTCACTACGCCCCTTTCCCAATGGAAGTACGGTAACCTGATCTCTAGGCATCAATAGCAAGTCTGCCTTTCCACCTGTAGCTTGCCACGCCTCTGTCAGACTGGTTGTCAGCACCTCGATTTTTCCGGTTGCAGGCTGCTCTCGTTTGATCAACAGGTACTCCAGATCCGCCTTTCTCAACAGGTCTCTGCTAGAGCGCAACAAGTCACTAACCCGCATTCCTTCAAACCACTCACTACCACCAGGGCGTTGTACGTGCCCTGTTAGCTCAACAACCTGCTCCATCTTCTCCAGCACGGAATAGACACGAACAATATCTCCGTTTTGCAAAACCATCTCACCGGCCTTCGGCGCGTGCAAACTCAGATCTCGCAGTACACGTTCATCTGATGCGTTGATACGTTCTACCTGCACACTCTCCAGGTCTGCTGTTGGCAACAGACCTCCTGCCATCTTCAGCAGATCAGACAGGCTTTTCTCATGTTTGATTTCATACAGTGCAGGGCGTCGCACCTCTCCACCAACCCCAACCACTCGGCCTACAGGCGGTACAAACAGTACATCCCCTGGCTGAATACGGGTATCCTTACTGGTATCCCCTCGCAACAAGAGATCATATAAGTCCAGTGAGGTAACCACCTTTCCCTTGCGTTTGAGCTGAATATTTCTCAGTGAGCCGATCTTCGTTATACCACCGCTGACAAAGAGTGCATTCGTCATGGTGGAAAGGGCGCTGACTGTATACGACCCTGGGCGCTGAACATCCCCCAGTACAAATACCCGGATAGAGCGGAGCTGACCCAGAGTGATCGTGGCACGTACTCCTATCATCTGTTGGTTGATCCGCTCCAGTAAACTGTTTTTGAGTTCATCAAAACGCATCCCGGCCACCTGGATCGGACCGATCCCGGGAAAACTCAATACCCCTTCACGATTCACCTGCAGTGCGTACTCGGCACTCTCTTTACCATAGAGAAACACTTGCAGCGTATCGCCCGGACCAACCACATATTCCGAGGGAATCGGAATATCTGAAACTGGTGCAAAGGTGGTCGTATTGCCCGCAAAAAGGTCGTAACCAAACTGTTCCAACCTCTCTTTGAGGCGCTTCTCCTCTTTCTTCTCCTCCAGGGTTACCACATCGGCAGAAGCCTTTGCGGCCTGCTCCACCTTGGACTCCGTCAACTGCCTGGGTACCACAACCGTGGGAACCTCCAGCTGCTGCACTGACGGCTGTGCTTTATTCTTACCCAAATAGGCTTCTTTAAGAGCTGCTTGCTGTTCAGGGGGCAAGCTCTGGAATTGGCGCAACTGCTCAGCTGACGGAGCAGCCTCAACCCGTGCCATCAGAACGGAGAAAATCAGTAAAATGGTACCCGACAGTTTTACAAACTTGAAAATATCACTCATCACATACTACCTTGCTACATCCATTTCTGCCTCTTCCCGCTGATTACTCAGAAAATTGAGAAAAAAAGCCAGAAATACCGAAAACATGCCACCCAACACCCCTCCAAGCACCACAATGAGCTTACGCTTGGGCTTACTACGCACCTCGGGTACTACAGCAGGGTCAATCACCCGAAAGGCAAACTCTTCCTGGACATTGGCCAACATGATCGTATTACTCTGCTTCTCGATCAGCCGATAGAGGATTTGCTGCATATCGACCACACTGGTGGTAGCCAACTGCTCCTTGAGATATTGAATACTCTTTTCGGCCTGATCGACAGACTGTTTTTTGAGATATAAATTAAGCCGA
>CAYFNH010000145.1:0-3416 GCA_964344435.1 uncultured Piscirickettsiaceae bacterium | reverse complement strand
GCAGGTTTTGCCCAGAGGTTGGATGGCTTCAAGTTTGAAGTCACGGATTCAGGAAATTAGTTATGAAACAGGAGCAAGATCATGGTTGAAAACTCACTTTGGACCCACTGGTGGGGGGATGCAGATCTGCTGATCCGCTCAGTGTTCGTATTATTGATTGCGATGTCGGTGATGGGGTGGAGTGTGATTGTCTACAAACTGATCCAGTACCGTGGCGTGCTGCGGCGTGAGTGGAAATTGCGCCGCTGGTTGCGTGTTGCGCAAGCTACTGACGTAGAGCTCCCTCAAGGAGCCCTGACTGACGCGTTCTACAACAGTGCTTCGCAACAACATTGGCTAGATCAAGAGGCTGACAAACTGCACCTGGATCGCAAGGCAGAGCAGTTCCTCGAAGAGCAGCGTATTGAGCTGGAGAATGGATTGATTCTGCTCGCCATCATCGGTAACAGCGCCCCTTTTATCGGTCTGTTGGGCACCGTCTGGGGGATCATGCACGCGCTACAGTCACTGGGTGGTAGCACCATGTTGACGATGGATATGGTGGCCGGCCCGGTCTCCGAGGCGTTGGTCGCTACGGCGGTCGGTCTGTTTGCGGCGATTCCGGCTGCGGCCGCCTACAATCTGCTGGTGCGCTGGTTGCGACGAATCAGCAGCGTGATGGCCAGCAACCTGCGTGACCTCTCCGACCGTTTGCTTCAGCAGGGGGGGCAATAAGATGGCCGTTCATCTCAATAGCGGTAATCATGAGGCCCCGCTCTCCGAGATCAATGTCACCCCGCTGGTGGATGTAATGCTGGTGTTGTTGGTGATCTTTATCATTGTTGCGCCGATGTTCTCGCAGTCGATCCGGGTTGACCTTCCCAGAGCTTCGGCAAAGACAGATAGCGATCCGGTCGTGGTTGACCTTACGCTGAATGAGCAGGGACAGCTCTACTTCAAGGGCACGCCAACCTATCCCGACCAGCTTACCGAACAGCTCCAGGCAGAGGCGGCAGAGAGCCCGGATCTGGTGGTGCGGATCGGAGCCGATGCCGCAACCGATTACCAGTCAGTTGCCCAACTACTTTCAACGGTGCGTGCCAGCGGAATCAGCCGACTGGCATTTGCCACCCAATCTCCCTAAGTGGCCTCGATTCAGGAGTCATCGAGACCTTGTTAATTATTGTTAAGGAAAATGTAATGAAGAAAACTTCACTCAGTATGGCGATCCTTTTCGCCATTCATGGACAGGTTGCACAGGCCGACGGGCGCGTGATGGCTGAGATTCTGGTCGAAGGTTCGGCCCCGGTCTCCTCCAGCAAGGCATTGGCGGGTGGGCCACTGGATGCAGAGGAGCTCTCCGGACTGGGGGCCACTGCGGATGGTGGTGAGTTATTGAAAAACATCAACGGTATCTCGGTTCGTCACAAGGGTGGACATGGGTTTGACCCTTATATCCGTGGTCAGCATCAGCAGCGACTGAATATTCTACTGGACGGTGCTTTTCTGCATGGTGGCTGTCCCAACCGGATGGATCCACCCAGCTCGTATGCAGCACTGGAGACCTATGACAAGGTGACTATCCTCAAGGGTGGACAGAGTGTGATCTATGGTGCCGGTGCACCGGGTGCAACGATATTGTTTGACCGTGAAACCCAACCGCTTGCTGCAGGAGAAAAGCAGGGCAAGGCAGGTGTCAGCTTCAAGGATAATGGCAACTTCAAGAAGGTCTATGCCGACGGAACCTTTGGTATGGAGCAGGGGTTCTTGCGACTGGGTGGGGTTGTCGCGGATGCCAACGATTATGAGGATGGTGATGGGACATCGGTACGGTCAGGCTTCAAGAACCGCCATGCCACGGTTACGGCTGGTTTTGAAACAGCTCAGGATGGCATGGTTGAGGTTGGACTGGAGCACAATCGAGAGGAGGATGTGCTGTTTGCGGGTTCAGGAATGGATACCCCGGAGACGGTGAATGATGCGATCCGTGTCAAATACCAGGGAGCAGTGGATGTTGAGCTGTATAGCACACAGGTAGACCATGATATGGATAACTACACCTTGCGAACCAAGTCCGGTACCACAATGCCAATGCGGCATATCACCAACTCTGATACCGTGGGTGGAAAATTGAGCCGACTGATACAGGTGGGTGAGACTGAATGGAGTGTGGGCGTTGATTTCAAGAATCAGAATCGGGATTCAATGCTGTATGCCAATGCGGCTGCTGCTTCGACGGCAACTACGCTTTCAAGCTATGGTTGGCCGGATGCACATATCGACCAGCGCAGTCTGTTTGCCGAGGCTGAGCGTTCACTTGATGAGAAGGATAGTCTTGCCTATGGTCTGCGCTATGACTATGTGGATCCTCATGCCGATAAGGCGGCAACCAGTGTGACAGATTATAGTGGCAGTTCGAAAAGTGCAGACAGTGCCTATACCGATGCCTACGGTCTGACTGCGGCCAATGCGGATGAAGAGCACAATGTAGGTGGCTTCGTGAACTGGAGTCGAAAGCAGAAAGATGGTTCCAATGTCTATGTTGCATTAAGTCGTAGTGTTCGTACTGCAGATGCCACCGAGCGATTTAATGCCAATCGCAAGATGATGGCGAAGTGGAACATGATCGGGAACCCGGGACTTGATCCAGAAAAACACCATCAGATCGAGCTGGGTGCAGAGGGTAAGGTGTCAGGCTGGGGGTGGAACGGCAGTGTCTATTACAATGATGTCAGCGACTATATTCTGAAGTATCAGGCTACAGTTAATGCCAATACGACGGATCTGTACAAGAATGTCGATGCCACCTTCTGGGGGTATGAGGTGGGGGGGAATCGTGCTCTCACCGATAACCTCTCATTGACGGCAAATCTCGCCTTCGTTCATGCGACCAATGATACGGAGTCTCGTGCTATTGGGCAGATTGCACCGTTGAATGGGGTAGTCTCTCTCGACTATGCGATGGCTGAATGGGATCTGGGTACACGCCTGCGCTTTGCTGATAATCAGGATCGTGTCGACACAGATAATGGTATCGATGTAGGTGAGACCGGTGGGTACGGCGTGGTCGATCTATATGGTACACGTCCGCTGCAAGGAGATGCCGAATTGAAGTTTGGCATTGACAACCTGTTTGACAGAACCTATGCGGATCATCTCAATCCTTCAGATACCTTTGGGAATACAGCGCAGGTCAATGAACCAGGGCGTACTGTCTGGCTCAAGGCCAATTACCGTTTCTAGTTTCAATAACCGGTATTCGTGTGACAGAGGCGAGGCCAATCTGGTCTCGCCTTTTTTGTGGTTACAGGCTGTTTTCAAACCCATCGCTTGCACGGAATGAGTCTGGCCCTCTATACTCGATCCTCCCATGAACATTCGTTATCACTGGTGTCCCAACGTTTAATCAAATAAATTCAATTGGTTACTAATAACGG
>CAYFNH010000144.1:0-3486 GCA_964344435.1 uncultured Piscirickettsiaceae bacterium | reverse complement strand
CTGAATCATCGACATACCATCGTTGGCGTTACGTACTGCCTGATCCAGACCTCGAATCTGTGAGGTCATGCTGTTGGCAATACCCAAACCCGCCGCATCATCTGCAGCACTGTTGATACGCTGACCACTGGACAAGCGCTCCATGGCAGTCGCCTGGTCGCGAACAGCTGAACCCACCATCCGTTGCGCATTAAGAGATGCCACATTTGTGTTAATCATCATTGACATGATTTTTCTCCTTAACTTAAACCTGTACCGCTTAATGGCTTCCAGGCATTTCACCAAATTTACGAATAAAAAGATTTTTCAAAAAATTCTAATCACTAAAATTTTGAAAACCCTTTCACTACAACTTCATTACAAAACTGTTAGCGACAACCGCCAACATACCTTTAGAACAAAACCACACTATTTTTCAACCTGATCCTTGATTCCACTCCAGCCTGCGGCCAGTTCACGAATGAGATCCAGCACCTCATCAATAATGGCGGGATCATTCTTGACATTGGCCTGCACCAGACGTAGAAGCATATATTCATAGAGCGCATCCAGATTTACCGAGATCTCCCCACCTTTTTCAAAGTCGAGGTTATTACGAAGACTTTCGATAATACGAATGGCCGAGTTGATACGGTCACTTTTACCCTCGATATTGCCCCGCTCCATGTGACCCTTTGCAATCGCCAAGCGCTCTTGTGCGCCGGTGTAAAGCATCAGAATCAACTTGTAGGGAGAGGCATTCTCAAGCGTGGTCTGTGTACCGACCTGCGTGTAGAATTTTGCTGCTGATTTTCTGGTCATTGTTTTGTCTCTACCTTCACTACTTTTTATTTTGCAAGTAGTCTGAAACAGATTACTTACATTGAGGTTAACGACAAAACCAGCCTGTTCTTTAGGAGTTTTTGTTATATTTTTTATAGCGTTACAGAGAAAAACAGAAAGCCCTGCATAGTTGTTATGCAGGGCTTTCTGTTGAATTTATGGAACTGTGCTTACTTCAAGTTTCGACCCTCACCCCTGCCCTCTCCCTGCCAGGGAGAGGGAGATTAGAGACTGTGCTTACTTATGCGTTTCACACTCAACCCCCATCCCAGCCTTCCCCCTGCCAGGAGGAAGGTGCTAAAGGTTAACCATAGGCCATTATATTTTTCTGGTTTTTTCTGTTTCCAATCAATTGGGTTCGCAGGCCATTCTTTATGTTTTTTGCCGCCAATTCAACGGCACTACTCAGCTGACCAATCTGTTGCAGTGGCTCTACATCCGATTGTGGTAATTCACCGACACCAGACTGATCGGAATATTGCTTTAAAAGAGCGACACGTTGTTGTTCCAGTGTTTCAAGCCGATCCAGTTGACTCAATCCATCTTCGGACTGAATCAGTTCGAGCATCTGCTCACTGAGCTGTAACACTTGATTCAACAACATGGTAATCAAACCACCTCTTTCAGTAACATTCCCTGCAGATCACCCACCGCCCTGGAGAGCTTAAGCATCGCCTCAGAGGGAAGCTGACGAATCACATCCCCACTCTCGCGGTCGGTCACTTTGATCATCTGCTTTCCGGTCTCGCTGTCCACAGAGAAGTTGAGGCCGTAGTCGGTTTTATTGAAAAAATGGTTAATCTTCTCAACCGCCTGCTCCACCTGCTTTGGCGTGATCGCCTCCATCTCTGCAATCACTGGGTTGTCTACCACATGCAGATCCGTTGCCACTGGCCTGCTTGCCTCTGAAACAGAGGAGAGAGCTGGACTCATCACTGCACTCTCAACGGCTTTCATCATATCCATGGTCATATCCTCTATCAAATCCACCTATTTTCCCCTACTCCATATTCAACTTATGGAACAGGCCAAGCCAGATAATGGCTTGAAAAAAGTTATCTGATAGAGATATCGACCTCGAATCGATCATCTTTAGAAAAAAATCACTTTTTTCTAAAATTCAGCTCCCGTCGACTGCATGAGCTGTGCCAAACACAGCCAGCCAACAATCATCAGGCAATCTTGCGCCAGGACTCCGCAACTCCGGTGATATGCTCAACCACCTTCCTCAAGGTCTCAGATGAACCACGCTCTTTCGCCATGAACAGCTCCTGCTTGGCATAGAGGTAGACCACCTCCAGATTCTCTGCCAGCTCACCACCCTGTTCCCTATTCAGGCTCTCGCAAAGGCCATCCAGCACCGCCACACTACGACCAATGTAGTAGTCGCTACGTTCTGCATTGCCAGACTCAATCGCCTCCACCACCTGACCGGTAAAGTGGACAGCGCCATCGAGCAGCATCTGGGTTAGCTGGTGCGGAGTAAAACTGACCTCCTCCTGAGGGGGGGCGAGTTCCACTACATCCCCATAGTAGCCGGTATAGTGAGACTGCTCTTCTACTCTTCTTGCTGCGTATGCCATTGTTGGGTTCTCCTTAGCAATATTCATTGTGTTGGTCGCTGCTGCCACCGATTGATGGTGGCGGAAGCACGCCTAACGGCTGAACGATATAAAGCAAAGGGTGTGCCAACCAGACAAACCAGCATCACTTGCTCCCACATTACCCCTAAACTACTGCTGCGAATCACACATCTTGCCCACAACAAGGTAGACAGCGGCAATGATGACCTTCCTCCGGCGGCAAGCCGTGCCGTAACACGGTTATTTCGGAAAACAGGTACTCATTATTATAGGTAAGCACGCCCCTCCTGCCTCAGTACTCAGGCAACGCTTATCTATATAAAGCATCTCTTACTGCTGTCTCAGCACTTTATTTCTTACCTGTCAATTGATTGGCACACCCCTTGCTTTATCCCAATCAACCAAGAGCAATCCATCGACGACCATTTTTGGCACGAGCATTGCTTAAGTAAACAGCAAACCGAATTGATGGGCCAAAGCGTCAATTGTTACGACAAAACTCATCAATACAGAAGAAAGAGTTATAGCGAGATAGCGAAAGGAAATATTCCAGGAGAAACATCATGTCAATGGTAATCAACACAAACATCGCTTCTATCAACTCACAACGCCATATCAGTACGGCGGTTCGTGAGCAGAGCGAGGCTATGGAGCGTTTGTCCAGCGGCAAGCGGATCAATAGCTCCAAAGATGACGCTGCCGGACTGGGAATCGCTAACCGCATGACCTCTCAGATTCGAGGACTGGATCAGGCAGTACGCAATGCCAACGATGGCATCTCGATGATTCAGATCGCCGAGGGAGCACTCGACCAGACCACTACGGTTCTACAGCGGATGCGCGAGCTGGCCATCCAGTCTGCCAACGGCACCTACAATGACGGTGAGAACCGCCAGGCGCTTGATGCTGAGTTCCAGCAACTGCTGCAAGAGATCGACCGCATCTCCGAGAGCACCATGTTCAATGGCAACGCCCTGCTCGACGGCACCATGAAGAATACAACCTTGCAGATCGGGGCAGATGCCTACCAGACCGTTGAGTTTGGTATTGGTGATATGGGCAGCAAGAGCCTGGGGATGGG
>CAYFNH010000143.1:0-3591 GCA_964344435.1 uncultured Piscirickettsiaceae bacterium | reverse complement strand
AGTTATATAAAACATACGGTTGTTGGGATGATTTTGTAGGATTGTAGACTACAGAACGGTTACAATACGGCCTCTTTACTTTTCCGAGGGGCCGCAAGGGTTACCAGGATGGACCGCAACCATTCACAGCGCAGTGCGCATCCGCTGCTCTTTTACCAGCTTCGCAGCAGTCTGCTGCTGGCACTGGTGGCTACACTTGTGGTGGCCACGCTGGTCTATAGTGTCTCTCAGCAGGTGCTGCTGGATACGGTGGAGAACGCCCTCAAGCAGCACGCCGAGTTTCGCAGTAAACAGGTACTGGCCCTCTATGAGGAGAAGCGTGAGCAGCTGCTTGAGGTGGCCGATAACATCAAGTTTCGCCGCGACCTGGTGCGGCTGCTGCATAGCCGACAGCAGGGTAGTGAGGATATGGAGGCGCTATGGTCCGTCGACTTCGAGAGCAATCTCCATATCCTGGGTGGCCATATTGACCAGTTCTTTATCTTTGATCTGGATCAGACCCTGCTGCTGAGTGGTGACCAGCAGCGCTATGGTGAATTACAGGGAGAGGAGTTGGGTGCCTTCCTGGGAGATTTGCTCGATCTGCTGCAGCGGATCCAGCTCACCGCAGAGGTAGAAGTATCCCGTTACGGCTTCAGCTATCTGGTGGAGGAGTCCCGGGTCTGGATTGGTGCTCCGATCTTCTCTCCATACCAAAAGCGCCAGATCGGTACCCTGGTAGCAGAGTTTCCGTTGCAGCGTTTGAGAAAGTTGATGGAGAGCTACAGTGGTCTCGGCGAGACCGGTGAGGTGCTGATGGCGCACTGGCGGGGAGGCAATGCCAACAGCGGACTCAACTTCCTCAACCACTTCCGTAATCTGGAGCAGCGCCAGCCCGATCACTCCTGTATTGAGTTGCGAAAATCCTCTCCACAACGTTTTCCGATGACCCGTGCGCTGAGCGGTGTCGACGGTGAGGGCTGGGTGCTGGAGTCGAGTTGCCGTGAGGCCTATGCCATCTGGCGCTGGCTACCTCAGCTCAAGTGGGGAATGGTGGTGAAGCAGGACCGGGAGGAGATGATGAAACCGATCCGCAAGCTTTACCTGCAGGTGGCCCTGTTTGCCGTGGTGCTGTTTATCCTGGTTGCCTTTATCAGCTATCGCCAGGCCAGGGTACTCTCCCGCCCGATCATCGAGCTGAAAAAGGCGGTGCAGTCTCGGGGACTTTTTATGCTGCCGAACTCGAAAGTGGCTGAAGTAAATAGTCTGGCAGAGGTGTTTACCCGCTTCAGCAAGGAGATTACCCACCATGCACAGCTGCTGGAGCTGAGTTATCAGGAGCAGGAGCTGATCATCGATTCAATCTCGGAGGGGCTTGCGGTACTGGATGGCGAGGGGCGCATGCTCCAGGTCAACCCGGCCTTCTGCAGGATTGTCGGTGAGGAGGCAGAGAACCTGATCGATGAGTGGTTTGAGCTGTTGCTGGATGGGGATCAATTACATACCAGCAGTGGTGATGTGATTCCGGTAAGAGTGGTACGAACCCCTCTCGAGCAGCAGTCCATGGAGGTGGCGGTGGTGACCGATATGCGTGAGATGCTGAGTGCAGAGAGTGCGGTTCGGGCCAATCAGGCCAAGGATCAGTTTCTGGCGATGATGAGCCATGAGCTGCGCACGCCGCTCACCTCCATCATCGGCTATGCACAGATTCTGCATCGCACTGCAGTTGCACAGCTGAATGAAAAGCAGGCCCAGATGGTTCACTCCATTCTGGTGTCGGGTCGCACCCAGCTTACTCTGATCAATGATATTCTCGATCTCTCCAAGATCGAGTCTGGCAAATTCGAGATCGTGGAGGAGCCTTTTGACCTGAATGAGGTGTTGCAGGAGTTGGAGGATATCTTCTCCCTGCGGGCCCGAGATGCCGGGATCGGCTTTACCATTGACCTGCAGACACAGTTCAGGCAGATGTTGCGGGGGGACTCGGTTCGCCTGGGGCAGATTCTGATGAATCTGCTGAGTAATGCAGTCAAGTTTACCGAAGAGGGGACGGTGGCCCTGCGAGTCTGGGTTGAGGAGCGGAGCAACCGGCTCTGCTTTGTGGTGCAGGATAGTGGACTGGGGATGTCGCCGGAGGTGCTGAACCGGCTATTCCGACCCTTCGAGCAGGCAGACAGCTCCATCACCCGTAAATTTGGGGGCACCGGGTTGGGGCTCAATATCTCCTGGAATCTGGTGGAGATGATGGGGGGAACCATCCAGGTCGAGAGTGAGGAGGGCAAGGGATCTCGCTTTACGGTCTCTCTTCCCTATCGGCCTACAGCTGAAGCGGTGGTGGCCCGTAGCGCAACAGAGGCTGCCGAACTCAATGAGGGAGGATTGCTGCAGGGTGAGGTGCTGTTGGTGGAGGATCAGCCGGATCTACAGTTGCTGGTGACCGAGCTGCTGCAGTCAGCTGGAGCCACCGTTGAGGTGGCTGCAAATGGTCAGGAGGGGATGAACAAGGCCCTCTCCAGAGGCTTTGATCTGGTGTTGATGGACAAACAGATGCCGGTTATGGACGGGCTGGAGGCGGTCACTTCGCTCAGACAGTTGGGCTACACCCGCCCGGTCTACGCGCTGACGGCCGATGTGGTCAAGGGGCAGAAAGAGGAGCTGGTGGAGGCCGGTTGTGATGGCGTCTTGAGCAAACCGGTGGATGAACGTGCTCTGCTTGCGGTGCTGCGTCAGTATCTACAGCCGGCCAAAGAGCATGCCACAGGTTCGGCTGCAGCAGAGCCAGAAGCTGAAGTAGCCCCACAGACACCATCGGGTGGCTCTCAAGGTGCCTCCGATAGTGGTGAGTGGGAGAACAGCCATAATGAGATCATACTGCGTTTGCGCCCCCTCTTTCTGCAACGTCTGAAAGAGCTTCATCAGGAGATGGGGCAGGCGGTAGCGCAGGAGAACCTCGAGCTGCTGGCAGAGGATGCCCACATTCTCAAGGGCTCTGCCGGCTCCTATGGATATACTGCACTGGGTGAGCAGGCAGCGGCGCTTGATCAGCTGTTCAAGCAGCAGTTGCCGACAGAACGCCTGTTGACCGCAACCCGGCAGTTGTTGGAAGAGATGGCGAAAGAGATGGACGAGGAGACGTGTAGTGATACTCTGGAATGAGGAAAAATACAGTATTGGTAATGCGGAACTCGATGGACAACACCGCAAGATACTGGAGGTTATCATGGAGGTGGTTGAGCTCCACCAGGGCTCCGCCTGTGATGAAACCGAGGTGCTCTCTGTGCTGCTGGAGTTGAACCAGTATGCAGCGGACCATTTTGCGGTGGAAGAGCGCAAGATTGAATCTCATGCTCCCGATCTGCTGGCGTTGCAGGAGGAGTCCCATCGGCGCTACAGTGAACAGATTGCACGATTCATGCTTGAATCGGGTAAGTTGCAGAGCAATCTCTCACGCCTGCTCGAGTTTCTGCTAGACTGGTGGGAAAATCATATCCTGCATGAGGATATGCAGTATAAGGGACGATTATAACCAAAGCCGTCAGCCTGCCTATGTAGGTATAACCCCGGATTATTCACCAAATAACCCAAAAAATAGAGCGGCGCGCCCTTTATTTG
>CAYFNH010000142.1:0-3615 GCA_964344435.1 uncultured Piscirickettsiaceae bacterium | reverse complement strand
TCAGCTCTATTGATTACCCACTATTTTTACAATTTTCAGGTAACCCCTGAATAGTTACGATTACAGTTGTGTGACCAGCTGCCGGTAGTGCTGTAAGCGACTCGCGGCAATCTCTCCGCAGCGGGCTGCATCATCAATTGCGCACCCCGGTTCGCTGAGATGGCGACAATTGTGGAAGCGGCACGAACCTCGATAAGGTTCAAACTCTATAAAGCCGTTACGAATGGTCTCTTCATCCAGGTGCCAGAGTCCGAACTCACGGATTCCCGGGGAGTCAATCAAGGCTCCCCCCTCCGGCAGGGAGTAGAAGGTAGAACTGCTGGTGGTATGTTTGCCTTTGCCAATTGCCTCGGAGAGGGAACCGACAGCAATCTTCTCATCCGGTAACAGTTGCTGAATCATGGAGGATTTACCGGCCCCGGAGGGGCCTACCAGCACACTGCAACGCTGATGAAGCTGCTGTCTCAGCGACTCCATCGCCATCTCATTGAGGGTGGAGACCCACAGCAGCGGGAGAGGCAACTTTCTGTAGGGCTCCAGCTGCAGCTCCAATTCAGCTCGGGAGTCGCTATCCAGCAGATCCACCTTGTTGATGACCAGCAGGACGGGAATCTCGCTGGCCATCGCCGCCACCAGGATGCGATCCACCTGGAGCAGATCAACCCCCGGCTCTGGTGCCGTCACCAGCACAATCTGATCCACATTGGCGGCAATCGGCTTGTTACGTTGTGTAAATGGATCCGGCCGACTCAACAGGGTGTTACGTGGCCTGAGTTTAACCACAACACCTTCCCCTTGTGCGGTCTGCTCCCATTCAACCCGGTCGCCTACAGCCAGAGGGGGCAGTTTTTTGCGTTGCGCACAACGAACGCTGTTTCCCCCTTGCTCAGGCTGCACAATCAGACGGTTCCCCTTGCGGGCAACCACCTGCCCCTGGTTGCGGTCAGCCATCACACTACTATGGCTTGAATTTGTAGAACTCCGTGTTCATGTACTCCAGCACATCGTCCTGGTCTTCAGGAAACCAGTCACTACCCTTGCCGGTATTCTGGATGCAGAGGCTGATGATGCGCTTCAGTCCAAAGTAATCCTTGACCTCCACATTATCCCCCATGACCCCATAGGCCTCTGCATCATGACATCCGAGACATTCTGCATCATGCAACTCTTTGCCATTTTCCACATCTGCCAATAGTGGAGTGCTCAGTGCAGCCCCCAATAGAAATAGTCCAACTTTATTCATTCTTCAGCTCCTTTTGATTGTGCTGTCAGGTGGGCAATCCGTACCGGTGCCGGTGGGTGTGAGTCATGATACGCCGAGTAGAGCGGATCGGGGGTAACCGTTGATGCATTTTCACGATAGAGGGTGACCAGTGCACTGATCAGCTCATTGGCATTGGTGTGTTGGGCCGCAAACGCGTCGGCCTCAAACTCGTGCTTGCGTGAATAGGCCGCCATCATGGGTTGAATCCAGAAGGTGAATGGGGCCGATGCGGTTAAAAACAGAACCAGGGCCGCATGGTGGGAGGGCGTGCTCATTCCCAGCCCCTGGTAAAACCAGGGTTGTTCGATCAGGTAACCCAGAATAGCCAGTGAGGCCAGTGTAGTCACTGCCCCCAACAGCAGACGTTTCTTGATATGGTTATGGTGAAAATGGCCCAGCTCATGGGCCAGTACCGCCAGGATCTCCTCCTCACTCAGGGTCTCCAGCAAGGTATCGAAGAAGACGATACGCCGCTTCTTGCCCAGGCCGGTGAAATAGGCGTTGCCGTGGCCGGAACGCTTCGAACCATCCATCACGAAAATGCCATCGCAGTCGAACCCGGCCTGCTGCAGCAGATCTTCGATTCGAGTCGCCAGTTGCGCATTCTCCAGCGGTTTGAATTCGTTGAACAGCGGTGCCAGAAAGGTGGGCCAGGCCCAGATCATCAGTAGAGTAAAGCCCATCCACACCCCCCATACCTGTAACCACCACAATGGGGAGGCCATCCCCATCAACCAGAGAATGACTCCGATGAAGGGGGCTCCGATCAACAACAGCAACAGAAACTGTTTGCCGAGATCATTCAGGTAGGTGGTGAGCGTGGTGCGGTTGAATCCAAACTTTGCCTCCAGCACAAAGGTCTTGTAGAGCGAGAAGGGGGTCTCCAGCACGGAACCCAGAACCATCAGCGAGAGGATAAAGCCGACGCCAAGATAGAGTGGCTCCACACCACTGGCTCGCCACAGTTGATCCAGCCACTCCAGCCCCCCACCCAGTGTCCACCCCAACAACAGTACCGTGCCATAGAGCAGCTCAATCTGCCCCTGCCTCTGCCGAGCTGTGGTGTAGTCTGCCGCCTTCTGATGTGCCTCAAGCGTTAGCACGTCAACAAAATGGCCCGGCACTGTCGGGCGATTGTGTACCACGGAGCGAACCTGTCGAGCCGAGAGCCAGAGCTCGAGCAACAGGTGAACAGTGACCATAATCACGAAAAGGGAAGAGAAAAGGGCTACGGTATCCAAGTGTTAGTACTCCAACCACATTGTATTGACCGTCTCAGAATCTCCACCCGGAGTTCGAGACAAGGCGCAGCTATGCAGGTATAGCCACTCTATATCAAATAGCTGCATCCGCCCCGAACGGCCAAAGGCCGGTAACGCCGTATCGGGCCCCGGGCGGGTTTCCCTTCGGGCAAGCCTGAATAGGGCCATCTGCTTCGTTGTCCTCTCTTGAATTAACTACGGTTAGTCCTGCGTTCGTCCGCCTTGCAGCTCACCCTATTCAGACTTGCTGAGACGGTGAATACAATGTGGTTGGAGTACTAGCTCCTGCGGGCTGTTTGTTACAATATGCAAAGGCGTGATGATACAGGGCATTGAGGGTAGATAAAATATGGATAAAAATAGTGCGTATTCAGAGAGCAACCTGGTCTGGGTTGATCTGGAGATGACCGGACTGGTTCCGGGGAGCGATACCATCATCGAGATTGCGACCATCATCACCAATGCGGATCTAGGGATTCTGGCAGAGGGGCCGGTGTTGGCCATCCGGCAACCCGAATCGGTCATTGCCGCTATGGATGAGTGGAATACCAAAACCCACGGAGAGTCCGGTCTCATTCGTCGCATGCGCGAGGAGGGGGTTTCGATGGCAGAGGCGGAGTCACAGACACTGGCCTTCATCAAACAGTTCGTGCCGGAACGGGAATCACCAATGTGTGGCAACAGTATTTGTCAGGATCGCCGCTTTATGGCCCATGATATGCCTACGTTGAAAAGTTACTTCCACTACCGCAACCTCGATGTCAGTACGCTGAAGGAGTTGGCAAAGCGCTGGAAACCAGCGTTATTGGATCAGTTCAGCAAGCAGGGGGCACACACTGCACTGGCCGATATTCGTGAGTCAATTGAGGAGATGAAGTTTTATCGCGACCACTTTATCCGTCTGTAGCTTGAAGTGCTTGGGGCTTCGGAATTCCAAGTGTGGATCCCAACATACAACGGCCTCTGAAACGAAGGTTTGTCACTATTCCCATGACAAGGAGTAGATTCCAGGAGGTTGTCCGAGAATAGGTAAAAAGGCAACCCTTAACACTGGTGTCCCAACGTTGAAGAGGTAAAACTCACGTAGCC
>CAYFNH010000141.1:0-3631 GCA_964344435.1 uncultured Piscirickettsiaceae bacterium | reverse complement strand
CCCTTATATCCCGTTAACGTAATGGATTATCCACACTTACCTCCCTCTGTCCAACCGGGCCACTATCCGCAGATCCCTACCCAATTGACGCAGATCCTCTACCACCAATGGGATCTTTTCCGACATTAAGGAAAATGGCAGCTGAAACAGGGGGCGTGCCTCACTACCCAACAGTACCGGAGCGGTGTAAAGCACCAGCTCATCCACCAGCCCCTGCTGGATCAGTGCTCCACTCAGGGTTGCGCCCGCCTCTACATGCAGTTCATTGATCTCACGTTTGGCCAACGCCTGCATCAGTCTGTGCAGGTCGACCCCTTGATCCGGCGCTGCCGGCAGTGCCAACACCTCAACCTGAGGATGTTGTAGCCAGCCTGCAGGGGCTTTTACCCCCTGTGTCGTGACCATCAACACCGGATCGGGAAGGGTAAACAACTTTGCCTGGGCCGACGTCTTGCCTGCTGGGTCCAGCACAATCCGCAGTGGCTGTTTGTGGGGCTGATCCAGCTCACGCACATTAAGTGAAGGATCATCTGCCAATACCGTCCCCACCCCGGTCAATATCGCCGAACTGCGAGCCCGCAAGTGCTGCACATCCCGACGCGCTGCAGCCCCGGTGATCCATTGGCTCTCGCCCGAAGCCATCGCTGTACGCCCATCGAGACTCTGTGCCATCTTGATGCGTACATAGGGGCGCTGTTGACGCATCCGCATCAGAAAACCGGGGTTGACCCGCTCGGTCTCCTCCGCCATCAGCCCACTCGCCACTTCGATTCCGGCGGCTCGCAAGCGCTCAATTCCCTTACCGGCTACCGCCGGATTGGGATCTTGCAGCGCAACCACAACCCGCGCCACCCCCGCCGCAATCAAGGCATCCGCACAGGGGGGGGTTTTACCCTGGTGACTACAGGGTTCCAGGGTGACGTAGGCAGTAGCTCCGGCAGCCGTACTACCGGCTTGCTGCAGCGCATGAATCTCGGCATGGGGACCACCTGCCTTAATATGGAACCCGGTACCGACAACCTCGCCATCCTTGACCAGTACACAGCCGACACGTGGGTTGGGGTGGGTGGTAAAGAGCCCCTTTTCGGCCAGACGGTGGGCATGGGCCATCCAGCGGTGATCCTCACTACTGAAAGGGTCCTGTGCCAACGTTTCAGCCTCCAGCACTACTCATCCTTGCCATAGGGATCCCGATTTTCTCCGGTGAGCAGTTGCAGTTGATTGTCATTGCGACCCAAACGGGTATCCAGCTCCATACGCTCAACCATCTCCCGAAAGGCGTTAACATCCTGAAAACTGCGATAGACCGAGGCAAAACGGATGTAGGCTACCTCATCGAGATTACGCAACTCATCCATTACCCACTCACCAAGCTCGCGAGAGGGTACCTCGCGGTCCCCCTTGCTACTGAGCCGATGGCGAATCCGCTCTACCGCCGCATCGATCAGCTCGGTCTCTACCGGACGCTTTTCCAGTGCCCGCTGCATGCCCCGGCGCAGCCGTTCCTCATCAAAGGGTTGGCGACTGCCATCCTCCTTGATGATCTGCGGCAGCACCAGATCCACCATTTCGAAGGTGGTAAAACGTTCACTACAGGCCTGGCACTCGCGCCGGCGCCGTACCTGCTCTCCTTCACCAACCAGGCGGGAATCCACAACGCGGGTATCTTCCGCCTTACAGAAGGGGCAGCGCACGGATCTGTTCGCTTATTGATAAACCGGGAAGCGGGCACAGAGTGCCAACACCTCACCCTTGATCTTTTCGATGGTGGCACTGTTCTCCACATCATCCATCACATCACACATCCAACCGGCCAGGGTGGTGGACTCTGTTTCGCTGAAACCACGGGTGGTGATGGCTGGAGTGCCGACCCGGATACCGCTGGTGACAAACGGAGACTGTGGATCATTCGGTACCGCATTCTTGTTGACGGTGATATTGGCTGCCCCCAGTGCTGCATCAGCAGCCTTGCCGGTAATGCCCTTTTTGATCAGGTCCACCAGGAAAAGGTGGTTGTCGGTTCCACCGGAGACTACATCATACCCACGATCGAGGAATACCTTGGCCATCGCCTGGGCATTCAATTTAACCTGGTGCTGGTAGCTCTTGAACTCCGGATCCAGTGCCTCCTTGAAGGCGACCGCCTTGGCTGCAATCACATGCATCAGCGGGCCACCCTGGGTACCGGGGAAGACCAGTGAATTGAGCTTCTTCTCCACCTCCTCATTGGCCTTGGCAAGGATAATACCGCCACGGGGGCCCCGCAGGGTCTTGTGGGTCGTGGTGGTGGTCACATCGGCAATCTGTACCGGGCTTGGATATTCACCCGCCGCTATCAGACCCGCGACATGGGCCATATCGACAAACAACCAGGCCCCCACCTCATCGGCAATATCCCGGAAACGCTGCCAATCCACCTCGCGTGAATAGGCCGAGAAACCGGCCACGATCATCTTTGGCTTGTGCTCACGGGCCAACCGCTCCACCTCTTCATAATCGAGCAGACCGGTATCATTGTTGAGCCCATACTGAATGGCATTGTAAATCTTGCCGGAGAAGTTGGGTTTGGCCCCATGGGTCAGGTGCCCACCGGCGTCAAGACTCATCCCCAGTACGGTATCGCCCGGCAGACAGAGTGCCTGATAGACCGCAGCATTGGCCTGTGAACCGGAGTGAGGCTGCACGTTGGCATAGTCTGCACCAAACAGCTCTTTGGCCCGATCAATCGCCAACTGCTCGGCGATGTCGACATATTCACAACCGCCGTAGTAGCGTTTGCCGGGATAGCCCTCGGCATACTTGTTGGTGAGCTGGGAACCCTGTGCCTGCATCACTCGTGGACTGGTGTAATTCTCCGAGGCGATCAGCTCGATATGCTCCTCCTGACGGCGCTCCTCATTCTGTATCGCGCTCCACAACGCATCATCATATCCGGCAATGGTCTGATCTTTTGAAAACATCGATGGCTCCTCTTATGGCTCCTGCTGGAGTGGGTTGTACTGTTTGAACGGCCGCCATTTTACCATAGCTCCTATCCTCTGCCGCTTCTCTACAGCCCGTGCAAAATTAGGATGTCTAAGTATTACTTAATTGTTTTTGCTTGTAATCAACCATAAAGTCCATAGCATAGATGTTTAGAGGAGCGGAAACATGCCAACCATTCAACCATGTGCGACCCACACGTAGTTTTCGGGACGCGCCTGAAACAGGCGAGACAACAGTGTGGACTGTCCCAGAAACAGTTGGGACTGGAGGTTGGTATCGACCCGGCAACGGCAAGCCCGCGGATCAATCAGTATGAGAACAATCGTCATCGCCCAGGCGACCAGACGGTTGCCAAACTGGCCGAAGTACTGCAGGTGCCCATCGCCTTCTTCTATGCAGAGGATGATGGTCTGGCACAACTGATTCTGCTCTGTGTTCAGCTTGATGCCGAACAGAAGCGCGTATTGGCGCAGTACATCAAGGATAAATACGGGATAGGCTACTGTTTACAAATGTAGCCGATTTGGTAGCTATTCACCCCTGTTCGTTGAAATTAAGGGGCTCCGTCCTGAATCGTGTGGGTAATCTGTAATCATACTGTAGCCCCCTGACCACAAGATGTAGTGGTCTGCTCAAAGGGGGATCG
>CAYFNH010000140.1:0-3683 GCA_964344435.1 uncultured Piscirickettsiaceae bacterium | reverse complement strand
GCATTGCCTGCCGCATCGGTCTGCGTTACAGAAAGCGCATAAGAACCGGCATCCGTCAATGAAAGCGAGGAGTCAGTTCCAGTCACTGCTAAACCACCATCCAGGGTATAGCTCCAAGTTGCTTCCGTTTCAACTCCTGCCACGGCAACGGTACCATCACTATTCATGGACAGCGTTGGTGCTGATGGCGCAGTTGCATCATAGGTAAACTGCAGAGAAGAAGAGGTGCCGGTATTACCAGCAGGATCCGTGACCGAAGCCTGGGCTGTAATCGATCCCTCAGTCAGAGTAGATAATTCATTGGCTGCCACATCAACAGAGTAAGCACCATCGGCCACGGTACCTGTCGCTGTCACAGTTTTACTTTCCGAGTCGGTGAAGGTGATGGTAACAGTCTGCCCATTGGAGAAGGTTGAGGTACCGGTGATGGTTATCACCGCTGCCGACTCTGCTGCATTCAGGTAGTCATCATTCAGTACAGATGGCTGATCCATGGTCACCGTCGGTGCGGACTTGTCATAGATAAAGCTGGTTGAAGCCGCCACTGTAGCCACCTGACCAGCGACGATGGCCTCAATGGTCTCTTCACCAGAGGCCAATGCCTGTAGGGCCGCCGCTGGAATGGTTACACTGTAGCTACCGTCTGCAGCTGTTGTACCTGTATAGTCAGTTCCATCAAGTGTTACAGTGACCTCACTTCCTTCTGCCGCACTGGTGGTTGCACCTGTAATTACCAGATCACTGTCATCCTCTGTCGCATTCAGATAACCATCCGCAATGGCGCTACCCGTAGTATCAATCGTGGTGGCCTTGGTATCCAGGGTAAAGGTAAATGCGGTTGCTGATGAGTAGTTACCCGCTCCATCCATCTGACGCACATAGACGGTGTTCGAACCCTCTGTTGCTGTTGGTGCTGTACTACTCCACCCTGTTGAACCGTCTGCACTGTACTGGAAGATTGCCACATCCTCGCCATAGGGAGTCAGTGAGGCATCGCTGGTAATCTTGTCGTTTGTATTGGCACCGGTATCATTGGCCAAGGTGACTGTTGGTGCATCTGGGGCCGTATAGTCGAGTGTAAACGAGAAGGTTTTAGTAACTGGATCCCCTGATTCCGGGGTCTCACGTACCTGAACCGAGGTTGCAGAACCATCGGTATTGCCGACCAAAGGAAGATCATTCAACCAGAAGTTAAGTGCAGGCTGGGTTCCCGTAGTACCAGCATCTCCGTCCGTCACTGCAGAGAGGTTAGCCAGATTCAAGGTAGCCCCTGAAACGGTAAGCGTATTGGTCAATGCGTTATAACTGGTGCTCAGCGATGTTGCCTGGGCATCGCCATCGGCATCATAGTCAACCAGCTGGATTCCTTCGCTGGTCAGAGCATCCGTCGTATTCCCTGCATCATATCCATCTTCACTGGTGGTCAGCTCAAGGACAATGGTACGTACCACTTCACCGCCATAGACAATTCCAAAATCAGAAGAGCTCATCGTAACGGTGTAGGTACCTGCCGTACCCAAAAGTGCATCTTGTGCACTGTTAAAAATAGTATTGCTCTCACCAATCTGACTGAGCAACGATGCCAGTTTCAGGGTGACTGAAGGCAGTGTTGCACCACTATCTTGAGTTAATAACAGCTCATCCAGAGAGTCATTGGTTACGGTAATTCCCGGATCAACCGACTCTCCATCCAATGTAGCCGTTGGTGAAACCGAGGTATCCGCTGGAACAGCCAGTGTCAGCCCGCTTCCACCCTCTGTAGCAGTCACCGGCAGATCTAGCGATACCGTAAAGGGGGTTCCGCCAGTTGGGGTATTCCCAGCCAATGTCAATGTAATGGTATTGGAATCAGGGATAAAGACCAAGCTATCACCAGACATCTCTGTCCAGGTGGTTCCATCGGTACTATAGTGCAGTGTAGAGCCGGAGGCTGCACCTTCTACAGTCAATGCACCATCAGTAGTCGCCTTGTCTCCGGCAATACCGGTGTCATTTTGCAACTTAACCAAGAACGTTGAATTTTTAATTGCATCATTGCTGGTAACAATAGCACTCGACAATGAAGTGACCAGACTATCCGATAGCGTGACTGCTACCGAAGCACTGCCCACTCCATTGGTCGCTGCTTCCGTCTGCACTGCTGAGGCAATAGCTTTGACCGTAGTCGCATTTGCCAGATCTACCGCTCCATCTGCTGCATCAATCTCCTGTGCCAGCTGTTGAGCAACGAAACTGACCGCTGTAGCCAGATCCACTCCCCCATCACTATTGGTTGAAATGGCTGTTGCCAACTCGACCATTAGATTCTGTACACTTTTTGCCGCTGCCTCTACCTGATCCGCCAGATTGGAACCTGCATTTCCCGCAGCAAACGGATTATAGGTAAGAAGATCTACGCCCGACACCCCCAAGGCTGTCGCCAGCTCTGACGCACTCAGACTACTATTAGCCAGCAGCGTGGTCATTGGCGTTACAACGGTTGCCCCTACGGGTGCTGACAACGTTCCCTCCAAGGGGTTTCCTGTTGTAGTATCGAGACCACCAGACGCAACAATAGTGCCGCCACTTCCCAACAGAGTAAAATTACCGCTGGCATCTGTAGTTGCGGAATACTCTCCAGAATCCAGCACAAAGTCGCCATCCATATCGCGGAAGACTGTTGCTCCCGAAACAGGCCCTTTAACCACCGTACCTGACAATGAAGCGACCGTTGTACTCCCTCCGCCACCTCCACCACCTCCACCACCTCCGGCAGCTGCCAGAGCCAACAGCCCAATCATCCCTTCACTACCGACTGCAGCTGCAGCAACTGCAACATCAGCGGCTGCTGTGGTTGCAGCAGCCTCTCCTGCTGCAACTCCCGTCTCGGCTGCACGGCCACCCAACTCGCCATAGATAGCCTGAGCATGCCCCTGAATAGATGCAATCAGTTCACTCAGATTCTGTCCCTCAAACAGGCCACTGTTATTCAGAATAGATTGCAACGTCTCGCTCTGAGTCAGATCCAGCGCGGTTGAACTCTCTTTGATCTCTACAGCAATGGCATCAACGATGTTGCCGATACTCTCTGCACTACCTCCGGCAGCTTCCGTGGCATCATTGATAATGGCGGTCAGTTTGGAGAGCGCCTGTTGCTGTTCTTGCTCATTGGTAATCGAGAGCACCTGCTTGACCATGGCTTGAGCCTGTTCCGGGCTCACTCCCATCTTCACCAAGGCCTCTTCAACCACCCGGATTGCATCAACTTCTGCTACTCCTCCATGATTACTGGCTTGCCCCTCCGTGACTATCCCCGCCAACCCCAATGCGACCAACATCAATGGGTTAAAGAGGAGCTTGGAGCCCTTATCTTTGCCTTGAAGAGACTGCTTCTCCTGCTGCTTAGGGTTATTCAATTGAATCAGGGTTGAGGGATCAATTTTTTTCATCATTACACCTTACTTTGAGCTCTGACCGATGTGGTAAAAACAGCTAATATTCCAAAACACATATGTACGACTATTTGCCGACCATAAAAAACAGACCGGAGTATAACATCCCAACTATCACGGTAAAGTCACATTCTCCGGAATTAAAGAAAAACCTCTCTGCATGACCATGAGAGAGGTTTTGTTATAAATAAATATACTTACTAGGAGTTTGTCGGATTTAGCCTCAGGAGTAGCGCGCTGAGCGTTTCTGAC
>CAYFNH010000139.1:0-3851 GCA_964344435.1 uncultured Piscirickettsiaceae bacterium | reverse complement strand
CAGCAGCGCCCCCTGCTGCAGCAGATCAGACAGCGAGGCAATCCACGGCGCAATGGCGGGACGCACCTCGGAGCAGTACCCCTCTGCTGCATCCAGCTGAACGGAGGCATGAACCGCCTCACGGTGACGCTCACTCCCGATCAATACCCCCTCCGGGTTGGTGGAGACCCCCCACGACACAGCCTCTCCACTGCGCATCACAACACGCTCGACCGGAATCGCATCCAGCACCTCATTGGCAACCACTACACCACGGAACGGCTGCTGCGGGAGCTGCTCCAGCCACACCACTCGCTCCAGCAAGTGTGGTGCCTGTTGCTCAATCGTCTCTCTCTGTCTGGCCTTGAGCGCACCACTCAACTCCAGAATCCAGTACTGCTGTGGCAGCTGACCACGCTGTTCCAGCTCCAGCAGTATCACAGCCGCCATTGCGCCGGAACCAGCCCCCAACTCCAGCAAAACAGGTGCTTCCAACTGCATCAACAGTGGCGCAATCTGACGCGCCACCACCCGTGAGAAGAGCGGTGAGATCTCCGGCGCAGTGACAAAGTCCCCCTCCTCTCCCAGCCCCTGCAAGGTACTGTAGTAACCCAACCCCGGTGTATAGAGGGCCAGCTCCATATAGCGCTCAAACGGTATCCAGCCACCACTGTTATGAATCTCTTCGGTAATCATCGCCTGCAACTGCTGGCTACGTGCCATCTGCTCGGCGCTCGGTTGTGGAAGGGAGTGGCTCATCGGTATAGACTGGGGATCCATGGAATGAATAGAGAAGAATAATGGACAATGATACCAACTCTTTGAGCGGCAAAGTGGCACTGATCACCGGTGCTGCCCACCGCATTGGGGCAACCACTGCACGCACACTGCACCGGGCGGGGATGAATATCGTGATCCACTATCGCAACTCCGATACAGCAGCCAAAACACTACAGCAGGAGTTGGAGGCAACACGCCCCCACTCCATCGCACTACTACAGGGAGATCTGCAGCAGACGGCACAATTTCCAACATTGGTCGAGCAGGCGGCAGCCCACTGGGGACAGCTGGATGTGCTGATCAACAACGCCTCCACCTTCTACCCAACCCCGCTTGGCGAGATCACCGAGACAGTATGGGACGACCTGATCGGCTCCAACCTCAAGGCACCACTGTTCCTGGCGCAGGCTGCAGCCCCCTATCTGCAAAGACAGCAGGGCAACATCATCAATATCGTCGATATCCACGCCGACCGTCCACTCAAGGCCCATCCGGTCTACAGTATCGCCAAGGCAGGGCTGGCAATGCTGACCAAGAGTCTGGCTCGGGAGCTGGGACCGGAGGTACGGGTCAACGGCGTTGCCCCCGGAGCGATCCTCTGGCCGGAAAATGAGATGGATGATGCCACCAAGGCGGAGATCCTCTCTCGTACCGCGCTGAAGCGCACTGGTGAACCGGCCGATATCGCCCGTACCGCACTATTCCTGATTCGTGATGCCCACTACATCACCGGGCAAATTCTGAGCGTGGATGGGGGGCGCACACTCAGCAATTGAGCCTCTTCATGAACACTGCGCAAAGACGTAACAGTTCTTTCCGCTCTGCTTGGCACTGTACATCGCGTGGTCAGCCAGATCGATCATCTCTCTCGCCCCGCCACACGGCTCTGAATAGCAGCTGATGCCGATACTGGCGGTAATGGTGTGATCCCCATCCACACTCTGAGTCGCCTTGTAGATATTGTCGAGCAGGCGACGGGTGATCATCTGCAGCACCTCGATATGGACCGCCTCCTCCAGCACCACCACAAACTCATCACTGCTGTAGCGTGCCGGAAAGTCGATCTGACGCAGACTTTGCCGAATGGCTGCAGCTGCAGCCACCAACACCTTGTCTCCCATACGGTGTCCATACTGATCATTGAATGGCTTGAAGTTGTCCAGATCGATATAGAGCACTGCAAACCCCACCTTGGATCGCTCTGAACGGGCAATGACATGGGCCAGGTGCTTCTCGAAATAGAGCTGATTCGGCAACTGGGTCAACTCATCATAGTAGGCATGGTGCTCCAACTGTTCCAGCATCGGCTGCTGTTGCGCCAGTTGCTGACGCGCACTTCTCAGCCTCCAGAACAGTATCGCTGTACTCGACAGCAACCCCAGAAAGACAATCGCCTCAATCAGGTTCAACATTTACGATCTCCAGCACATAAAATCAAAGGCGCCTTCAAAACTGCAAGGGTGCTGCCCACAAGGGTTGAGTCGAGGCATCGAACCGCCTCCATAACGCATCATAGCGCTCTCCCGTCTGCGGATGCCTCCGCTCCCCCGCAATCTCTGCCAGTGGACGCAGGACAAAGGCATATTTGAAGATCTCTGCACGTGGCAGATCGATCCCATCCGCCTGCAGATCCAGATCCCCATAAATCAACAGATCAATATCGAGTGTTCTGGGACTGAACTTCTCCGCACCCCGCTCCCGCCCATTCTCCTCTTCGATACGGCGCAGCTGCTGCTGGATCGTCTCCCAACCGAGGTTCGATTCAAAACCAACCACCAGATTGTAGAAGCTGTCTCCCTCGAAACCGACCGCATCACTCTCGTAGACGGTGGAGATCTCCAGCGTGCCAAACCGCTCGGTCAGTTGCGCCACCGCCTGTCGAATACTGTGATCGCGATCGATATTGCTCCCCAGACTGAGGTAGACCTGCGGCATCAGAGCTTTTCACCCCGCTCGATGATCACCCCGACATCCCGTGATCCGGTCACCGCTCCCGGCTTGCTCACCCGCAACCGCAGCCCCGGCACCTTGAACTCTTCACGCACAATCTCGGCGATACGCTCTGCCATCGTCTCCACCAGCTGAAAGCTGCTCTCCTCGACAAAGGCGATAATGCGCTTGGCCACCGCCTTGTAGTCGAGGGTATGCTCAATGGTGTCACTCTCGGCCGCCTTGCGGATATCGGTGCCCATCTCCAGATCGATACTGACGGTCTGCTTGATCTCCCGCTCCCAGTCGTAGATGCCAATCACGGTTTTGATCTGTAGATCCTTGATGTAGACGATATCCATAGTGGCTCTTCCCCGTTTGATTAATGCCAAGTTGATTTGTGTATGTTGATTGATTATCCCATAATCCCGCCCCATGAATGAACTGACTGATCTGTTGCTGGTTGTCTCCGCCTATCTGGTGGGTTCTCTCTCTGCCGCCATTCTGGTATGCAAATTGATGGGGCTGCCTGATCCACGCACCGAGGGGTCGATGAATCCAGGGGCCACCAATGTACTGCGTCTCGGTGGCAAGAAGGCGGCCCTGCTGACCCTTCTGGGGGATATGCTGAAGGGGCTGCTGCCTGTAATCATCGCCGTACAGCTGGGCAGTGATGAGCTGACCATCGCGCTGACACTACTGGCCGCCTTCCTCGGCCACCTCTATCCGCTCTTTTTCGGTTTCAAAGGGGGAAAAGGGGTTGCTACGGCACTGGGTGGATTGATCGGGCTACACTGGAGCATCGGTCTCGCCACCATTGCCACCTGGCTGGCTACAGCAGCACTGTTTCGCTACTCTTCCCTGTCGGCGCTGGCCGCCATTGCACTGGCACCGCTCTATGTCTGGCTGCTCTTCCCGATTGCAGAATCCACCATATTGACTGCAGCCATGGGGCTGATCACTGTCATGCTCTACTGGCGACACCGCAGTAACATCCAGAATCTGCTCTCCGGTAAGGAGGACAAGATTGGACAGAAAGAGTCCACCGAGTAACCTCCAATGGAGAATGATCTGTTTCAGCTGGAACCGGGACTGATCTACCTCAACCATGCGGCGGTCTCTCCCTGGCCGCAGCGGACAGTAACCGCTATTCAGCAGTTTGC
>CAYFNH010000138.1:0-3911 GCA_964344435.1 uncultured Piscirickettsiaceae bacterium | reverse complement strand
GGCCTGGCATCATCAACGCCTGGTCTATGATGCGCTGTTCCGGGCTGCCACTGAGTGGTCTTGGCCTCTACATCTCGGAGAGCCTGGCGGAGCTGATGGGGGGGTACATGGATGCCTCCAGTGTGGTGAACCGGGGGTCACTGTTTGAACTGGTGTTGCCTTACAGGCCGACTCCAATCCCTGTGGAGCAGCCGAAAAAAATCTCTACAGAGCCGGTCGCAGCGCCGTCGTTGAAGGGCAAGGTGCTGGTGGCAGAGGACACGCCGGTAATCCAGCTTCTGGAGCGCCGCATGCTGGAAAAACTGGGGTTGGCCGTAACCATCGCCAATGATGGAAAGCAGGCTGTGGAGCTGGCACTGGAGCAGTCGTTTGATCTCATTCTGATGGATATGCAGATGCCGGTGATGGATGGTTTGGAGGCAACCAAAAAACTGAAACAGAGTGGGCTTCAGGTTCCGATCATTGCGGTAACTGCGAATGTGATGCAGAAGCACAAGCAGGCATTTGAAGAGGCAGGTTGCGACGACTTTCTGGAAAAGCCGATTGATCAGACCAGGCTTCAGAATACTTTAAATGATCACCTGCACAGTTCTGCATAGCAGTCTATTGAGCTGAAAAAAACCACCACACCACGCTGTTCTATAAAGCATTGCATAAGTCCATTCATGCCGCGATTTCAGGTGCGCTCAAGCACATCCTTGTGTCGCTTGACCGCAGCCATCCCTGGCTGCAGACAACCTGTAATCGCGGCATAAACGAACTTTTAGAAGGTTGATAGTGTGGTCGGCAAGGGGAGGTCTGGTTATAGCTCGGTATCGCCCTTGAGGCCGATCTCGAACTGTTGCAGATAGGCGTTGGGCTTCTTGCCGTCGAAGGTGATGTTGTCGATGAACTCGGTCTGTGGCGGGCGGTAGCCATCCTCGCTCTGGAAGTTGGGGAAATCGGCAGCACTCATAATCCCCTCGCTGATCAGCTCCTCTGCCGCAGTGCGGTAGATATCGGGGCGATAGACCGATTTGGCAATCTGCTCATACCAGCTATCCGGCTTTTGCTCGGAGATCTGGCCCCAGCGGCGCATCTGGCTCAGATACCAGACTGCATCGGAGTAGTAGGGGTAGGTGGCGTTGTGGCGGAAGAAGACGTTGAAGTCGGGAACCTCACGCTTGTCCCCCTTCTCATATTCGAAGGTGCCAGTCATCGAGTTGGCGATCACGTCGTAGTCGGCCCCCACATACTGAGACTGAGAGAGGATTTTGACTGCCTCGGGGCGGTTGGCGTTGCTCTCGCCGTTTGGGCCTGATTCATCCAACCACTTGGCGGCCCGTAGCAGTGCCTTGACGATACGGATGGTGGTGTTCGGGTATTGCTCGGTAAATGCCTTGTTCATACCGAATACCTTCTCCGGGTTGTCCTTCCAGATCTCGTAATCGGTGATTACGGGGACACCGATCCCCTTGAAGACCGCCTGCTGGTTCCAGGGCTCTCCTACACAGTAACCGTAGATGGTGCCGGCCTCCAGGGTGGCGGGCATCTGCGGGGGAGGGGTGACCGAGAGCAGGGCGTCAGCCTCGAGGGTGCCCTGGATGTCTCCCTTGTGCGGGGTATAGTAGCCGGGGTGGATGCCTCCGGCAGCAAGCCAGTAGCGTAGTTCATAGTTGTGGGTAGAGACCGGGAAGACCATCCCCATCTTGAAGGGCTTTCCTTCCTGTTTATACTGATCTACCACCGGCTTCAGTGCGGCGGCAGAGATCGGGTGTTGAGGACGGCCATCCGCCATCTTGGGCACATGGGGCTTCATCTGCTCCCAGACCTCATTGGAGACGGTGATGCCATTACCATTGAGATCCATGCTGAACGGGGTGACGATATGGGCCTTGGTGCCGAAGCCGATGGTGGCGGCAAGTGGCTGGCCGGCCAGCATGTGGGCACCATCCAGCTGACCATCGATGACACCGTCGAGCAGCACCTTCCAGTTGGCCTGTGCCTCCAGCGATACATAGAGCCCCTCGTCTTCGAAGTAGCCCTTCTCATAGGCGATGGCGAGTGGGGCCATATCGGTGAGTTTGATAAAGCCGAATTTCAGATCCTCTTTTTCAGGATCGCCTACGCTGGCATGGGTACTGTTTATCAACAGGCCGCTGAGGCTGATGGCGCCTGCCAGGGTGATGACACTCTTTTTCAGAAAACTGCGTCTACTTGAAGGGTTGCTCATGGGATCGGTTTCCTCTGCATCAGGTTAACAATGGACTCCCCGGAGTGGGGGCTGTTGTCTCGATTGCAGTGAGTGTGCCAATAGAGTTATTCTGATTTAACATATTGAATAATGTGTATTATTTTATAAATGTGTGTTTTTGTGTTGAATTGAGACTGCATCAGTCTGGTTCATCCTGTTGCGTTCATGCATCATGCTGGCGCAATAGCGGTTCACATTATGGCCGTAAAGTCCCCTCCTCCTATCAGGGGGAGGGTTAGGGTGGGGGTAAAGTGCTTGATTATGCACTCCACCCCCATCCCAACCTTCCCCCTCAATGGGGAAGGAGCCAAAAATGGAACCATAATGAGAATTGCTGCTGGCGCAACAACAGCGGTTGTCACTGCAGAGAAGTTGCAGGAGAATAGAGCATTCCAACTTTCTGCCTCTGCCCAACTCCGTGTCTACTGCGCTCTCCGCCACCATCCATGCCCGCCGTAAAGGATTGCTCGATTTTCTGGGCCCAATCCTGGAGGATCTGGGACATCAGGCAGCGCCGGTGTGGCACGAGGGGGGGAAGCTCACTCATCTGTTGGGGCGGGTGGTACAGCCGTGGGCCGACCTCTCCTTCTGTGAGCGGCTCTATGCCGTGACCCCCGGGGCAACCCCTCATAGTGCGGTGATGATCAGTGACGAGGCTGTCAAGAGTCAGGAGGTGCAGTATGAACTGCTGCGCCCCTATATCAACCGCCGAGGTGTGCCCCGCCTGCAGTTGAGCGAGGTCTATATCAGCTCTTCCCTGCATCGCAGCTGTATTACCGCGATCCAGCCGGTGGTTGAAGGCGAGAACATTCTCGGTTATCTGGTCGGGGATTTTGATCTGCGTCGCCTGCCGCAAGAGGAGCATGTGCTCTTTCCGCAGGCGACCTGGCGGCAGATCAAGGGAGATCCGGCGATTCGCAAGCAGCTTTTCGATCAGCGCTTTGTTCCCCGGGCGATCGATGAATATATCGATGATGTGATCAATATCCTCGATGAACTGGTGGTGGAGCGGGGTGTTTTTCGGGTCTCGCTACGCTTCTCCAGCTCGCGTGCCACCCTCTGGGTGACGGAGGACCCCTACGATGAGCATACCCATGTACTCAATGAGATTCTCGACCCCTCCATCTGCCTGGTCTACCCGCGCCGAGCCTACCCGGAAAAGGCCAAGGTGATGACCGATATGGTGCGTCCGGTGCTGGAGCGTTTCAAGGAGTTGCGCCGTGCCGATGATGTGGTCTACCTGCGTAGTGGCTCTCTCAATATCATCAGTGGTCTGGTCGAGGTCAACTTCTCCTGCGATGGCTCCCACCTGATGCCGGCCGAGATGTTTCTGGAGAAGGATGAGGCCTTCTGGTTCGGGGTCTCCTCCTGACAAGTGTGAACGGTTATTCTGGTCATGGTGCTGCCCGGTAGGTAGAATGTAATCAGTAAACCGGGCAATTCAGCAAGGTAATATATATATATATGGAAAATATCCCTCACTATCACATACTTGCGGTTGATGACGATCCACAGATCCTCACCAGTTATGAGGAGATCTTTGCACTGGAGCGTTATGACGAGCTGCAGCAAGCGATTGACCTGATAAGTCTACCCGATGCCTCTGCCAGCAATGCGAGCAGAGATACCGCACTGGAGGACAACGGCTGTCACTACAGCCTCACCACCGCCACCCAGG
>CAYFNH010000137.1:0-3914 GCA_964344435.1 uncultured Piscirickettsiaceae bacterium | reverse complement strand
GAATGGTGGTACCGGTGTATTGATAGGCAAAACTGGGATAGAAGGCGTACCCGGCCGTGTTCTCATTTTGTGAAGACATGCCAAAGGTGATCTCCCCAATATCACCTGTCGCCTCTACAAAGGTGATATCGATCACACTGGAATAGTAGTCCAGTACCGTCTCGACAGCCAGCTGCTGCTCAATGGAGAGGGGTTGAAAACCACTGATTACATAGGATTCATCCAGATAATAGTCGGGTAGTGCTGTCAGAAAGCTATAACTCACTGTGACACCATTGCCGATACCAGCAGCGGGATTGTTGTAGTCCGAGCCGGCTGCATCAACAAAGTTCCAGCGTGCCGTATCGCTGCCATTACGAATGGCCAGTAATCCATCCAGTGGATCGGTAGTTTCTGCTGCAGTTGTGCCACCATCGGCCACCACCAGGAGCTGCCGATTGAGGGTCTTACCGCCCCCCTCTACCGTTACCACCACCTCAACGACCCCCTGATCATCCATATGAGTGGTCGTCAAGGCCCCTGTTGTTGAATCGATCGAGAGCCACTCCGGCAGGGGGGCTCCATCAGAGAGGCTCGCAGAGTAGAGGCCAGCCTCTCCTCCGGAGTAGTCCTCCCAAATTGAGGCAAGCGCATATTCAAGCTGGCTATCCTGCTGAGCAATCAATACTGCATCATTCAGTGAGAAGAGGTAGTCCTCAAACTGCAGTGCCTCAAAGTTTCGGATATCGACAATGGAACCGTCCGTAGCCTCAAAATAGAGCTGAGTCTCACCCTCCCCCAACACCATTGAATAGCTATTTCCAACGCTATCCTCTCCACTCAGTACCATCTGCGTACTCTGTGAATCTGTTGCCTCTGCAATGGAAACCGTACTGCTATCACTCATGGTGATGGTAACGCCATCCTCCGTGAACCGGTATTCCGCCATGGTCAGATCACGTAGAGAGCTCTCCAGCGTCTGCAGGTAGAGCCCCTCAAACTGTATGGTGTCATAACCTGCCTCTCCATCCAGTACCACCGTAGTACTGGCACCCCCAAAGTCATGCAGCTCATCATTGGATGGATCAATCACCAACAGGTCATCAGCCATAGTGAAACCGATCTCAAACCCCTGCCCCAACAGGCTATCCATCAATTCACTGTCTGTAGTAGATTCCGTTATCGACAGGTGCAGCCTGGTAATCTCCAGTAGCCTCTCATCGGTTTCCGAATAGAAGTTCATGGCCTGTAACGAGACCTCTGTACTCGACAGGTAGTCGACATCAAACTCTATTGAAATACCGGTATCAAACTCTACACCAAAGGTATCAAAGTCTACCTCGTAGTTGCCAACGACCTGAGTAGACTCAGCCAGCAGCGGATCTACCCGCTGTGGGGGAACATGGTAGTCATAATAGATGGTCATTACTTGGACTTCCGTTAAGGGTAGATAATCCGCTCACAACGATTTGATCGACTCGATAAATTCATAATGAACAGCTGGATTATCTCACATCAACTCTGAGTAATATAACTACCGTCGACATCACCAAGAAGCACACCAACGAGCTCCACACGGGTATCACCGGGAGTCATTACCAACGCCCCATTGGCTAAAGGCCCTGTTGCACCTGACTCCATGAATACCCACTCCGGATCAGGTGCAGGGAGCCCCACTACATGTTTCAGGATTCCAATGGCATCATTAAGACCAACATCGTTGTTTTGGTCGAAGTCTGCTGCAACAGACTGGTACTCATTGAACTGCTCCAGACCGACGATTTGCTTGAGGATCATGATCGCGTCCTGGAGGTTGACACTACCCTCTTCACCTGCACTCACCGATTGTGAAGGGGCCATGGTTGTTGCCAGATCCACTGAGGTGGATGCCCCACCATTGATATCCGTTGATATTGAGCTCATTCCACTGCTATCAACCAGCTCAAGGTTTACCCCGGACAGGGGAGCACTCTCTTTCCAGAACTGTGCGGTTATGGTGGTCTCTTCTCCCGCAGGGAACAGCGTATTCAGATCAATACTCTGATCCGAGAACTGCAGCACCTCAACAGCAACCAGAGAATCTGTGCCATCACTGGTTGAACTAACGGTGACTCCTCCTCCAGCCGAATTGGCAGTAACCGTATAGTCTGCATAGCTTCCGCTAAAGACTGCCGTATCATGACCTGCAGCACCATCGAAGCTGTCGTCACCACTGCCTCCAACCATCCGGTTATCCTGTGAATTGCCCTCAACCGTAAGACCAATAGCCCCCTGCACCTCCACATTCTCAATTCCCTCCGGCAGGGTGACGTCCCCTTTTGTATAGAGGATATCGTCCGGATCAGGGAAGATGTAATGGGGTAGAAGGACACTCTCATAACTGCTCATATCCTCTATACCAATGAGCTGCTCCCATCCAGAGGTGCGCCCCAATAGCAGGTATTCTTGAGAAGATGCTCCATAGATATCGATCAACAAATCATCGATACCATCACCATTGAGATCCCCAGCCTGCCCAAAATGGACATAATCATCCGTGGATAAATTGAGCCGGAGGCCATCGATTCCATTCAGCGTAGCAAGATCAATCTCACTCTCCCAGCCTGAGCTCTTGCCAAAGACAAAATAGTTGTGGCTCTCCCAGATTCCACTGCTATTGCTACCATACGCCTCCACAGCGAGATCACCTATCCCATCCCCATTCAGATCGCCGGCAGCACGAAGATAGGTCGACTGTTCTCCAGAGAAGTTCAACTCAACGCCCTCGCTGCCCGTCAGGGCAGAGAGATCAATCGGCATTTGCCAGCCGCTCGCCTTGCCAAAAAGAATAAAACTTTTGCTGCTCCAGCTACCACTCTCCCACTTACCATAGGCAGAGAGTGACAGATCCGCATACCCATCCCCATTGATATCTCCAACCCCCGAAACACTGGTAGAGGAGAGTGATGTAGATGCAGAAAAATCCAGCCGCAATCCAGCGCCTGTATCGAGTGCCGCAAGATCGATGGCCTGATCTCCCCAGCCATTTAAACCGCCGAAGAGGATATAGTTATAATTCTCCCATTGACCACTGCTGTTTTGGCCACCTGCACTGACCAACTGATCGCCCCAACCATCCCCGTTGAGGTCACCAACTCCATCGGAATAGCCCCAAAAATCACTCAACCGGGAATCTATAAGCTCCAGGTCAGCCCCCCCATACCCATCCAACTCAGCAAGTTCAATAAGCTCGATGAGCGAGATATTGAGATCCTCACTGTAGAGATGGTGCCCGGCCTCATCGCGAATACCAAATTCGGTGATCTTGCCTGTCCCAGAAATCGACTCCGCATTCAGATCAAAGGTCAACGATCCATCCATATAGAAATCGACGGTGGTGAGTACTACGGTGTCGCCAGGGTCTGAATCAAAAACGATCGTAGAGCGGATATCTGTTAAGGTAACTGTGCTGGAACTGCTCTGCCAATCAATCGATCCACTCGAGCTCAGACTGATATCTCCTGTCTCAATGGTATATCCGCTAAATGCCAGAGACTGAGCACGATCACCAGCCACTGTCAACTGCAGTCCAAGATCCACCTCTGCCAGCGGCTGATTCCAATCATTGGGGGCATCCGAAGAGGTCAAGGTAAAGCGGATAGCCGAGATCGTATAGTCAACATCTTCCGGGTCCGTCGACAATCCACTGCCATCGACAACGACTTTGGCATTGCCACTCCAGTCAGCCGATGGATTTGCGCTATACTCCGCGGTCAATTGCGTCCCCGCCGCATTGGCCTCAATCGAAACGGCATCATCGGGGGCATAACCCAGAACATCGAGTGCGATCTGCAGTTTGTCCAGCACCTGCCGGTTGGCTGCTTCGATCCTGACATCAGAAAAAATTTGCTCCAGATCCTCAATGGAATCCGACAGATAAAAATTAGACATTGTTT
>CAYFNH010000136.1:0-4164 GCA_964344435.1 uncultured Piscirickettsiaceae bacterium | reverse complement strand
CTGGACTATCTCTTCACCATTTCAGGTGTCGCACGTATAGTCTCTACGGAGCCCTACGATAATCAGTAGCCAAACGTACATTTGTACTCTGATTATTCTTCGGCGCCTTTACCCTCAACGTTACCGAACGGTTGAACTCTTTCGGGTTCAGATAATAGCACTCATCTGTATCAGGGCAATAGACACAATAGAGGTCAACCTCGTTCTTGTCCACTGGCTGCATATGTGTACCATGCCGATCTGCCCAGCAGGATCGAAAATGGACAGTCAATGCCCCTGTTTTATCTACCGACTTGTACTTGATCTGTATCCGTCTAAATTCTTTGTCCTTGTATGCAACCAGATCAAATGGCGCATGCTCGGTAACTGGACTCAAAATCATGAATCCTTGCTCGAACAAGTCGAGCTGAGCCTTCAAGACACCGTGGTCTCCCTTCTCCTTGGTTGGATGCATAATCGGATTATGCATCAACCTCTGGATGGGTCAACCAAAGGTTTCCTCGGGATTGCCATCAGCGCTACCTGTTAAGGTTTCCCCGATACGGTGCGATCCACTCTACAAGTTACCTTTCCCTGTAGAGGCCCCTAGTTCGTGCAAGCACGCGTTGAAGGCCGATGCTCTATCCAGATGAGCTACGGGCGCAATAAAATTTGGTCGGGGTGGAGGGATTCGAACCCCCGACATTCTGCTCCCAAAGCAGACGCGCTACCAGGCTGCGCTACACCCCGATGTTCTGATCAAAAATCAGAGCGCGAATTCTACCACCCACAGCACGGACGTCAACAACTGGTGCTATAATCCGGCAACTTTTTTTATCCGTTGGAAGGATGGCAGATGAGTGCACAGATTCTGGATGGCAAAACCATTGCTGGTGAAATTCGTGAACAGATCCATCAGGAGGTTGAGCGACTGCTGAGTGAGGGGCACCGTCAGCCCGGGTTGGCCGTGGTTCAGGTGGGGGAGGATCCGGCATCTTCTGTTTATGTGCGTAACAAACACAATGCTTGTGACAAGGCCGGCATTCTCTCTTTCAAACACGAGTTGCCAGAAGAGACCACGGAGGCGGCATTGTTGACGCTGGTGGATACACTTAACGAGGATGCAGCGGTGGATGGCATTCTGGTGCAGCTTCCTCTACCGAATCATATTGACCCCGAAACCGTGATTGAGCGTATCCACCCCGATAAGGACGTGGATGGCTTTCACCCCTACAATATGGGGCGATTAGCACTGAAGATGCCCTTCCTGCGCCCCTGTACCCCCAAGGGGGTGATGACACTGCTGGAGCGTACCGGAATACCGCTGGAGGGGAAGGAGGCGGTGATTGTGGGGGCCTCCAATATTGTCGGACGCCCGATGACACTGGAGCTGCTCTCCGCCCGTTGTACTACCACTACCTGTCACAGCAAAACCGCCGATCTGGAGGCCCATGTTCGGCGTGCCGAGGTGTTGGTGGTTGGTGTGGGAATTCCCAACTTCATTCCCGGCGAATGGGTACGAGAGGGAGCAGTAGTGATTGATGTGGGAATCAATCGACTGGAGGATGGTTCGCTGACCGGCGATGTCGATTATGCGGATGCCCGTGAGAGGGCCTCCTGGATTACGCCGGTACCCGGTGGCGTGGGTCCCATGACGATCGCTACACTACTGCAGAATACGCTCAAGGCGGCTGAGCTCTTTCATAACGCGTAGCACATCGACTATTTGGCAGCACAATCCGTTTTTGCTAGACTCAAAAACATGACAACAATGATTTCAGAGGTGTATAGAGCATTTATTGCCGCAGGTACGCCTGAGGAAGAGGCACGCAAGGCCGCTGAGGCGCTCTCGTCTGAAAGCCTGGCGACAAAAGGTGATATTACGCGATTAGAGAAAGAGTTGCTGGTTATCAAGTGGATGCTGGCATTGGTCATTGCCACCACGACTCTACCACTGCTGAAGTCACTGTTCTCCTGAACAACACTGAAGGTGTTCAGATCTTTCACAACGGTTAGGTATTAATCTCTACGCCAAGTCGTGCCGTTGGCACTATCTTCCAGCACAATACCCTGTTCGCTGAAGAGGTCGCGAATGCGATCCGACTCGGCCCACTGCTTGTTGGCGCGAGCACTGGCGCGATCCTTGATCAGCTGTTCAATCTCCTCATCACTGAGTCCGCCTGCTGCGCTACCTCCCTTGAGGAACTGATCCGGATCCTGCTGCAGCAACCCGAGTATCGAGCCAAGTTGTTTCAGCAGCTGAGCGTGGGCTTCGGTAGTGGTATCGGCCTGGTCATGGAGACGGTTGACTTCACGAGCCAGGTCAAACAGTACCGAGAGTGCTTCAGGGGTGTTGAAGTCATCATCCATGGATGCGTTGAAACGCTGCTCCCAATCGCTGCTCTCAACCGCAGTGACACCACTGTACTCGATGCTGCGCAGTGCAGTATAGAAGCGGGTCAGGGCCGCTTTCGCATTCTGCAGATTCTCTTCGGTGTAGTTCAGTGGGCTGCGGTAGTGGCTGGTGAGTAGAAAGTAGCGCACCACCTCGGCGGGATAGGCCTTCAGTACTTCACGAATGGTGAAGAAGTTACCGAGTGATTTTGACATCTTCTCATCATCGACCCGTACAAAACCGGCATGCATCCAGTAGTTGACAAAGGTCTCTCCGGTGGCCCCTTCGGACTGTGCAATCTCGTTTTCATGGTGTGGAAAGATCAGATCCATGCCGCCACCATGAATGTCGAAATGGTTACCCAGGCAGCCGGTCGACATGGCTGAACACTCAATATGCCAACCGGGACGTCCTTTGCCCCAGGCAGATTCCCAGCTCGGCTCGTCCGGCTTGGCCGACTTCCATAGTGCAAAATCCATTGGAGAGTGTTTGCTGTCACCGACCTCTACACGTGCGCCCGCCTGCAGATCTTCCAGGTTCTTGCCGGAGAGTTTTCCGTAGCTCTCGATCGCCGAGACGTCGCAGTAGACATCCCCATTGTTGGCCACATAGGCCTTGCCATTTTCGATCAGCTGCTGTGTCATCGAGAGGATCTCATCCATCGAGTGGGTGGCCCGTGGCTCGTCATCCGGGGGCAGAATCCCCAGTGCTTCCGAGTCCTCGTGCAGTGCTTCGATAAAGCGGTCAACCAGTTCGGTGAACAGTTCGCCATTCTCATTGGCGCGGTTGATGATCTTGTCATCGATATCGGTGATGTTGCGTACATAGTGTACCTTCCACCCCTGAGCACGCAGGTAACGTACCACTACATCAAAAAACACCATCACCCGTGCATGGCCCACATGGCAGTAGTCATAGACGGTCATGCCGCAGACGTAGAGGTTGACCTCTCCTTCATGGATCGGCTTGAAAACCTCCTTGCTACGGCTTTGGGTGTTGTAGATCTGCAGCATGTTCATCCCTGTGTATGCGATCAATTGAAATGGCGGCAGATTATACCGTATCAATGATTTTAAAAGTAATGGCCGCTCCTGTCTGCGACACGCTCAATCCGTTGAGCGTTGTATTTCCGTATCGGTATGAGGGTACCCCCGTTATTTGGATGGGGCGGTAGAGGGGGGCGGAGTCTCCGTATGCTCGTTATCAGGTCGTGTTGGATAGCGCCCCGGCTCAGCCCGATAGGCGTCTGCATTATCCCCTCGGTACTGCTGTCTCTGGGTTGGCGGTGGAGCAGGGTAGGGATAATAGCCCGGAGCAGGTTGTCTCCACTGTGCAGGTGGGTTGTTCCAGGGGCCGGATTGCCACTGGTTTCCCCCTTGCCAGGGCATATTGCCCCAGTTGCCACGGTTGCCACCCCAGGGCATGTTGCCCCAGCCACCACGGTTACCGCCCCAAGGCATAGTGCCCCAACCCTGGCTGCCTTGCCACGGCATGTTGCCGCTGCGCATCTCCCAAGGCATGCGGCGGTCACTGTTGGGCATCATGCCCCACTGATCCATGTCTCCCCCCCACTGGTCGGTACGCCACTTTTTCATGTCGGGTGGGCCATCCCACTCATCCCATTTGCCCCACTTGTCCCACTTCCACTCCTCCGGGTCGATAAATGCGGCGCTGTTACTACTGAAGCTGACCACGGCAAGCCAGAATAGTGTGTTGCGTAATTGGTTCTGTTTTCTCATCCTGTTCCCCATGTTTAATAGAATGCGGATCGACGGTATCACTAATTCGGG
>CAYFNH010000135.1:0-4243 GCA_964344435.1 uncultured Piscirickettsiaceae bacterium | reverse complement strand
GTGCAAGGCCACGGTTTCTACCCTTGTGCTGCTTGCGAAATTTTGTTCTTTTCGGCTGAAGCATTGCTCTTCGTCCCTATCTTAAATAACTTCCTGAATCGTCAGCGCCTACTTCGCGCTTTCCACTTCACTATCCGAGGCAGTAACGCCAGTATCGAAGACTTCACCCTTGAAGAGCCAGACCTTGATGCCAATCACACCATAGGTAGTGGCTGCCTCGGCAAAACCGTAGTCGATATCCGCACGCAGCGTGTGCAGTGGTACCCGACCCTCACGATACCATTCGGTACGGGCAATCTCGGCACCATTCAGACGACCCGATACATTGATCCGGATCCCCTTGCCACCGAGACGCATGGTATTTCCTACCGAGCGCTTCATTGCGCGGCGGAACATAATACGCTTTTCAAGCTGCTGTGCAATCCCTTCAGCAACCAGTTGTGCATCCAACTCGGGCTTGCGGATCTCTTCGATATTGATCTGTACCGGAATGCCCATTTTGTTGGTCACTTCACGGCGCAGTTTCTCGATATCCTCGCCCTTCTTGCCAATCACAATACCCGGACGAGCCGTGTGAATGGTGATGCGCGCATTGCCGGACGGACGCTCAATCTGAATCTTGCTGACCGACGCCTGAGACAGGCGCTTCTTCAGAAAATCACGGATTGTGAGATCGGCATGAAGCTGATCTGCATAGTCCTTGCTATCTGCATACCAGGTGGAGTTCCAGTCTCTGATATAACCCAGACGGTAACCAATTGGATGTACTTTTTGACCCATTCCGCTATTTCCTCAGCGATCTGATACAGCCACACTGATATGGCTGGTTCGTTTAAGAATTCGGTTCGCACGCCCCTTGGCACGTGGCTGAATTCGCTTGTAAGTCGGCCCCTCATCGACAAAAGCCGTGGAGACCTTCAACTCATCAATATCAGCACCTTCGTTATGCTCTGCATTGGCAATGGCGGAGTTGAGCACCTTGCCTACGAGATGTGCTGCCTTCTTGTTACTGAAACGCAGCAGATCCACTGCAGCCTCTACCTGCATACCACGAATCTGATCTACCACCAGACGCGCCTTCTGCGCAGAGATTTTTGCATTTCTAAGCTTTGCAACCGTTTCCATGATCTCTACTACCCTTATTTCTTCGCTTTCTTGTCAGCAGCGTGGCCCCGATAGGTACGGGTCAGTGCAAACTCACCCAACTTGTGGCCCACCATGTTTTCATTGATCAGTACCGGTACATGCTGCCGACCGTTGTGCACAGCGATGGTCAGACCGATCATCTCAGGCATAACCATAGATCTTCTGGACCAGGTCTTGATGGGGCGGCGATTATTACTCTCGACAGCATTCTTCACCTTGACACGAAGATGCTCATCAATAAATGGACCTTTTTTAATTGAACGTGGCACGTTGATTTCCTCGGCTCAGTCTCTTGTATTACTCTTGATTCAACTTAACTTATTTCTTTTTCCGACGGCGTACGATGTACTGATCCGTACGCTTGTTGGAACGGGTCTTGTAACCCTTGGTCGGCATACCCCATGGAGAAACCGGGTGACGACCACCAGAGGTGCGGCCTTCACCACCACCATGTGGGTGATCTACCGGGTTCATCGCAACACCGCGAACGGTTGGGCGAACACCACGCCAGCGGGTTGCCCCCGCCTTGCCCAGCTTGCGCAGTGAGTGCTCACCATTGCTTACCTCACCGATGGTCGCACGACAATCGAGCAGAACCTTGCGCATCTCACCAGAGCGAAGGCGCAGGGTGGCAAATGCGCCCTCTTTAGCAACATACTGTGCGGAGGTGCCCGCGGAACGTGCAATCTGTGCTCCCTTACCCGGTTTCAACTCAACACAGTGAACTGTGGTACCCAGCGGCATACCACGCAGAGCCATGGTATTACCCACCTTGATCTCGGCACCGCTACCTGACATCAGTGGCGTTCCAGCTACCACACCCTTCGGGGCGATAATGTAGCGTCGCTCACCGTCTGCGTAGAGCACCAGTGCAATGTTTGCTGTACGATTTGGATCATACTCCAGGCGCTCCACCTTGGCAGGAATACCATCCTTGTTGCGCTTGAAATCAATTTCACGATAACGCTGCTTGTGACCACCACCACGATGACGGGTTGTGATACGTCCGGCATTGTTACGCCCACCACTCTTTGACTTTTTGCTTACCAATGCAGCGTGAGGCTGCCCCTTGTGCAGCTCGGCACCCTTCACAGAAACTACAAAACGACGTCCTGGTGAAGTAGGTTTGGATTTTACGATTGCCATCTTCTTATCCCTTCAAACTTTTCCGCTCTAGCCCAACACCTATTCGGCGTCGATAAACTGGATCTCCTGCCCTTCACTCAGGGTGACGAAGGCCTTTTTCCAGCTGGCTCGCTTACCAAAGCGCATACCGCTACGCTTGGTTTTGCCCTTTACATTGCTGATGCTCACTCCGTCGACCTTGACATCAAACATCATCTCAATCGCCGCCTTTACCTCAGGCTTCTTTGCATCTTTGGCAACCTTGAAGACATACTGGTTACGCATCTCTGCAGCCATTGCACTCTTTTCAGTAATGTGTGGTGCCAGCACCACCTTCATCAAACGCTCCTGGTTCATGCCAGTGCCTCCTCGATCTGCTTCACGGCAGACTCGCTCATCAATACATTCTCATAGGAGATCAGACTGACCGGATCCATTGCAGTCACATCTGTTACTCCTACGTGTGGCAGATTGCGCGCCGAGAGATAGAGGTTCTCATCCACCTCTCCAGAGACAATCAGCACGTTATTCAAATTCATCCCGCTCAGGGCACTATTGAGTGCCTTGCTCTTCGGGGCCTCGATAGTGAGATCGGAAACCACTGTCAGACGTTGCTGACGCACCAACTCGGAGAGGATGGAGCGCATGGCCGCACGGTACATCTTGCGATTTACCTTCTGCTCGTAGTTGCGTGGACGAGCCGCAAAGGTTACACCACCACTTCTCCAGATCGGACTGCGGCTGGTACCGGAACGGGCACGACCTGTACCCTTCTGGCGCCAAGGCTTGGCTCCACCGCCACGTACATCCGAGCGGGTCTTCTGCTGCACCGTACCGGCACGAGCACCAGCCAGATAGGCGGTTACCACTTGATGGATCAGTGACTCATTATACTCTGCAGCAAAGGCAACGTCCGATACTGAGACCTTGGACTGCTCATTGCCTGCAGGAAAATCACGTACATTCAATTCCATGATGCTTACTCCTTAATGACCTTACTTCGCCTTGGCCGCAGGCTTGATCACCAGATCACCGCCCTTTGCACCCGGAACTGCACCCTTCACCAGAATCAGATTACGCTCGGCATCGACACGAACCACCTCGAGATTCTGCATGGTGCGCTGTACATTACCCATGTGACCAGACATCTTCTTACCCTTGAATACACGGCCCGGGGTCTGACACTGACCAATGGAACCATTGGAGCGGTGAGAGATGGAGTTACCATGCGAGTTGTCCAGACCACTGAAATTGTGGCGCTTGATACCGCCCTGGAAACCGAAGCCACGGTTAATTCCAGTAACATCCACCTTCTGTCCGGCCTCAAAGATAGAACTTGCTACCTCACTGCCTGACTCATAGCTGGCCATCTCTTCACTGCTGAGACGAAATTCCCACAGGCCACGACCTGCCTCTACGCCCGCCTTGGCATAGTGCCCAGCCATTGGCTTGGTGACACGGGAAGCCTTGCGCGAGCCAGTAGTAACCTGAATTGCGTTGTACCCATCGGTCTCATCGGTTTTCACCTGAGTAATCCGGTTTGGCTCAACTTCAATCACGGTCACAGGAACCGATGCACCCGCTTCGGTGAACACACGGCTCATTCCGACCTTACGACCTACCAGTCCGATTGACATCTCTAAATCCTCTCTTCTCGTTCTCTTTCTTTAAGAAAGCTTGATCTGTACATCAACACCCGCAGCGAGATCGAGCTTCATCAAAGCATCTACGGTCTTGTCCGTAGGGTCGACGATATCCATCATTCTCTTGTGGGTGCGCAGCTCATACTGATCCCGCGCGTCCTTATTGACGTGTGGCGAGATCAGAACAGTAAAGCGCTCTTTCTTTGTTGGAAGCGGTATCGGGCCACGAACCTGTGCTCCGGTACGCTTTGCCGTCTGTGCAATTTCGCGCGCAGATTGATCGATCAGACGATAATCAAACGCCTTGAGACGGATACGAATTCTCTGTC
>CAYFNH010000134.1:0-4270 GCA_964344435.1 uncultured Piscirickettsiaceae bacterium | reverse complement strand
CGTTATTAGTAACCAATTGAATTTATTTGATTAAACGTTGGGACACCAGTGATAGTCACCATGGCCAATACCATCTTGAGAAATGAGATTGGTGAAGAGGTCTCCATGCTGGATGCCTCCAAGACCAGCATGGCCAACCCCCATGTCAGATTCTCTGAAATGGTGGTCAGGATGAAGGCCTTTGATGAGATCGCAGAGCGGGACGGCCTGCCGGGGTTCTTCGTTACCCTGACCTCTCCATCGAAGTTCCACCCGGTGCGCTACATCGAGCAGGCAGACAAGTGCGTACCCAACAGCAAATATGAGGGCTACACCGTGCGGGAGGCACGGGAGTATATGCAGGTCGTGTGGTCGCGTATCCGTGCCGAATTGGAGAGGGCGGGTATCCGCTTTGCCGGGTTCCGCATTGCAGAGCCGCACCATGACGGCACCCCGCACTACCACCTGATGATGTTTTTCGAGGATATGACCCAAGCGCAAGAGGCGTTGATGGTCATGGAGAAGTACGCCACGGCAGAGGATCGGGAGGAGCTGGTAGACAACAAAGGGAAGTATGACCCCAAGGCGCGATTCCACTATGAGTACATCGACCGGAAGAAGGGATCGGCAATCAGCTACCTGATCAAGTATATCTCCAAGAATATCACCGGGGAGAATCTGGAGACCCCAGACAAGCACGGGCGCACCGGGGACTATGAGTCCGGGGCGGATGGAGAGCAGGGGGCCAAGCTGGTCGAGGCGTGGGCGTCCACCCATGGGGTACGTCAGTTCCAGCAGTTCGGCGGCGCTCCGGTCGGGGTCTGGCGCATGTTGCGCAAGATGACCTCGCAGCAGATAGAGGAGTGTGAAGACAGCCGCATTGTGGATGCGGCAGTAGCGGCCCATGAGAGTAACTTTGCCGAATACATCGACCTGCAGGGCGGCCTGTTTGCAGCGCGTCAGGATCAACCGATAACCCTGTTGAAGGTGGAGGGAGAAACCGGGAGCTATGGGGATGAGCTGAAAGTAACGATGGGCGTCCAGAGAGGGTCCACCTATGTATTCACCAAAGTACACCGCTGGGAGGTGGTAGAACCGGGCGATGAAATCGCCCCTTGGTTACATGGATGATACCGTCATATTCAGCAACAACCGGGAATACCTCAAAAGCGTAAAAGAGCTACTGGAGTGGTACATCAACACCTTAACCGGGTTGAAATTCTCCCGCTGGTCAATCCAGAACATAAGCCGGGGCGTTAACTTCCTCGGCTACCGGATATGGCCCACCCACAAACTCATCCGCAAAAACAGCGCCACCAAAGCCAAGCGCAAACTAAAACAACTTACCGGCGAAAGCCTTGCCAAATTCAAAGCCGCATGGGGTGGTCACATCCAATGGGCAGACACACACAACCTCACAGGAGCAATCACAGCATGAACATCATCAACACCCGCGCAGACCTCGACAGCATCACCGGCACCCCAGAGCACGAGGCCTTTATTCGCAAGCTGGCCGGTTCCATGACCTACCGTCAAGACACCCAGACCTACCCCGAAAACTACGGCCAGCCAGACTACACCGGGGAACAACTGGAGCCAGTCTGGCAAGACGTGGAAGACCTCAGCACCATAGAGCGCTTTGGGTACACCCGCCAAGAGATTGAAGCGCTGATAGCGGGGTTTGATGCCGCATGAGTGAAGATAGTTGGGTAACGGTCGTGCTGTGGGCTATTGCGGGTGGTGTTGGCCTCTTCCTTGGTGGGCTGGGCCTGATCTGGTCAGAGCTGAAATCCATTCGGGGTGACTTCATGGCCGCAATTGGCCGGGCGCATGGCCGTATCGACGAAGTGCAGAAAGAATACCGCACGGCGGACAACTGCAACGAACTGAGGCAGCACCGTGGCGCGGCTACAGCATAACCGCCTCGCTGCAATCCTGATCAGCTACCTACTGCTGACAGCCTGCACCCCGCTGGACGCCATAAAAACAGCGGCAGGGCTGGCAACCAGTGGCGGCCCCTCGCTGGAAGCAAACACCCAAACCGGGGGAGAGCGGGTACAGGGGCTATCCGTCAAGGACGAGATCGCAACCGACATCGAGAGCGGCGACAACTCACAGAACAGCGTCACCCAGGCACGTACGGCAACCACCGTAACCGGCACCGTGGAGAACATCATCAACCACAGCGGCATAGAATCATGGCGCTATGACCTGCTCATGTGGATAGCAATCATCGGCTGGCTGCTGCCAACCCCGCAAACCATCCTTGGGCGCGTGTGGCGCTGGATCAAAAAACCAAGAGGGCAACAAGCATGGCAAAAAATACAACCAGCATCCTGAACGCCTCAGACGATGTAATGCGGGCAATCCTCTACGCCGGGGCCGCCTATGCCGGGTGGCAGCTATACCAAAAACTCAAAGACGCGGCGCAAACCGTCTCAGAGATCGACGTGGGAGTACCTGAAATAGTAGGGGAGTCCTATCAGGGGTGGCAAAGCCTGCTGGATGAAGAAGAGTGGGAACGCAAACTGGCTGCCGGGCAATGCAACGTAGTCAACGGTACCAGATCCTGCCGCAACTTCGACGGCACCCTGACCCGTACAACCGACATCAAACCATGGTGGGAACAACAATGACCCAGAAAGACCTCAAGCTACAGCGACTATTCCACATCAGCGCAATAGCCCTCAACGTGGGTATCGTTGTTGGCGGCATCATCGCCTACAACCGATGGACAAACAGCGCAACCGCTGCAGCCATAGAACGCAACGCACCAAAAATACTCGACCAAGCCGGGGCCGTAGACAGCGCCAGCGTAGAGAGAGCCGGGGCCGTGGGTTCATTCCTCAACGGGGCATTCAGTTGAACCAATAACCAACCATAGAAAAACCCCCGTCAGCGACCAAACCAAGCGGGGGTTTTGAGATACAACATGGATAAGTATATTACAGCAGCTGTGACAGTCAAAGAGACCTTATCAATGTGGAGAGTCTGGATAGGTGGTGCAGTGTGGATTGCCCTCTATAAAGCGCCTGAGATCATCGCTGCTCTGGGGGCCTTGTAATGGGGTGCATAGAGGTGGCATTGCTGGGGGGTAGGGGTGCTGTGTGTGCTATACTCAAACCATGAGCAACAAGAGATTAAGCGAGAATCTGGAGAACCTGAGAACATTCTTTCTTGTAGGGGCCACAGCCACAACAGCAGGAGCAGGTTTTCTATTGAAAGAGCTTTCGGAATACAAAAGCTATCAGGATCATCATTTAATCTACATTGTTAGCGCATTTGTAGGAGTCACGCTGATAAAGACGGTGCGAATAGGTAATGAGATGAAGCGCGAAGTAAACAAGATCAAAGGAGGCAAATGATGGACTGGGGAGTAGTTAGAATTGTCCTGATGTATGGAGTTTCCATTGCGGTTGCCTATGGTCTGTGGAAAGCGATGGACACCACGCCGCCTGATGAAGAGGAGAGCGGCACATAGTTCGCGTTATGTTAAACAGGGGTTAATCTGGTATGAATATGGGTACTCGATAAATATCCCTTGAAAAGCAGCAGCATATAAATCCCAGTTTCTTTTTTAATCTCGTACCCAGTTTCTTTTTGTGTGCGGATCAGCGGTAACGGGCCGGGGTAAAAGTCCCGCTTCTCTGCCGAACATCATCAATCACCCATTGTGGCAGGTCAATAGTCTGTAGGCCACGCTCAAGCACCATCCACAGCGCCATTTTCGCCACCTCTGGATCATCCATGGCGGCATTGTCTGTATCGGCAAGCTTCTCTTTGAGCTGCCGTATCTCGCGTTTAAGGTCGGCTACCGTCTGCACAGAGAGCCACCGGGAACGGATATCCTCCGGGGAGGTGTATTGGCGGTACTCATTCGGGGGGTAGATTCCCTCCGGGGAGATAGTGAACCCATACCATTCAGGCCACGGCATCCGCCCCTTGCGTACCAGTTCAACCAGCTTTACGCGCTCGGGAGAGGGGTAGGCGTTGCCCTCGCGGTAGTGTCGCAGTGACCAGCGCGAGAGTTCGCACAGGCTGCAAACGTCCTTTTCGTTGGTGCTATTCAGGAACAGAAAATCACCCCAGTCGCGGTATTTTTTGCGGAAAAACTCTGTTGCGCGGCTCATAACGCGCCCCTTGTACCACTGAAATATTTTATAACCACCGTGCCCTCCCATAATCTACGCTTATGGAATATCGGACGCAAAACCGGCAACTTAAATATTACAATCCTGTCACTGGTGTCCCAACGTTTAATCAAATAAATTCAATTGGTTACTAATAACGG
>CAYFNH010000133.1:0-4365 GCA_964344435.1 uncultured Piscirickettsiaceae bacterium | reverse complement strand
CCAACGCTACCATCGAGAAGATGATTCTCTCGGTGGTCGCCAAGCGGGTGGCCAATCCGAACCATCCACTCGGACGGGCTGGCTAGAAAGGGTGGTCTGATGAGCATGAGTGCAGGCGTGCGTATTCTTGCAGTCGACGATGAGGACTACATGCATGACCTCTATCGTGTCGCCCTTGATGATGAGAAACCTGACAGTTCTGCCAGGGCGCTCGATGACCTGATCTCCCTCTACGAGGGGGAGGCAACAGAGGAAGGGACAGGTCCCACTGACCCGGCCACCTCCGGTTATCGGATGGATCATGCCAGCCAGGGAATGGAGGGGTATCAGAGGGTGCTGGAGGCACGTCAACAGGGGGATCCCTATGCGGTGGTGCTGCTCGATATCCAGATGCCACCAGGGTGGGATGGGGTAGAGACGGCACAGAAGATTCGCCAGGTAGATCCCCAGGTGCGAATCCTGCTGGTGACCGCCTTCACCTACTACAACTACCAACAGATTCAACAGAAGCTTGGAACCGACTTTGCCCTGATCAATAAACCCTTCAAGGGAGAGGCGTTGACGCGACTGGTCGAGCTGGAGGTGGATAAGTGGCGTGCTGCCCGCTCGGTTGAGCAGGCCCAACGCACCTTGCTGGAGGCGGAAGGAGAGCTGGATCAGCACCTCTCCCGCAACCGCAAGATTCAGTCCAGAGTCAGCGCCGAGGTGGTGGCGGACTCGGAGCTGCTGCTGCAGAAAGCACAGTATGAGTTGATACTGGACTCCATTCAGGAGGGGGTGCTGGTGGTCGACCGTACTGGCGGGGTCGAGTACTGCAACCCCGGCATGGGACGGATGTTGGGCAAGGCGGTGACCGATCTGGTAGGGCAGCCACTGGCGCAGCTCTTTGTCGAAGGCAAGGGAGGGCAGACGGCAGAGCCGACCCTGGGGCAGACCGGGCGGGTGCAGCAGTTCCTGCAGCAGGTTGCCATCGAACAACCCCCGCTGTTGCAGAGCTGGATCGACTCCTCTCTGGTAGCCGTATTGCGCATCAATGCCCGGGGCAAGGTGGTGCAGAGTAATGCGGCGATGCAGGCACTGAGTGGCTGGACAGTACGCCAACTGGAGGGGAACCCGATTGATCTGCTGCCGCCGGACATTCGGGAGCAGCATGCACAGATGATGCAGCAGTTCATACAGCAGGGAGAGGCCCGCAGGATGGGAGGGGGCAGTGGACTGTTCGAGATCCATACCCGTACCCGCAAGATCCGCCGGGTAATGATCGGACTGATACCGCTGCAGTATGAAGGGGAGCGTCAGGTCGTGGTGGTGTTGCATGACCCTGATGAGCAGCAGCAGTGGCGCCTGTTTCAGTTGACCCCGTTTGGTCGCCTCTTCAGTGAAGATGAGCAGACAGAGTTTTCCACCAGCATGGCGATGCACCACCACAATGGGGAGTTGATTCCGGTTCATGTCACCGGTGCCCCGCTCTATCACTGCGAGGGGGATCGGCAGCAATTTTTCGGTGTGGTGTTGATGCTGCACAATGCCGCCAGCATCCTCCATGCAGAGGAGCAGCAGCGGCTGCAGCAGGCCAAGGACCGCTTCCTCTCTACCGTCAGCCATGAGCTGCGCACCCCATTGACCGGGATTATCGGTAATGGTGAACTGCTCCAGCAGGAGCCGTTGCAGAGCCAACAGCAGCAGTTTGTGCAGCAGATACTCCACTCCGGCCAGCAGATGCTGGGGGCGGTCAATCAGATGATTCAGTACGCAGAGCTCAACTCTGGTGAACTGGAGCTACAGCAGCAAAGTTTTATTCCGCAGCGGTTGCTGGAATCGCTGGTTGATGACCTGCAGCCGCGACTGCAGGAGAAGGGGGTGGCATTGGAGCTGGTGCCGGGCCCGGACTGCGACCGACCCGCCCTGGGGGATATGGAGCGCATCCGCCAGATTCTCTCCATCTTGCTGGACAACGCCATCAAGGTTACCGATTCGGGCAGTATTCGTCTGGAAGGCAGCTGTGACCAGGAGCAGCAACGACTGCAGCTGCGGGTGATCGACTCCGGCTGCGGGATTGCGTTGGCAGACCAGGAGCGCATCTTCCTCCCCTTTGAACAGCTCGATGACTCCCTCTCCCGCAGCCATATGGGGTTGGGATTGGGGCTCTATATTGCGCGTGAGTTGAGCAAGCGCATGCAGGGGGTGCTGCAGCTGGAGAGTACCCCGGGCCGTGGCAGCCAATTCGTGTTGACACTGCCCTGGCAGCAGCCCGATACAGCCGACCAGCCGGTGGCGCCGATCGAGGCAGTCCCCAACCGCTTTCAGGGTGAGGTGCTGGTGGTGGAGGACACCCCGGAGATGCAGCTGCTGGTACGGAAGATTCTGGAGAGTGCCGGGCTTTCCGTCAGTGTTGCCAACCATGGTGAAGAGGCGGTGCAGCTTGGCCTGCAGTACAGCTACGACCTGATTCTGATGGATATGCAGATGCCCATCATGGATGGTATCGAGGCTACCGAGACCTTGCGCAGTCTTGGTGTCACCACCCCCATTGTGGCCCTTACCGCCAATGTGGTGCAGTCCAACCGTGACCGCTTTTTCGAGGCGGGTTGTAATGACTTTCTCGGCAAGCCGGTGGTACGTGATCAGCTCTTCCGTACTCTGTCGAACTATTTGCTCAGTGGTGGAGAGCAGGTGGAAACAGCACCACAGAGCTTGGAGATTGATCCACAGCTGCGTCAGCTCTTTGTCGAGCGGGTGGTGGAGCTGCAACAGCAGCTGGAGCAGGCGCTGCAACATACGCAGTGGAAGGATCTGCGCCTGATCGCACACAACCTCAAGGGGAGTGGGAGCAGTTTCGGCTTCGAGGAGGTTACCCGGCTCGGTGCCGAGGTCTGCAATGCGATTGATCAGGAGCAGCATGAGCAGGCAGAAGTACAGGGCGGGGTACTGAACGATGCCCTGGTCGAGATCATCCGGGCAGAGGGGGTGGTTGCGAATCGTGAGCGTGGCTGAGATGAAAATAGTCAAAGAGTTTGCAAGCGGCAGCATTGCCCGTTCGTTACTGTTTTCGGGCCTCTTGTTGTTACTGCCACTGCTGGTTGCGGTGGTTTATCTTGGTGGGCAGGCACACAAGACAATCACGCTTACAGAGGATAACCTCCACTCCATTCAGCTGCTGCCGGAGCTCTATCAAACCATCGAGCAGCTCGGCAGATACCGTGGGCTGCGTGAAATTGCCCGCAGCCAGGAGGGTTCAGCGCACCCGTTGCACACCGCCCTGAATGCTCTCTCCACTCAAATCGGACAGATGCTGCAACAGCTGGCGTGGCAGGTCGACCAGCTTCCAGCGGGCTCGTTTGCAAGAGGTGACGAAGAACTGGAACGTGTTATTGCTCTCTGGCAGCAGGGAGAAGAGAGCCCGCTCAACTTTGTCCAACTCAGTGACCTCATTGCCCACCTCAACAGCATCGCGTTACATACCCTCCCGTATGGGCAGGATGGTGTGCATCTTCTGGTGGAGGGGATTCCCCACTTCAAGGAGATATTGGCACAGTTGCGGGGGTATGGGGCCGGTTATCTCTCCTGTGCACAACACCGGTCCGATCGAATGCAAAGCTGTGATGAGCGTTATCGCAATCCGGTTCAGCGCCAGCTCTGGAGTGTGAGGGATGGGTTTACCCAGCTTCGCAATTTGCTGGATGCGTATCAGGATCAACTGGGGGGCATCGAACGCTCCATACTGTTCGAGATTGTGAATGACCTGCAGCAGGTGCGTGACCTGGTGGAGTGGGAGATATTGGATGCGGATCAGGTTCGCTATAATCCGGAGGGTTACTTTGCTCAGGCAAGCAAACCGATTGAGGCATTGAACCTCCTCTCGATAGAGATTCTTCAGCAGATTGAGCAGCGTTTGCGGGATCAGTTGCAGTCACAATACCAAAAGATTTTCACAGCATCCCTGTTGTTGCTGATCAGTCTGGTGGTTGCGGCTGGGTTGGCAGTCAGAAATGGGCATAGATGGGTGATGCAGATACAGCGTGGGGTCTCCCTGCTGGAACGCCTTGGTGCCGGCGACTTCAATCAGTCCATCCCTACGGATGGGCAGGGAGAGTTTTCCCAGTTGATGGTGGCGCTGGACAGAACCCAACAGCAGCTGCAGCAGAGTCATCAGGCGAAGGATGACTTCCTTGCCTCGATGAGCCATGAGCTGCGAACGCCACTGGCCAGCATTATCGGCAATGCAAAACACCTGGAAGAATCCGGGATGTGTGGCAGTCGTCACTGTCCGCAAACCGATGCCTGGCAGGTGCTGCGTTCAATTACATATGCTCACTGGTGTCCCAACGTTTAATCAAATAAATTCAATTGGTTACTAATAACGGG
>CAYFNH010000132.1:0-4425 GCA_964344435.1 uncultured Piscirickettsiaceae bacterium | reverse complement strand
TACCCTAAAATTCCTGTATTTTTTCGATTTGTTCAGGCTCCAGTCGAACCAGTTTACCGTCCCGATAGATCACTGCATATTGTCCCAAACGCCGCTTGGTCTCCATGGCCTTGGTTACCGCACGATGCAAAACTTCGCGCACCTGCCTAGAGTGTTGTTGTAACGCTGTCATGAGTTTATATTTGATAACTGTTTAAATAAAAAAGGATTTTCGATGCTTCGCCCCTTGGTATCCTGTATAAAAATCACTTCCGGGTTTTCTCCGGAATTGTCGATGCAGATTGTAGTGCTACACAAGGGGGCATAGTGATTCAGAAGGTTGTTGATGCTTCGGGGGTAGCGCCGTACGATGGCTTCACGGGGAATATCGTGTCCGCCATGTGAAACGCGTTCGGCGACACGTTCAATGGACATCTGAACACTTGGCAGCCAAAGATAATAAAGCTCGACACGCCAACCATCGGCCAGCAGGCGGCGAATCAGGTGCAGATAGGTCCTGCCCGCAAGGGTGGTTTCAAAAGCAAAGTCCTCTCTCACGGTGATATATTGCTCAATCTCCCGCAGGAATAGCCGACTTGCTGCCAACCACTCTCGCTCTGGTGACAGAGGCGACAGACCTGCAGCGATCAGATCAGCATTCACAAAATTATGACAGTGGGCAACCTCAGTCAGATAGCTCAAGGCAAAGGTTGTCTTGCCCACACCATTTGGTCCAGCAATGATGGCGCAAAGCGGCTTCTTTACCATCCCGCTCCCTCGAATTCTTCGTTCAGTTTCAACCTGAATTTCTCAGTTGGATGGGGCGGTGTGTGCAATAAACTGTTGGATTGAATCAATAATACCCTCTGCATCAAGCTGATATAGATGAATCAGTGTATCCCGTTCCCCCTGCTCAACAAAGTGGTTTGGCAGCCCCAGGTTGAGGATCGGCAGTGTGCAGTGCTGAGCAAGAAGGTATTCGTTGATGGCACTACCAGCACCACCGGCGACCACGTTCTCTTCGATGGTGACCAGCGTGGTGTGGGACTGGACGATCTCCTGCAGCAGTTGTTGGTCGAGTGGGACAACAAAACGCATGTCGACTACGGTGGCATTGATCTGCTCAGCCGCCTCAAGTGCATTGTGTAACAGAGGGCCGAAGAGCAGCAGGGCAATGTGCTCTCCCTGCCGCCGAACCACCCCTTTGCCGATCTCCAGGGGTTCAACCGAATCCGGGCTATCGGGAATGGTGTCGCGTGGATAGCGTACCGCTGCCGGGCCATTGTGCAATAGTCCGGTCTGCAACATGCGTTGCAACTCTGTGCCACTCGAGGGAGTCATCACCACCATGTTGGGGATGGTGCGCAGAAAACTGATATCAAAGGCACCGGTATGGGTGGCCCCATCGGCCCCCACCAGTCCGGCACGGTCAATGGCAAACAGTACCGGCAGATTCTGTAGCGCCACATCGTGGATCAGCTGATCATAACCACGTTGCAGAAAAGTGGAGTAGATGGCAACGATCGGGTGGCGTTGTTCGGTTGCCAGTCCGGCAGCGAGGGTAATGGCGTGCTGTTCGGCAATGCCGACATCGATACAGTGGTCGGGATAGTCGCGGGCAAACTCCACCATGCCGGAACCACTGAGCATGGCCGGGGTGATGGCGATCAACTCCGGGTGCTGCTCTACTGCGCTACAGAGCCAGTTACCGAAGACTTCGGTATAACTCGATTTTTTTGGGCTGTTTTGTGGTTTGTTTACCGGGTTGACCTTGCCCACCCCATGGTATTTGGTTGGATCCTCCTCGGCGGGAAGATAGCCGTGCCCCTTCTGGCTGATCAGATGGAGGAAGCGGGGCCCCTTCAGGGTACGCAGGGTACGCAATGCACGGGTCAGGGCAGGTAGGTCATGCCCATCAACGGGTCCTACATAGTTGAACCCCAACTCTTCGAACAGGGTGCCCGGAACTACCATCCCCTTCATGTGCTCTTCGGCCTTGCGTGCCAGATCCCAGGCTCCGGGCAGGTGGCTGAGTACCCTCTTGCTGGTCTCGCGCATCTGGCTGTAGGTAGAACTGGTGAGAACCCGACCGAGGTAGCGGGAGAGTCCACCCACATTTTCGGAGATCGACATATCGTTATCGTTGAGAACGACCAGCAGGTTGGCCTTGGACTCACCGGCATGGTTGAGTGCCTCAAAGGCCATGCCGCCGGTCAGTGCACCATCCCCGATCACCGCAATGGTGTGGTGTGGTTGTTGTGCATATTGGGCAGCAATGGCCATCCCCAGTGCGGCGCTGATCGAGGTGCTGGAGTGACCGGCACCAAACGGATCATAGGGGCTTTCACTGCGTTTGGTGAAACCGGAGATCCCCCCCTGCTGGCGTAGTGTGGCCATCTGCGGTTTGCGTCCGGTGAGAATCTTGTGGGGATAACATTGGTGGCCCACGTCCCATATCAGGCGGTCGTTCGGGGTATCGTAGATGTAGTGGAGTGCAATGGTCAGCTCCACCACACCGAGGCTGGAGGCGAGATGGCCCCCGGTCTTGCCCACCGAGTGGATCATGAAGTCGCGTAGCTGCTGGGCCAGCTCGGGGAGTTGGTCCGGGCTCAGCTCACGCAGCCTTGCCGGGTCATCGACCAGATCCAGTAGCGGGGTGTGTGGTAGTGGACGATCCATCGGTATTTCTATTCAGTGGTCTCGCCGGATAATGAAGTGGGTCAGTTCGGTCAGTGCCTCTGCGCTACTGCCAAAGCCGGAAAGTACATCAAGCGCCTGCTGGTAAAGCTGTTGCAGCTGCTGTTTGGCCCCCTCCAGGCCATACAGGGTGACAAAGGTGCTCTTGCCCCGTTGCTGATCAGAGCCCTGCGGTTTGCCGATTACGCTGCTCTCCCCCTCCACGTCGAGGATGTCATCCTGCACCTGAAAGGCGAGCCCGATGGCATCGGCATAGCGGTTGAGTTGCTCAATGGTGTTGTGGTCGGGTTGAGCGGGTGTTGCACCCATGCGGATGGCGGCACGGATCAGGGCACCAGTCTTTTTGCGATGCATGGCGCAGAGGGCCTGATCGTCCAGTGTCTGTTGCTCTGCTTCCAGATCGATCATCTGCCCTCCCACCATGCCATCGGCACCGCTGGCCCGGCTCAAGAGCCGAATCCACTCCAGACGGGTCTCGCTAGGGGTGTCTGCATGGGCCAGGGTATCAAAGGCGAGTGCCTGTAGTGCATCTCCGGCCAGAATTGCGGTGGCCTCAGTGAAGGCCTTGTGGCAGGTGGGTTGACCCCGGCGCAGATCATCATCATCCATCGCCGGCAGGTCGTCGTGTACCAGCGAGTAGGCGTGAATCATCTCGATGGCCACTGCAGCCGGGTGGAGTGTCTGTGGCTCAATGCCGAACAGCTCGCCACTGGCGTAGGTCAGCATCGGGCGAATCCGCTTGCCGCCATTGAGCAGGGCATAGCGAATGGCCTGGTGAAGTTGGGCAGGGGGTGATGCGGCAGCGGGCAACAGGGTGTTGATCGCCTCTTCAACCTGTTGTTGCCAGGGTTGGAAGCGCGGATTCATGAGCTCTCGAACGGCTTCAGCCCCTCCTTGGTCAGGATCTCCACTCGCTGCTCCGCTTCGGTGAGGGCACTCTGACAGCTGCGAATCAGCTGGATACCCTGTTCAAACTTTTGCAGGGAGCTCTCCAGAGGGAGTTCACCATCCTCCATCTCTTCGACCAACTGCTCCAATGTGCTGAGATTCTTCTCAAAATCAAAGGGCTGATCGGGCTTGGTAGTGGCAGTTTTTTTGCGAGTTGGCATAATTCAGCGACGAAGGGGTTGGGTTTGCAGAGCAGTTCGTTGGATAATAGATCGATGAAGCAGACAATTATACCGACTCTACTGGCATTTTTCTGCCTGCAAAACAGTGCAGGAGCAGCCCCTTGGTGGGATAGTGGCGGTGGCGGCGAGTGGTATGAGGAGGGGCCGGCCTGGAAAGAGGCGGAGGTGAAGATTCCCGAATTTCCACAAGCGCAGAACTGGCTCGAGTTTGCGGTGGATAACCCGGCGACCCGCAACCACCACTATTTTCTGGATACCGCCTCGCTCTCCATCGCGGAGGATTATGTGATTCGCTACTCGGCCGTGGTACAGACCCGCAGCGGTGCCTCCAATGTATTTTATGACGGGATTCGCTGCACCACGGCAGAGTTCAAGAACTACGCCTTTGGTGTCGGTGGAAGCTTTATCGAGAATGAGGGGGCCGAGTGGAAGCGAATCAAGGGGGGGGACTTCTTCCGCAAGGCGCTATACAAGGGCATTCTCTGTGATCGGGTGACGGATGCGCCGATTGCGGTGGAGAATGTGATCCGGAATATCAAATACAACCGTTATTGATTGAAATAGACCTGAATCCGTGAATTCAAGCAGTGTTGAATTGACGCAAAGCAATGATAAAAAA
>CAYFNH010000131.1:0-4432 GCA_964344435.1 uncultured Piscirickettsiaceae bacterium | reverse complement strand
CTTACCGTGATGGGGGATAGGGGGTGACCTGCCGCGTAGCGGCTTCGTTCAGCAAGAAGATCAGCCCGCAGGATCTGGATCTCTTGCGACAACAGCTGAGAGAGGAGCTGGCACAGGCGGTTTCTCGTGGGGCAAAGATTATCTATCTCCATAACGGGCTGAGGATGTTGCCGGATGCTCTGGTTGCAAGAGTGTTGCAGGCTGTGGTTGCCACCTGGGCGACCAAGGCGATTGAAGAGCGTGGGGTGTTGCGGAATGATATCCAGCTCTTCAGTGACGCGGTGATTCAGCAAACCCTGGTGGATGAGCTGGACTATCCCGTGGCGCTCTCCTATCTAAAGGAGAAGGCAGAGCTGGTGGATAAGAACCTGCAGCGGTTGTATGAACTGCCAAATAGTCAGATCGTGCGTGATCCTGAAACCGGGCTGACCATTGCCGATCTGCAGCGCTCCCTGCAGGATATGCTGGGCTACCGATTGCAGATGCTGGAAGATCCGATTCAGCAATTGGGGATTTCCCGAACGCCGAAAATGACTCGGCTCCACTATGAGGAGGAGCGCGTTCGCCTGATGGAGCAGCAGCGTGTGTTGCAGCAGAAGGCAGCAGTGATTGTGCTGGCACAGCAGCAGTATCATGGTGAACAGCGCGGAGGAGCCGTGAGTAGCGGTGTTGCAATCGCCGAGGCCACCTCAACGTTGTCGGCATCTCCTGTGGGAACCACCATTCCACAATTCGGGGATACCTTTCTGGATCGTATTATCGGTCTCAGTGACCATGCATCGGATACCGCCTACCGGCAGAAGTTGAGCGATCAGCGGCTGCAATTTGAACAGCAGGCGATTGAGCTGGAGCAGGGTATTCGAGTGGTAGAGCGCAGTATCCGCCAGATTGAACAGCAGCAGGATGGGCAGGAGAGGGATATGCAACAGGAAGCGATCACTGTGTTGCAGCGAGGTATCCCGGATCTGGTTGAGGCGCTGAAGGGGTATATTGCAGCAACCAGCCGAATTTATCAGCAGCTCAATCGACAGACCCTCTATGGTCATGGAGGATTGTACCGGCTGGTCAGTGAAGCTCCCATCCGCTCCGGGGGGCAATTCCATTTTCCTGCCAGGAGCCGATTGATGTATCTGCTTTCTCTGCTGTTGACCACTTTTGTGGTGGTGCCGTTAGCGATGGTGCGTAACAGCATGCGTCGCAGAAAAGAGGAGGTTGCCTCAGCAGCCGGATAGCCTGTTCAGAGACTGTCACCTTGTGGAAAATCGGTAATGTGTAGTGTCGAAGTCGGAAACGCAATCTCAGCCCCAGCCTCACCCACAATCTTCACAATCTGCAACAGCACATCCTGCTTCACCTCATGGAAGCGCACCCAGTTGGTGGTCTTGGTGAAGGTGTAGATAAAGAAGTCGAGCGAGGAGGGGGCGAAGGCGTTGAAGTTGACGATCAGCGTCTGGCTGTTGTCGATCTCCGGATGGCTCACCAGCATGGCACGCACCCGGTTGATGATGGTCTCCATCTTGTCGGCGTCATCGTAGCGAATGCCGATGGTCTCCTTGATGCGGCGGTGGGTCATCCGCTGCGGGTTCTCCACGCTGATGTTGGAGAAGGTGGCATTGGGGATGTAGAGTGGGCGCTTGTCGAAGGTGCGCACCTTGGTCAGTCGCCAGCCAATCTGCTCGACGGTGCCTTCAATATTCTGATCAGGGGAGCGAATCCAGTCACCGAGGGAGAAGGGGCGATCAAGGTGGATCATCAATCCACCAAAGAGGTTGGCCAACAGATCCTTGGCGGCAAAACCAACGACCACGCCACTGAGTCCGCCAAAGGCGAGTACGCCGGAGATGCTGTAGCCGAGGGTCTGTAGCATGACCAGTGCGGCGGTGATGAAGATGGAGCTTCTCAGTAGTCGATTGATGGAGTCGACCATCGACTCATCAATCTCTCCACTCTTGCGCTTTCGCCCCTCGATATAGGCCTGTTGTCCCTCCTTGGAGAGGCGAATCAGGAACCAGGTGAATGCGCTGATCACGCCGATATCGCGCAACGGGGTGATCGCATCGAAGATTGCAGCCGGAGCCTCATGCTGGGCAATGCGGGCGCTGAAGGCGATGCCGGTGACCCAGATCAGCAGAGTAATGGGGCGCTGCAGTGCGCGCAGGATCGCATCATCCCACAGGTTTTTGGTTCGATTTTCTGCGCGGATCAGCAGTTTTTTCAGGGTGCGGCGCTGGATCAGATCGACGGTCAGCGCAATCAGGATGACGGCGAAGACCTGGAAGATCCAGTGTTGGTGCTCCAGCAGATTGGTGAGTTGTTCAGTCATGAGTGATTCGGTCATCGGTAAAGTATACCTGTGCGGCCTCTTTTCATTCAAAAGCCCCTTGCAAGCACAATGATGGTGCGTTTAACTAGATGAGCGCACCAAAATGGTTCGAATGGGTGCGTTTTTCTGTGTATGTATGTTGTAAGTGGTTGAAAATTCATGGTGGTACGGTTGTTGCTCTATTACTGCATCAATGTGGGGCATTCAGTCTCACCGTTGCATCATGATTGAATCGCGGGCCGAAAGGTGCGCAAACAATAGAATGGAGATCAGACAATGAAAATGGTTACAGCGATCATCAAGCCCTTCAAGCTCGACGATGTGAGAGAGGCGCTCTCCGAGATCGGCGTCAACGGTGTCACCGTCACTGAGGTCAAAGGCTTCGGTCGACAGAAGGGGCATACCGAACTCTACCGTGGGGCAGAATATGTGGTCGACTTCCTGCCCAAGGTGAAGCTGGAGATCGCAATCACTGCGGATCTGCTGGATCGTGTCATCGAGGTGATTCGTGAGGCGGCCAATACCGGCAAGATCGGTGATGGCAAGATCTTTGTCTCCCCACTGGAGGAGGTGATCCGTATCCGTACCGGTGAGTCCGGTCCAGAGGCGGTCTAACCCGCCTCAATGCTCAGCGCCTTACGAACCAGAGGCGCTCTAAAACCTACACACACAGAAAAAAGAGAAGTTGCTTATGTTGCGTAATCGAGTGATCGAAACGGGCGCTGCTGCCCTGTTGGTGCTATTGCCGGAGTTGGCCGTGGCAGAAGAAGCGGTGCTGAATGGGGCCAATACCTCCTGGATTCTCACCTCCACTGCACTGGTACTGTTCATGAGTCTGCCGGGGCTGGCACTGTTTTATGGTGGTCTGATCCGTTCCAAGAATGTCCTGTCGATACTGATGCAGTGTTTCGCCATTGCCGGTATCGCCTCGATTCTCTGGCTGCTGGTCGGCTACAGCATCGCCTTTACGGAGGGTAATGGCGGTTTCCTGGGCGGATTCTCCAATATCCTCTTTGCCAATATTCAGGAGGGAACGATCAGCGGTGATCTGCCGGAGTCGCTGTTTGCGCTGTTCCAGATGACCTTTGCCATCATCACCCCGGCGCTGATCATTGGTGGGTTTGCCGAGCGCATGAAGTTCTCCTCGGTACTGCTCTTCTCTGCGATCTGGCTGCTTGTGGTCTATGCGCCAGTCACTCACTGGGTCTGGGGTGGCGGCTGGTTGGCTGAGATGGGGCTGCTCGACTTTGCGGGTGGTACCGTCGTTCATGTGACCGCCGGTGTAGCGGCACTGGTGGCGGCCATTGTACTGGGGCCACGCAAGGGCTTTCCCGGTACGGCGATGCCACCACACAACATGACCATGACCGTCACCGGTGCAGGCATGCTCTGGGTCGGTTGGTTTGGCTTCAATGGGGGTAGTGCATTGGCCGCCAATGGGGATGCAGCAATGGCAATGTTGGTGACCCACATCTCTGCTGCGGCCGGTGCGATCACCTGGATGCTCTACGAGTGGAAGAAGTATGGTCAACCTACAGCATTGGGTACGGTGACCGGTATTATCGCGGGTCTGGGTACCATCACGCCCGCTTCTGGCTTTGTTGGCCCGGGTGGTGCGCTGATTATCGGTATTGTGGCCGGTGCGGTCTGCTTCAATATGGTGCTGCTGGTGAAGCGTGTCTGGAAGATTGATGATTCGCTCGACGTCTTTCCGGTCCACGGAGTCGGCGGCATCATCGGTACCCTGATGGCGGGGGTCTTCGCCTCCAGTCAGCTGGGACTCTTCAGTGGTCAGGGGCTGGCAGAAGGTGTCACCATTGCCGATCAGGTCTGGGTACAGTTTGTCGGTGTGATGGCGACCGGACTCTATACGGCGATTGCCACCTGGATCATCCTCAAGGTGGTTGCAGTGATGACGGATGGTCTGCGTGTGACTGCGGATGAGGAGACGGAAGGGTTGGATATTGTCTCCCATGAGGAGCGTGGTTACGATCTCTGATCCTTGAGGTCTGTTTTACAGGAAGGGCTGCACAGTGTGTGGCCCTTTTTTGTTGAATTGATAAAAATCATAAATTTCTGGTTTGCGATATAATGGCAAGAGACTAGGAA
>CAYFNH010000130.1:0-4495 GCA_964344435.1 uncultured Piscirickettsiaceae bacterium | reverse complement strand
GATCTTGGGTGCTATGGTCACAACCTATCTCGTCCAGACTTAATCAGAGCTTCCTATGTAACAAAAAACCCGCCGAAGCGGGTTTTTTGTTATTGAGCGAGTTACCTCTTAGAGCACGTCTTTCAACGCCTTGGCAGGGGTGATTTTCAGTGCATTGTGTGCAGGTTTTGCCGCAATGGTGATGGTCTCACCAGTCTGTGGGTTACGCCCTTCACGCGCCTTGGTGGCCTTTTTCTTGTAGCGCTTGATGGTCATCAGTCCTGGCATGGTGAAGCGACCTACTGAACGTGGTTTAACATGACGCTCAATGATGGTTCCCAGGCTATCAAGAACCTCGGTCACTGCCTTTTTGGAAAGGCCGGTATCTTCGGCGATGGTCGTGATGGTTTGTGCTTTGGTGAAAGCCTCTTTAACTGCAGTTGTTTTTGGTGCCATTACAGCGTTTCTCCCTCTTTCGTCAAAAAAATGTGTCTGTGTTGTGATCTGGATATAACACCTACACAAGTGTGGAGAGACGATTGTTACTGCTTTACCTTCGAAAGTGAAGTTTTTTTTTGAATTCATCAGAAAAAAATCCCGATTTGCCCCTGTTGTGTCTGAGTAGCTGTCAAGTGACTGCGCCAGGCTGATTCAGAATCAGTTATCCGACTTTTTTATCTGAGTGTAGCTGTGTTGTGTTTACCGGGTGACCATCTGGTTCAACAGCACTCCCAGCAGGTAACCGTCTTGTTGGGTGATCCGGTGAGGAGCAAAGGTGGAGATGCTGGTTGCATGCCCCTGCAGAGAGGAGACCCGGTTGAGATCCTGGCTCCAGTACGGCACCAGTGCCTCTCTGCTATGGGCAGGTGGTTGACGACGTACAATCGATACATAGTGGATATTCGGATGTGGTTGTCGGTTGAGCCAATACAAGTGAGTACCGGGTCGGGCCAGAACCAGCCCCTTGATCATGTGTCGTGAGCGCCGCAGGAGCTGGTATTTGTCGTGTGCCAGCAACTTGGGAACCATGCGTAGTGGGAAAGGGAGTGTGGCAAGGTCATACGCAAGGTTTGCATAGGGGCTGCCCAGATGTGGTGAGGCGATGGTGATAAGCCCGCTCAATGGTTCTATCTCATCGTTAACAGCGACCATGCGCGAGACCACTCCGCCCGCAGAGTGCCCGATCAGATAAAGTCGTTCATCGGGGTGTCGTTGCATTAGTGCAATCAGTAGCTGTTGCAGTAACCTGCTCTGTTGCTCCAGCGGGATCAGTGAGGGGATGTCAGCAAGATAAAGCTGGCGCTTCCCTCGCGGGGGATAGAGTGCAGGTGCCAGCAGGGGCGTACCATCGGTGCCAGGCTCAATTCGACCGGCGCGTTCCCATCCCATCTCGACCAGTGCATCCACTGCACCGCTCTGTTCCCATGAGTTGCTGCTGCCGAGTACACCATGCAGCAATACCGCCACCTCTCCGTGGGCAGAGAGTGGGAGCAGTAACAGAAAAGTCAGAACATGGGGGCGGGGCAGCTTCATCTGTGATAGATGATTCACTCTTTTTGTCGGGTCGTCAATGGGGCAGGGAGAGGAGGTGACGTACGTTGGCGGTTGTCTGGTTGGCAATACGCTCCAGTGGTTGATTACGTAGCTGTGCGATATGTTGCGCAATTGCAGGGATATGGAGCGGGGTGTTGCGTTCACCACGCGCCCACACCGGTGGCAGGTCAGGTGCATCACTCTCCAGTGCGATGGACTCCAACGGGATTTTGCGCACCACCCGGTGTAACCTGTGTGCATTGGGGCGAGTTACTACGCCACCAACACCGATCAGGAAGCCTTGATCGAGATAAATTCGGGCCTCCTCGTAACTGCCACTGAAGGCGTGGACAATACCGCGATGGTGTTTTGTTCTGCGAATGCATTGAAGCATCGGTTGATGTGCCTTGCGCACATGCAGTAGTAGCGGAAGGTGAAACTGGTTGGCAATCTCCATCTGGTCATCCAGTAGCTGAAGTTGACGATGAGGGTGGTCGATGGTGTAGTCCAGCCCCACCTCACCGATGGCAACCGTTTCAGGGGTGGTAGAGAGTACCTTTGACAGCTGTGTACTGGCGCTGTCTTCATGCTGTTGGATAAACAGTGGGTGCAAGCCGAGTGCGATATGGAGGGTGGGATATGCTTTTCCAAGATCGATTGCGTTGCCCCATTGCGAAGCCACGGTTGCGGGGATGATCAACTGCTGAATGTTTTGAATTTGGCAGTGGGAGAGAAGCTCGCTGCGGTCCCGGTCGAATGTTGGATGGTCAAGGTGGCAGTGAGAATCGATATATTCAGGGGGAGCGGCGGGGATCATCTCTATGTATGGTCAGATTGATGAATATCAAAACGGATCAGCCCGCTAACAGGGATAATGGTTGACTGTTAATGTTTGTCGCATCCCAATAAAATCTATCTCTGGAGCTTTCGAAAATGAATCCGGTCTCATCGATTATGACACATCAGCACCGCCTCTGTGATGAACACTTCGCAAGGATGGAGAATGCGGTATCTGCAGGCGATTGGGAGGCAGCATTGCCGGCATGGGAGCGCTTCAACAGCAGTATGCTGGAACATTTCAGTAATGAGGAGGAGGTGCTGTTTCCGGCGTTTGAAGAGCGTACCGGCAATACACAGGGGCCTACCCAGGTTATGCGGATGGAGCACAAGCAGATGCGGTCGCTACTGGATGGATTGGAACAGGCGGTATCAAATCGCTATTCCGAGCAGGTTCTGGGGGTGGCTGATACCATTATGCTGATGATCCAGCAGCACAACATGAAAGAGGAGCAGATCCTCTATCCGATGATCGACCAGGCAGTTGATGCCGGTGATGCGGTCGTTGCCCAGCTCAAGGAGCTTGCAGAGTAGTTATGCAACTGCGTGAAGGCGAGGTGGTATGTGATGTGCAGGAGTTGCCACCGCCCGAGCCGATGACGGCAGTACTGCAGGCGCTGGAGTCGTTGTCTGATGGGCACTATGTACGCATGCTGCACCGAATGGAGCCGGTACCACTCTATGCGTTGCTGGCCGATATGGGGTATGTATACCGGCTTCATCTGCAGGGAGAGGCCCCTTACGAGATCATGATCCACCGCATTGGAGACTCACTGGCGCAGTCACGGATAGGGTCAGTCTGCGGGGCTGTCTGAGCTCGTGATCAATACCGCACACCTCTCCGTAGAAGACGCCCCTCCGATCGGAGTCCCCTTTCGTTTCTTTCTCACCATGCCGCTATTCGGCATGCTGTTCTCGCTAATTCTGCTCTGGTTCGGACTGGAGGAGACTGCCGGACGCTGGAGCCCACAGGTGATCGGCTCACTTCATCTGCTCAATATCGGGGTGTTGATGATGGCGGTAACGGGGGTGCTGTTTCAGATGCTGCCGGTAATTGGTGGTATCCAACTCCCCTATCTGGGGCTGGTAGCACGCCTGCTCCATGTCTCTCTTACGGCAGGAGCACTACTGCTCTGTTTGGGAATGGTGGTTAGCCAGGCCTGGTTACTGATGCTGTCACTGCTGGTGTTGGGGGGCGGTATCGTGCCCTATCTGTTGCTGCTTCTGTTCAAGCTGTTTTCGACAGCACAGCCACCTGCCTGGGTAGTGCTGTTACGGTATGTGTCACTGTTTCTGCTGGCACTCACATCGCTGGGCATGTTGCTGCTGCTTGGATGGGGGGAACAGCTTGTACTGCAGCGCCAGTGGACCGATGTGCATGCAGTCTGGGCCCTGGGGGGCTGGTTCACCCTGCTGTTGATGGCGACCAGCTTTCAGTTGATCCCGATGTTTCAGGTGACGCCGGAGTTTCCCATCTGGTTGAGGCGGTGGTTGGTGCCGACTCTCTCCATTGTGTTGCTGATCTGGGGGGCAGGTACTATCAGCGGGATCTATAGTGGCCGCTGGGGGCTGTTGCTAGCATTACTAGGAATGGCCTGCTACGGGGTCATTGCACTCAATCTGTTGAGACAGAGAAAGCGCAAGACCTTTGATGCGGCAGTGCGCTTCTGGCAAATTGCACTTGCTTCTCTGGTTGCAGGAGCGCTTTTATTGATAGCCCAGCTGCTGCAAGGGGCAGCACTACCAACTTGGGTCGGGCTGCTGTGGATATTTGCAGTGCTGATACCGATGTTGGCGGGCATGCTGCTCAAGATTGCCCCATTTCTTGTTTTTTTGCACCTGCAGCAGCAGATGATTCGCAATCCTGAGCGTATATCTGAGTTGGGCACACTTCCCAATCTCTTTGAGATTCTACCTGCGCAGTGGGGTAGGGTATTGTTGTGGCTCTACCTGCTGGCTACGGTTACCGTTGTGCTGGATGGCGCTCTCCACCTGGCCTGGCACACAACCGGAGGGGGATTGCTGCTCTTTTTTACCATGCTGCAGTGGATTGTCTACCGCTGCTACCACGTTTATAATACCCGCGCCATTTGATGCGAGCGTGGTGGAATTGGTAGACACGCCAGATTTAGGTTCTGGTGCCGCA
>CAYFNH010000129.1:0-4537 GCA_964344435.1 uncultured Piscirickettsiaceae bacterium | reverse complement strand
TTCGATCACCCCCTTGCGGTTGACCACCAGCAGCCCCTCATCCATCGACTCCAAAATCAGATCCGTTTCACGTCGGGCCCGCTCAAGATGGTGGGTACGCTCAGTCAATGTCCCAGCAAGGTCATCAATCTCTTCAATCGACCCTCCCTCATACTGCTCCAACATTCCCTTTTGGGTCGCCCTGGTCAATGCCAGAATGGGCCGTACCAGGATGCGCGCCTGCCGATGAATCATCCAGACCAGAAACAGCAGCACCAGCAGCGATGCAGCCAGTATATTTCGCTTCAGCTTGTACAGCGGTTTCAGCACCTCCTCCCGATCCTGCTTGACCACTATCGCGAACTTCAGTTGAGGCATCCAGCTCCAGATGGCAAATACCTCCCTGCAACTGTTATCAAGCACCCAGCCAGAGCCATTCTGGTAGTCCAGTGCATGCATCATCGGAAAGCGCAGTGGCTGCTCCCGCCTCAATTGTTGACAGGCAAGATCCGGCTCCCGCTGCAGCGGGTTGCGGAAATGGTTGATGAAAGTGACCTCCGAACCCTTGCCGTTGCGCCACTGCGCCAGCATCACCTCCCCGGTGTTGCCCAGGCCACTGTAACTCTCCAACAGGTCACGCAGACGCTTCAGAGAAAAGGGGCGAACCATGATGCCGATAATCTCCTGCTCCAGCCCCGGAAAGGTGGAGAATACCGGGATGCCCATCAGTACCGTGGCCTGCTCAACCTGTTCAACCCGACCATAGTTGGAGATCACCAGCCGCCTCTGCCGCAATACCGCCTCTATTAATTCGGAAAAGAGGGTCTTTCCGTAAAAGCCCTCTGCCGAGAGGTCCACCCCCAGCTCTTCATTCATCGGGCGCAGGGAGAAGACCAGCTCGGCAGCTGGGGTGAGCAGGAACAGATCCTCCACCCCTTGTGCACTCAACAACAGTCCATACTCTTTGCGAAAGGCCTCACTGGCCTTCTGGTAGAGCGGGGTATCCACCCCCTGCTGATAACGATCAAACAGGCGCTCTGCAGAGACCTGTACACCCGCCGTCTGTGCAATGCGCTATCCACACCTCTTGCTGCTGAAACAGGTTGATGATGCGTTCTCTGCGAAAGTCTGTATGGTAGCGCAGAGAGGACTCCACACTCGCCATCAGTGAACGGTTGGCAACCTCGAACACAACCCCCCCAATCGTCACCACCGAGATCAGCAGGGCAATCAGGCTGCCTCGTATCTGATGGGCAAAAATCGATCTTGTCCGTTTCAGCTCTTTGCGTCTACTCACCCGATATCCCCCTATTTTCGATCCAGCTTGCGGAACGAGATGGCCTCGGCGAGGTGGTTCACACCGATCTGCTCCTGCTGCTCCAGATCGGCAATGGTTCTGGCAACCCGCAGTACCCGATGGTAGGCACGGGCAGAGAGATTGAGAGACTCCATCGCTCGTGCCAGAAATTGCTGCCCCTCACGCTCGAGGCTGCAGTACTGTTCCAGCTGTTCACCCTTGAGCTGCCGGTTCGATACCCCCTGCCGTTCGATTTGTCGTTGGCGGGCCTGCTCCACCCGTTTGCGAACCGTTGCGCTCTCCTCTCCCTTGTCCCCATTGCCAAAGGCGAGGGTTTCCGAGGGGATCCGGCTCACCTCGATATGGAGGTCGATCCGATCCAGCAGCGGGCCCGAAATCTTGCCACGATAACGCTGAATCTGCTCCTCGCTACAGTGACAGTCTGCGGAAGCATCGCCATGGTAACCACAGGGGCAGGGGTTCATCGCCGCTACCAGCTGAAAATTCGCCGGAAACTCCATCTGCGCCGCTGCACGGGAGATGCTGACCTTGCCGGACTCCAGTGGCTCACGCAGCACTTCCAACACCTGCCGGGAGAACTCCGGCAGCTCATCAAGAAACAGCACCCCATGGTGGGCCAGAGAGATCTCCCCCGGCCTGGGCTGACTGCCCCCACCCACCAGCGCAACAGCCGAGGCGGTGTGGTGGGGGGCCCTGAATTTTCTCCGTCCCCACTGTCGGGGATCAAACAGGGTGCCATTGATCGAGTAGAGCGCTGCGCTCTCCAGCGCCTCCTGCTCTCCCATCCGGGGCAGGATTCCCGGCAGGGTGGAGGCGAGCAAGGTTTTTCCGGTACCGGGTGGGCCGCTCATCAACAAATTATGCCCCCCGGCAGCGGTCACCTCCAGTGCGCGGCGAGCAACGGCCTGCCCCACCACCTGTGAAAGATCGGGAGTTTCTCCACTGTCGGGCTCATCGACAACCGCTGCGGGAATTTCTGCAGCAGGCACCATAGGCCCCTCCAGCAGCTGTGCAACCAGTTCAGAGAGTGAGGCAACCGGACAGAGCCGAAGTCCACTCACATGGGAGGCCTCAAGCGCATTCTCCTGCGGTAACACCAGCACATGACCCGCTTCTCTTGCCTGCAGTGCTGCTGGCAGTACTCCCTGTACCGGGCGGATTGCACCATCCAGTGCCAATTCCCCGATCCACTCATACCCCTGCAGCTGCTCTGCCTCGATCTGGCCAGAGGCCGCAAGAATTCCCAGGGCAATCGGCAGGTCGAGACGTGCGCCACTCTTGGGCAGGTCGGCCGGGGCCAGATTGATGGTGACCCGTCGCTGGGGCAGCTTGTAACCGGAGCTAATCAGCGCTCCGCGCACCCGATCCTTGGCCTCGCGCACTGCCGCCTCCGGCAGGCCGATGATGCTGATCCCGGGCAAGCCACTGCTCAGCAGCACCTCGACCACAATCTCCGGCGCTTCCATGCCCACCACTGCGCGACTGACAACCGCTGCCAATGACATCAGCAATCCCCCTATTCAAAAGCAATGGCAGCTCCTGCCTGCAACACGCTCAAGCACATCCTTGTGTCGCTCGACTGTGGGCGTCCCTGCCCACAGACGGCCGCAGATCAGGACTGCCACTGCTTCCGAGATAATTGATATTATGGAGCTGTAAGACCCACTACTTACTCTCCGCTACCATTCCACTCTATGCAAACCCTGCAACTAAAACAAGTGGTAACACACCATCTTGGCCCAATCGACCTCGAACTCGACGCCAGCGCTCCCAGCGGCCTGAGTGGGCCATCCGGTGCCGGCAAGAGCCTGCTGCTACGGGCCATCGCTGATATGGACCCGCATCAGGGGGAGATTCTTCTCAATCAGCAGGAGCAGTCCCAATTCACCCCGCAACAGTGGCGCCATCAGGTGGCTTGGTGTGCTGCAGAGAGCCACTGGTGGAGTGACCGGGTTGGTGACCATTTCAGCGTGCAGAACCCTGTAACGGATGAAAACACCAGCGCACTGGTGGATCTGCTGGCGCAGGCCGGGTTTGGTGAAGAGGCCCTGCAGTGGTCGGTTCAGCGCCTCTCCAGCGGTGAAAGGCAGCGCCTGGCCATCGTGCGCCAACTCCAGCGCAGACCTACCGTTCTGCTGCTGGACGAGCCCACCGCAAGTCTGGATCCAGACAACATCGAGCGCATGGAACGGCTACTGCTGACATACCAGCAACAGCAGCGGGCAATCCTGCTCTGGGTCAGTCATGACCGCCTGCAGCTTGAACGCACCTGTAAACGACGTTACCGAATCGAACGTGGAATAGTGGTGGAGGAGAGATCATGATCACTCTGTCACTGATCGACCTGTCGCTGGCCGCACTGCTGATTGTACTGGTGACCTGGCTCTCGTACAGAAACCATGCCGGGCTTGAGCACAAACTGTTGTTTGCCTCCCTGCGAGCCACCCTGCAGCTATTGGCAGTTGCACTGGTTCTGCAGACCCTGTTCAACCACAGCAACCTGCTCTGGGTCAGTGTGATGTCTCTGCTGATGGTTGCACTGGCCGGGCGAGAGATCCAGCTGCGCCAGCAGCGTCGGCTTACTGGCCCCTGGGGTTATCTATCGGGCACGGTGGCCATGTTTCTCTCCTCGATGGCAACAGCACTCTTTGCCCTGTTGGTGATCATCCAGAGTGAGCCATGGTATCAGCCCCAATACGCCATTCCCCTGCTCGGCATGCTGCTGGGTAACACCATGAATGGCATCGCCCTCGGGATGGATCGGCTCACCACCGCGGTATGGGATCAGCAGCGTACCATTGAGGCCAAACTGGCCCTTGGCATGAGCGCAAGTGAAGCCATACGCCCCCTCAAGGAGGATGCCATCCGCACCGGGATGATCCCGATTCTCAATGCGATGGCCGCTGCCGGGGTCATCAGCCTGCCAGGGATGATGACCGGCCAGATCCTGGCTGGAGCTGCCCCGATCGAGGCGGTCAAATACCAGATTCTGATCCTGTTTCTGATTGCCGGGGGAACCGCGTTGGGGGTGATGAGCTCGGTCTCGATCTCGTCACGGCGTTTTTTCGATGCACGGGAGCGGCTGATCACCGAACGTATCTCTCGTAACTCAGAGATATAAAGAAACTCCTGAATATTTCATCCTTGTAACATTATCTTTCTGATTTACCGCAGAAAACTAACTTATTTCACTGGTGTCCCAACGTTTAATCAAATAAATTCAATTGGTTACTAATAACG
>CAYFNH010000128.1:0-4544 GCA_964344435.1 uncultured Piscirickettsiaceae bacterium | reverse complement strand
TCAAGTTCTTCTCGGCAGAGGGGAAGAAGCTGTCGGATCGGTGGGAGGAGCAGGTCGAAGCGTTACTGGAACAGCCGATACAGACCGTTGATTCAGCCAGACTGGGCAAGGCGCGGCGTGTGGATGATGCACCCGGGCGTTATATTGAATTCTGTAAAAGCAGTGTGCCGACCCAATTCTCGCTCAATGGGTTGCGGCTGGTGCTGGACTGTGCCAACGGTGCTGCCTATGCCACGGCTCCCCATGTGTTCGAGGAGATGGGAGCCGAGGTGATCACCATTGGGAATCGGCCCGATGGTCTCAATATCAACCGTGAAGTGGGCTCCACCTACATCGAGAATCTGGTACAACAGGTAACCGAGTACCGTGCTGACCTGGGGATTGCGCTGGATGGGGATGGGGATCGCTGCATCATGGTCGACAGTACCGGAGCGGTGGTGGATGGTGATCTACTGCTCTATATCATAGCAATCTCTCGCCAGAGAAGTGGCGAGTTGCAGGGGCCGGTAGTGGGTACCTTGATGACCAATCTGGGAATGGAGCACGCATTAACCGCCAAAGGGATCCCTTTCAGACGCGCGGCGGTGGGAGATCGTTATGTACTGGAGTTGCTGCAGCAGCAGGGTGGAACGGTCGGCGGTGAGTCCTCCGGTCATCTGCTTTGTCTCGACCGAACCACTACCGGGGATGGGATTATCAGTGCGCTACAGGTTTTGTTTGAGTTGGTGGAGAGTGGTAAAACGCTTTCCGGGTTGACTGCAGAGGTCTCCTGCTACCCGCAGAAGATGATCAATGTCCGGCTTCGGGAGCGCAGTGTCAACCACTCTGCCGCGATTGAACAGGCGGTGGTCGATGCCGAACAGCGCCTGGGCGAGCGTGGGCGGGTTCTATTGCGCCCCTCCGGCACCGAGCCGCTGGTGCGGGTCATGGTCGAGGGGCAGGGTGAGACCGAGGTGGCTGCGCTGGCAGAGGAGCTGGCGGCACTGGTGCAACAGGAGATCGGGGTAAATTAGCACAACTAGCGATTGATTTATGCAGACCGAACCGCTAAGATTCGCCGCTGCAAATTTTCGCAGTCTTACCTCTTGCGGGTAATACTGCACAAAGTATGAAAGATTATCAGGAAGGGAGTGCCCAATGCGTCAGCCAATCGTAGCCGGAAACTGGAAAATGAACGGATCACTGCAGAGTGTTCGTGAGCTGGTTGCCGGGTTGAAGGCCGGGATGGGCGAAGTGAATGCCGCTGAGGTTGCCGTCTGTGCACCTTCCATCTACTTGGCCGAGACCGCTGCGCTGCTCGAGGGTTCTGCCATCAAGTTGGGTGCACAGGATCTGAGTAATGCCGCCTCCGGTGCCTATACCGGCGAGATCTCCGGTTCAATGCTGAATGATTTCGGTACCGAGTATGTGATTGTGGGGCACTCCGAGCGCCGCCACGGTCGTGGTGAGAGTGATGAGCTGGTGGCCGAGAAGTTCAAGGCTGCACAGGATGCGGGCCTGACTCCAATCCTCTGTATCGGTGAGTTGCTGGAAGAGCGTGAAGAGGGTGTAACCGAGGCGGTCTGTGCGCGTCAGATGAATGCGGTAATCAATGCCTATGGTGTGGCAGCGCTGAAGAATTCCGTAGTGGCCTACGAGCCAGTCTGGGCGATTGGTACCGGCAAGACCGCAACCCCGGATCAGGCACAGGAGGTGCACGCCTTTGTACGTGCGCACGTGGCCAGGCAGGATGCGGATGTGGCTGCAGGTCTGCGCATCCAGTACGGTGGTAGCATGAACGCAGGGAATGCGGCGGAATTGCTGTCGATGGAAGATATTGATGGTGGTCTGATTGGTGGTGCTTCGCTGAAGGCGGAGGACTTTCTCACCATCTGCCGTGCTGCCGGGTAAGAGATTTAGAGAGTAAGACGATGCAGACCATCCTTCTGTTGGTACATGTGTTGGCCGCGCTGGGCATGATCGGGTTAATTCTGATGCAGCATGGCAAGGGGGCTGATGCAGGTGCCGCCTTTGGCAGTGGTGCCTCGGCAACGGTGTTTGGTTCACAGGGTTCCAGCTCCTTTGTGACTCGCTTGACTGCCGGGCTGGCAACCGTGTTTTTTATTACCAGTCTCACTCTGGCCTACTTTGCCGGTAACACAGAGAAAGAGGCGACCAGTGTGGTGGATCGTATCGAACTGCCCAAGCAGGAGGGGGTGCCTCAGCCTGCAGCAGAAGAGAAGTTGTTTGAAGGTGTGGCTCCGGCGGGGATTCCAGCCCCGGCAGTAGAGGAGTCTGCACCCGCTGAACCCGTAGAGGAGACCGCAGTACCGGTTACCCCTGCTGAGCCAGCAACTGAGAAGTAAGTAGAGATTTGCCGAAGTGGTGGAATTGGTAGACACGCTATCTTGAGGGGGTAGTGGCGTAAGCCGTGCCGGTTCAAGTCCGGCCTTCGGCACCATTTTTTCGACTCTGTTGGAGAAAAATTTGTCTCTGACAGGGGCAGGAAGGTAGACTGAGTCTTCATTGGGAGGTCATTGGAGGCTTGGACTGTGCCTGTGAATGGACAGGAACCACAATAATAATGTTAGAAAATTACTTGCCCGTCTTGCTGTTTATCATGGTCGGCCTTGGTGTCGGTGTCGGCCCCATCCTGATTGGTTTTCTGCTGGGGGAGCATCGTCCGGATCGGGAGAAGAATTCCCCCTACGAGTGCGGATTCGAGGCCTTTGAAGATTCACGCATGAAGTTTGATGTGCGTTTCTATCTGGTGGCCATCCTCTTTATTATTTTTGATCTCGAGATCGCCTTCCTCTTCCCCTGGGCCGTTGTACTCGACAAGGTGGGCGTGTTTGGGCTTGCATCGATGGGGATCTTCCTGTTGGTACTGGTGATCGGCTTTGTCTATGAGTGGAAGAAGGGAGCGCTGGAGTGGGAATAGAGGGCATTCTGGAAGAGGGGGTTGTCACCACCTCGGCTGACAAACTCATCAACTGGGCGCGTACCGGGTCGATGTGGCCGATGACTTTCGGTCTGGCCTGTTGCGCGGTGGAGATGATGCACTCTGCAGCAGCTCGCTACGATCTCGACCGCTTCGGCATGATTTTTAGACCCAGTCCACGCCAGTCTGATGTGATGATTGTGGCGGGAACGCTGGTCAACAAGATGGCCCCGGCTCTACGCAAGGTCTACGACCAGATGGCAGAGCCCAGATGGGTGATCTCGATGGGTTCCTGTGCCAATGGCGGTGGTTACTACCACTACTCCTATGCGGTGGTGCGAGGTTGCGACCGTGTGGTACCGGTCGATATCTATGTGCCGGGTTGCCCTCCGACGGCAGAGGCACTGGTCTACGGTATTCTGCAACTGCACGACAAGATTCGTCGTACCAACACCATTGCGCGGTAATTGATATGGCATTGACGGACGACACGCTACAAGAGCGACTCGAAGAGCAGTTTGAGGCACTGGAGCTGATTATTGCAGATGAGCATGGTGAGCTGACCGTGGAGGTTCCGGCGACGGACTATCTGGAATTCTGTCAGCAGCTACGGGACAAGCCGCAGTTTCAGATGGAGCAGGTGATCGACCTCTGTGGGGTCGATTACTCCGAGTATGGCAGAGAGGCCGGCACCCCCTGGGGCGGCAAGCGCTACGCAGTGGTACTGCACCTGATCTCCTACCGTCTCAACGAGCGCCTGCGGGTACGTACCTTTATTGAGGATGATGACTTCCCGGTGATCCCTTCAGTGGTCGAGATCTGGAAGTCGGTCAACTGGTACGAGCGTGAGGCCTTTGACCTGTTCGGGATCCTTTTCGAAGGTCACCCCGATCTGCGCAGAATTCTGACCGACTACGGTTTTATCGGGCACCCATTGCGCAAGGATTTTCCGATGGTGGGGCATGTAGAGATGCGCTACGACGAGATCAAAGGGCGCGTGGTCTACGAGCCGGTCACCATTGATGAGCGAGTCAATACTCAGCGTGTAGTACGCAAGGATAACCGCTATGTCCGCTAGTATAGAGAACAACAGCGAGATCAGAAACTTTACCCTCAACTTCGGGCCCCAGCACCCGGCAGCGCATGGTGTGCTGCGTCTGATCCTGGAGATGGATGGTGAAACCATCGAACGTGCCGACCCCCATATTGGTCTGCTCCACCGCGGTACCGAAAAGTTGGCCGAGCAGCGCATGTTCAACCAGTCGATCCCCTATATGGATCGCCTCGATTACGTCTCGATGATGTGCAACGAGCACGCCTATGTGATGACCATCGAGAAGCTGTTGGGGCTGGAGGTACCGGAGCGAGCGCAATACATCCGGGTGATGTATGACGAGATTACCCGTATCCTCAACCACCTGATGTGGCTGGGTACCCATGCACTGGATGTCGGTGCGATGACCGTATTTCTCTACTGCTTCCGTGAGCGCGAGGATCTGATGGATCTCTACGAGGCGGTCTCCGGGGCCCGTATGCATGCCGCCTACTACCGTCCGGGTGGGGTCTATCGCGACCTGCCGGACGAGATGCCAAAGCACAAGCCCAATCAGTGGCGCAGTGAGGC
>CAYFNH010000127.1:0-4748 GCA_964344435.1 uncultured Piscirickettsiaceae bacterium | reverse complement strand
CGCGCCTTCTTGGCATAGATACTGATGATCTTGTAGACCCCGTTTTTCTGATCCTGAAACACCGGTGTCACCACCGGATGGTTCAACTGAGCCAGGTCAACCGAGCTGAAGTATTCATTGGAGGCGAGATTGATAATCGGCCCACCAGCAGTTGCAACCGCCTCATTGATCAGCGCTGCACTCTCTCTCCTCCAGTATGCGTACAGATCCTTGCCTCGTGCGTTCTCCAGCCTGGTACCCATCTCCAGTCGATGGGGCTGAATCATGTCGAGCGGTCGCAACACCCCATAGAGCCCGGAGAGGATCCGCAGATGTTCCTGGGCAAACTCGAAATCCTCCCGCTCAAAGGCAGTTGCCGCCATGCCTGCGTAGACATCCCCCCGAAAGGCGAGTATCGCCTGCTTGGCTCGCTGCTCGGAAGTCTCTGTAGTCCACCTTCGATAGCGCTCTACGTTGAGCTGTGCGAGGTTGTCACTGAGCTTCATCAACCGTTTCAGGTCGGCCTCACTCTGCTGCTTCATGATGGCGGCAATCTCTTCGGCCTGCGCCAGCAAGACAGGAGTGCTCTGCCCAATGTCAGGAGACTGCTCCTCAAAATCGAGCTTCTTGGCGGGTGATATCAGTAACAGCATCAGCTTGCTCCCAGTAGTATCTGAAGATTGGTTCGAATCAGGTCAAATTCCGGTTTCAGCTTCTTGCGGAGTGAACGGCCTACCGAGCCACTGTGTAGCACCGACTTGAAGACCACCTCCTGACGAACGTGGGCTAGCAGCGCCATCGCCTCCAGTTGCGGCCTCAAATCAGGAGTCAGTTCTAACATTGCCACAACATCTGCCTGTTTCAACACTGCCCCCAATGAGCAGGCACTCAACAAACGCTCATCATCCAGCGGCCACTGCAGGGGAGCAAACAGACTGCCAACTGCATTCATCAGCGCATAGACCGAGATCTCATTGGCAACGGTATCAAGCAGGCGATTCACATGGCTCAAAAAGGTTTGGCCACTACTGTCGGCCAACCGCAGTAGCAGTTCAGCCACACGATTCTGTTGCAGAGGCTGTAGCTGTTGCTGCCATTGTGACCACTGTGGATGGGCCGCTACCGCCTCCGGCAAGGCCCAGGGTCGCCCCTGCAGAAATGCAATTTGGTAGATCCCCTTGCCTCGCTCCTGACTGCGCTGCCAGATCCGTTCGATCTGCTGCTCATCCAGCAGCCCCTCCTGCAGCACGCCTGCCAGTATTGCAAGTACCTCCTCCGGCTCGGTCACAAAGGGGAGATGCTCCATCAGAAAATAGGCAATCTCTTTCCCCAATGGATCCACAACCACACAGTCACGGCGTAACATGTGCAGCCCCTGCTCCGCCTGCTGTGCGGTGTTGGTAACCGCCCACCAGACCAAACGAGCCAGCTCCACGGTCAGTGCCGGAGAGTTGGCCACCGCCACCACTGCCTCGGGTTCACCCAACAAGAGGAATTGCTGAAGGTGCTGCTCTCCGGTATGACCCATCCGGCTCCAGCGCTTGAGGTAGAGCGGATACCCTCCAGCACTACCTAGCACGTGCTCGGAGAGCATCTCCCGCAGCATCTTCAGATACTGCTCATTGGGCAGATTGGGAGAGAGCGGTATCGAAGCCTCTCCATTTTCGGTCCAGGCATAGAGCACCATCTGACTCTCATCAATGCGCAATGCCTTTGGGTCATTGTGCAACATCACCTGGATGCGCAGTTGATCCTCACTGGAAAGTGACACTTATGCTCTCCTTGTCATCTCTATGTAACTGCCGCTCATCCGTTGAGCTGAATGCGTTGCCCCCATGGCACCGACTGTTTCCCCTTGATCAGCCAGACCACCGGTACCATCGGCACCGCCTCGGGAAAACGCCCCTCGGCATCGGTAAAGTAGACCACCAGGTCGGGCTGGCGATCCTGCTGCTCGATCCACTCAAAGACCGGGACAAAGCTGGTACCTCGCCCTCCCTGAATCGCTGCAGCATCCACCACCAACTCCTCCCAGGGTTCAAACCGACGCGGCTCGCCGACGATCTCCTGGTCACAGGCAATCAGGGTCACAGCGGCCCGCATCTGCCCCTTGAGTCCATCCACCTCGGAGACGAACTCCTGAATCTCTTCCAACGAGATTGAACCACTGCTATCGACCACCGCCACCACATTGATCTCACCACTGCGCAGTGCCGGGAAGATCGCACCGCAACCACGCCGGGTAGAGGGGCGAGTATAACTGTAATCATCTCGTGCAGAGGCGGTCATGTAGCGTGCCAGCAGCATGCGCCACGGCAACTGTGGCTGCAGGAAATGGTCGACCAGTCGAGCCATCTCTCCATCCAGCTTGCCGGCCTGAATTGCACTCTGTGCTGCACCCGCCAGAGTCTGTTGCCACTGCGTCTGCAGATCCTGGCGTTCAGACTCACTCAAAGGGGGAGGACGATCCGCTTTCCCACCCGCTCCAGAGTCGTGCTGTTGAGTCTGTCCCCCTTTCGAATGAGAGCCTTGCCCTCCTCCGCTTTCGCTCTGATCCGACTCTCCCTGCTCGGAATCGGAATCTTCAGAACCCTCATCGTAGTCATCATAGAGGTGCTGATCGACCGGCTCACGATCCTCATCCTCATTCAGCATCGGATAGATCTCCTCCGCCGTCATTCCGTCAAAGTGGGGCAGATAGAGTGCATCTGCCGGTGGCTGCATCCCCTCACCAATCAACATGCCATTGATGGCAAAATCGGTAGCCACATCCCAACGATGTTTGTTGCGATGTTGCCGTCGGGCAAAGTGGGAAAGTGCACAGTGCAACGCGTCATGCGCCAGCATGAACTGCACCTGCTTCGGACTCAGCCCGGCCATATAGTCCGCGTTATAGTAGATAGCACGGGCATCCGTTGCGGTACTCTTGCACCAGTCGCCCGCCTCCAGCAGAGGCAGTCGCAATACCAGGGCGCCGAGGAAAGGGCGCTCTAGAATCAGGCGGGTTCTGGCCGCACTGAGTTTGGTTTGAATGGGGTCTTCTGCCATGAACAGCGGCCTCACGCAAAGACGCAAAGGCGCAAGCAACAAAAGCTGACAATCACGACATCTGACGTAGCCATTGCATCCCTGACTGCAGAACCTTGCAGACCATGACCTAACCCGCTGCGTCTTTGCGTCTTTGCGTGAGGCGCTCTATTCATACAACATCACATCCGCAATCGCCTTGGCCCATGCCCCGAACTGTGGCACTGCGAACAGCTTCTCTCCAATGGCCCGGTGCAGATCCGAAACCAGCATCACCCCCATCTCCCGCTGCGGGAAGCGGTTGGCATAGTCAAGGATATGACCCAGCGCAGCACCCAGCGACTCATCCTCCTTCAGCTTGATGGCTCGCCCCACCAGCGCAGTGGCCACTGCATACTGCAGATCAATCTCCTTTGGAATATCCCCACCCTCGCCCGAGAGGACCTGATCGAGATCAGGCAGGTTGTGCAGGTTATCGACAAAGGCGCTCAGCTCAATCCCGGCGGCATTACCCACACACCCCTGCAGGGCACCCCGCAACAGTGGTGACTCATCGGAAAATTTCTGCAGCGCACGGTGGGCAAACTCCCACGAACGTGGCGTGGGAAAGGCGACCGGGTTGTGGGCCGGATCAAAGTCGAACAGCAACTCCGGACGGTAGCGGAGGAACGCAATCACCCGCTCATCGATTCCCATACCCCAGGCCCAACTCACCCAGTCATCGAGATGTACCTCGACCTCATAGTGAGAGAAGCGGTTGGCCAGTGGGGCCGGCATGGTGTAGGTAACGCCGCGGTCTCCCTGACGGTTACCCGCCGCAAAGATTGCCCAACCATCAGGGACTCGATACTCCCCCAATCGACGATCCAGAATCAGTTGATAGGCTGCCGCAGACACGGTAGGGGGGGCCGAGGTGATCTCGTCGAGAAAGAGAATACCACGCGCCCCATGACGCTCCAGATTGGGCAGCAGCGCAGGAATGGACCACTCCACCAACCCCTCCTGTTGAAAAGGAATTCCCCTCAGGTCACTCGGCTCCATCTGCGAGAGGCGTATATCCACCACAGCCCCCTCACCCCCGGCAGCCACTTGCGCAACCATATCGGACTTGCCTACCCCTGGTGGCCCCCACAACATCACCGGGGTATGGTGACCGGAATCGGTACTGTGGAACTCACGCTCCAGAATGGGCAATAACTGTGCTGGTCTCATCGCTCTACACTCAATCCATTGAACAATAAAATATCATACCAATATACTATGGATTTTTCGATACAGAGTTGTGCTAGCATTACCTGAAACTCTTGAATTCACTCCAAACACAACAATGAAAACCATTCCTGTAATTGACGATCAACTCTCCATCCGCATGCTGATCAAGGCCAGTCTGGAGGAGATGGGCTACCAGGTGGAGACCGCAGCTGATGGGGCCGAAGGGTGGGAGAAAGTGGTCGCCCTGCTTCCTGATCTAGTTATCACCGACCTCAATATGCCCGGTGTCTATGGACTGGAACTACTGGAACGGATACGCAATACACAAGAGACTGCGGCCATACCGGTACTCTGTGTCACCGCAGACGACAACATCGATACCAAGCAGCGCGCCATTCTGATGAAGGCAACCGGATGGGTACAGAAACCCTTCCATGCCGACCGCTGGGGCAGCGCACTGAAAAAGTTGCTCGGGGACACTGGTGTCCCAACGTTGAAGAGGTAAAACTCACGTAGCCCCATAAAACACT
>CAYFNH010000126.1:0-4860 GCA_964344435.1 uncultured Piscirickettsiaceae bacterium | reverse complement strand
TCGCCAACGACCTGCTGCAGGCGGGAGAAGAGAGTGCCGACCGCTGCTGGCGTCTCCCCCTGTGGGATGAGTACCAGCCCCAGCTCGACTCCAACTTTGCCGACATGGGCAACATTGGCGGGCCTGAGGCGGGCACCATCACGGCAGCCTGCTTCCTCTCTCGTTTTACTGAAAAGCAACGCTGGGCCCACCTCGACATCGCCGGGGCAGCCTGGAACCAGGGCAAGGAGAAGGGAGCCACCGGGCGCCCGGTCAGCCTGTTGGTGCAACATTTGATTAACAAATGTAGTGGGTAGTAAGTAGTGGTTGGTGAGTAGAAAAAAACCATGACCCGTATCGACTTCTACGTTACTGACGCCGCCGAGCCCGACAGCGCCATGCGGCTCGCCTGCCGTATCGCCGAGAAGGCCTACCGGCAGCAGCTGCCAACTCACATCCACACCAACTCTGCCGAGCAGGCCGCTGCGGTCGATGAACTGCTGTGGAGTTTTCGTGCCGAGAGCTTCATCCCTCACGAACGGAGTGATGGTACAACGAAACCCGTTAGCGGGAACCTCCCGTCACCAGCGGTGACGATCGGCTGTGAAGCGCCACAACATCACGAAATCGAGGTGGTGATCAATCTGGCCGAGCAGGTACCCCTGTTTTTCAGCCGCCACAACCGTCTGGCCGAGATCATCGATGGTAATGGCAAAATCGCCGGACGAGCACGTTATAAATTCTATAAAGACCGGGGGTATGAACTGAATACCCACCATCTATAGATGGTAAAATCGACGGTTTTACCAAATCTGACAAATAGATCACAACACATGGAAAAGAGATACGATCCTCACGCTATCGAGCAGCACTGGTATGAGACCTGGGAGGCAGAGGGGCACTTTGCTCCCCGTGGTGGAGATACCGCCCCCTACTGCATCATGATCCCGCCTCCCAATGTGACCGGCACCCTGCACATGGGGCACGCTTTTCAAGATACCCTGATGGATACCCTGATCCGCTACCACCGGATGAAGGGGCACAACACCTTGTGGCAGGCAGGCACCGACCATGCCGGCATTGCCACCCAGATGGTGGTGGAGCGTCAACTCAACCATGAGGGCAAGACCCGTCACGATCTGGGACGTGACGCATTCATTGAGCGGGTTTGGGACTGGAAGGCCCACTCCGGCGGCACCATCACCCGTCAACTCAGAAGAATGGGCTCCTCCCTCGACTGGAGCCGCGAGCGCTTCACCATGGACCAGGGGCTCTCAGATGCCGTGCATGAGGTCTTTGTTCGCCTCTACGATGAAGGATTGATCTACCGTGGCCAGCGCCTGGTCAACTGGGATCCGGTGCTGCATACCGCAGTCTCCGACCTGGAGGTAGTCTCCGAGGAGGAGAACGGCCACATGTGGTACCTCCACTACCCGATTGCCGATGAGCACGGTGCAGCCACTGACGAAACCCTCACCGTTGCCACCACCCGCCCCGAGACCATGCTCGGCGATACCGCAGTGGCAATCCACCCGGAGCATCCGACACTGGCCCACCTGATTGGCAAGCAGGTGGCACTGCCCCTGTGTGATCGCACCATCCTCATTGTCGGGGATGAACATGCCGACCCCGAGAAGGGAACCGGCTGCGTCAAGATCACCCCGGCCCATGACTTCAACGACAACGAGGTGGGCAAACGGCACAATCTGCCGCTGATCAACGTCTTCACCATCGATGCGAAGATCAACGGTGAGATGCCGGAGAAGTATCGCGGCATGGATCGCTATGAGGCACGCAAGATGATTGTGGCCGACCTCGATGCCCTCGGGCTGCTGGAGAAGGTGGAGCCCCACAAACTGATGGTACCCCGCGGCGATCGCTCCGGTACCGTCATTGAACCCTTCCTCACCGACCAGTGGTTCGTAAAAACGGGCCCACTGGCCGAACCTGCGATCGATGTGGTCAAGAGTGGCAAGATCAAGTTTGTCCCGCAGAACTGGGAGAAAACCTATTTCGAGTGGATGAACAATATCGAGGACTGGTGCATCAGCCGCCAGATCTGGTGGGGCCACCGCATCCCCGCCTGGTATGACGATGCAGGCAACATCTATGTTGCCAATGACGAGGCCGCTGCCCGCAACAAGTACAACCTCGCTGACGACCTTGAGTTGCATCAGGATGAGGATGTACTCGACACCTGGTTCTCCTCTGCCCTGTGGCCCTTCTCCACCCTGGGCTGGCCTCAGCAGACCCCAGAATTGAAAACTTTCTACCCCACCAGCGTGCTGATCACCGGCTTCGATATCATCTTCTTCTGGGTCGCACGGATGATCATGATGGGGCTCAAATTCATGGATGATGTCCCCTTCAAGGAGATCTATATCCACGGCCTGGTGCGGGATTCACATGGGCAGAAGATGTCCAAGTCCAAGGGCAATGTACTCGACCCGATCGACCTGATTGATGGTATCGACCTGGAGTCGCTGGTCGCCAAACGCGCCACCGGGCTGATGCAGCCACAGATGCGCGAGAAGATCGAGAAGCAGACCCGCAAGGATTTCCCCGACGGGATCCCCTCCTACGGCACCGATGCGCTGCGCTTCACCTTTGCCGCGCTCGCCTCCACCGGACGTGACATAAACTTCGACCTGGGCCGCACCGAGGGCTACCGCAACTTCTGCAACAAGATCTGGAACGCCGCGCGCTATGTACTGATGAATAGCGAAGGGAAAGATTGTGGTCAGAGCGGTGGCGAGGTAGAGCTCTCCACCGCAGACCGCTGGATCATCAGCCGCCTGCAGGAGACCGAGGCAGAAGTGGAGCGCGCATTTGGCAACTACCGCATGGATCGTGCCGCCAACGCCCTCTATGAATTCACCTGGAACGAATACTGTGACTGGTATCTGGAGCTATCCAAACCGGTGCTCAACAGCGCCGAGAGCAGCGAGGCGGCACTGCGAGGCACTCGCAGAACTCTGGTACGGGTACTGGAGACACTACTACGGCTCACCCACCCCATCATGCCCTTCATTACCGAAGAGATCTGGCAGAGGGTCGCACCACTCGCAGGCAAGGCAACCGACACTCACCACAGCATCATGCTGGAGCCATTCCCCTCTGCCAATGAGAGCAAGATCGATCCGACCGCTGCCGATGAGATGGAGTGGGTCAAGGCCTTCATCCTCGGGATCCGCAGCATTCGTGGGGAGATGGATATTGCCCCCGGAAAGCCGCTTGCCATTCTGATTCAGGATGCCTCCGAAGCGGACCAGCGCCGTCTGCAGGAGCACCGTGCCACACTCAATACACTGGCTCGTCTCGACTCCATCGAAGTGCTCTCTTCAGATAGCGAAGCCCCGGAATCAGCCACTGCCCTGGTCGGCAACATGAAGATTCTGATCCCGATGGCCGGGCTGATCGACAAGGATGCTGAACTGCAGCGCCTGGACAAGGAGATCAGCAAGATCGAAGGGGAGATCAAACGGCTGCAGGGCAAGCTCAACAACGCCAACTTTGTCGAACGAGCCCCTGAGGCCGTAGTTGCCAAAGAGCGTGAAAAACTGGAGGAGGCCGAAAGCCGCCAGCAACAGCTGAGTGAACAGCAAGAGAAGATTGCCGCGCTGTGAATCACTCCCGCCCCCTTCTGCTTCTCTCTCTGCTGCTATGCACGCTACTGGTTCACGCCAATGAGCGCTATGTCACCGGCATACCGATTCCACTGCGTGCCGAGCCTGACTCCACCAACCGCCAGATACTGCAACTGCTACCGGTGGGAGAGCAGGTGACCCTGGGCAAGGAAGAGAAGAGGAACAGCTTCTCCCAGGTTGTCACCCAGTCCGGAATCAGTGGCTGGATACCGACCCGATACCTGTCTGAACAGTCACCATTGTCGTCCGGCAAAGAGAGCGGGCAGCTTCAGGTCAAATATGAGCTGGAGATCAACCGCCTCAACAACACCATCAGCAGCATGCAACAGGAGAAACAGATCATCGAGGCCGAGGCACAGAAGCTGAAAGAGAACATTCAACGGGCCAACCAGGAGGTCAACACCATCCGTGACGTAAGCTCCAGCGCCATCGAACTGGAGCAGCAGAATCAGCAACTGCACAACCAGGTGCGCAGCCTCAAGCGGGAGCAGGAGATCCTGCGTCAGGAAAACCTCTCACTACGCGACCGCAAGGAGCGCGACTTCTTTATGCTTGCCTCCCTGGTGGTACTCTTCTCTCTCTTCAGCGGCTTCTTCCTTGCACGCCTGCGTAGTGGCGGCAACCGCAATAGCAATCGAATTTAAGCACGCCGTTCCAAGTAACCCCTAAACACTTTTCGAGCAAGCGAAACCGGTCAACACAACTCCGCACGACTGCCCTCTCTTGTGAAACAAGGGCTGCTCAGCAAATCATGCCGAGACAGCCTCCTGCAAAATCTGCTGCAATTCGCTGGTAAATCCCGCAACATCCTCAAGCCGATCCTCATCAAACGCATTCTGTACCCGTTCGGCCATCGCACTGATCCGTGGGTAACCAAACGAGGCGGCAGCTCCCTTGAGACCATGAGCAATCCTGCGTACCTCTCCCCACGACTCTTCCGTAACCGCCTGCTCCAGCCGTTGCAGGTCGTTGACAACCGACTCCCTGAACAGGATGAGCAGCTCCTCATCTACCTCCTCCTCTGCAACCGAGACTGGCTGTGGTGTTGATGCCATGCCCTCGACATCCGACAGCGACTCTACCGGAGCCCCTGCCACACTGCCCTTATAGGCCATATCCTCAACCAGAATGTGCTGTTTCCACCAACTCAGCAGCATCTGGATGAGTGCATGGATCCGCTCTTCGGTAAGCTCTTGTTGGTAGAAGTCAGCAATTTTATTACGATAATTATGGT
>CAYFNH010000125.1:0-5158 GCA_964344435.1 uncultured Piscirickettsiaceae bacterium | reverse complement strand
ATACCATTATTTATCAAAAATGTGTGACTTATAGTACCATGTGCTAATGGAGCCAGTCGCAGACCACCTTCGTACAACCAATGATGATTCGCACCACCCGAGTCATCAAAATTTTCTGCTGTCTGAAAGGCCGACTTCGCCTCGGGTCTCCGGGGTTATAAGAAATACTACCCCCCCCAATAAAAACAGTTTATGATTGCGGGGGTTCATTCGTGCCTTCCGCCAAATCAAAACTGACCTCATTCATCCAGCCAGCAAAGGACTGGCTGTTGCTGGTTGTGGTGGGTGTGATACTGGGTTCTCTCTGGTGGTTTCATGATTACTCCTTGCGTCAGGAGCTTGCTGCTATTTACAGCGATCAACGTGATCTGCTGAATGATAGACATCATCAAGTCAATTTGGGGCTTTCCCGCCTTGTGAATGACCTGCAAGAGCAAGCCTTCACGTTTGAAGTAGAGCAGTGGGGTGAAGAGAGTACCCAACCGGATCTGGAGGAGATGGTGGAGCACTTCTCTCACTTCCTCAGAAGACACCCACTCTATACACAGATGCGCTGGATTGGCAAAAATGGCCATGAACGGGTTCGTGTTGATCGAAAGGGTAGCGAAGTTGTGACGGTTGCAAAAGAGCAGCTACAGGACAAGTCTGATCGCTACTACACCCAAAAGACCCTCTCTCTCTCCCCAGGTCAAACCTATGTTTCAAGGATGGATCTCAATATCGAGCAGGGCAAGATTGAACTACCCCATCAACCCACATTGCGGATCAGTTACCGGCTCGGTTCATCACGCTCTGGCTCGGATAACGGTTTCCTGATTTTGAATGTTGCCATAGATCAGCTTCTTAACAAAGTGATCCCCGTTCAGAAAACCGGTCTCTGGCTGATGAATAAGCAAGGAAAGCTGCTGTTTGAAAAAAGCCAGCAACACGAATTGCAGTTCCTGTTGCGGCGCCCGGAGGGTGTGGCAGTACAGCTGTTTGAGATTGTCAGTGATATCACTGCTACACATACCTGGCAGCAGCGGACGACAGACGGTGGGCTGCTCGGTTCGATAGAGATCAGTGCGGATGAGTATGGTGCCAATACCATCGCGCAAGAGCGCTGGTATTTACTGAACCATCTCTCCCTGGAACAGCTGCCGCTACAGATTAACAACCTTGAGATGCTTCTCCTCATTTCACCGATGGCGTTAACGGCTGTTGTCTACCTGCAGGTGTTGCGAGGAAGACGTAGCCAGTACAGCTTTAGTCAGTCACTGGAGGAGACCGTCGAGCGACGTACCCAGGAGCTGAAAGCGGTTAACTACAAACTGGAGCAGAAAAGTCGTTATATTGAAAATGTGATGGGGATTGTGGGGGATGGTATCTGGGATTGGGATATCAAAAACAATCTGGTTACACCCAACCGCCGCTGGATTGAAGTGCTCGGGCTGGATGAGCGTTATCTGGAGCACACAGTGGAGATGTTTGCAGAGCTGATCCATGAAGAGGATCGCTCCAGGGTGATGGCCTGCGTTAACCGCTACTTGAAGGGGGAGTGTGACGAGTATCGCAGTGAGCATCGAATGCAGTTACACAGTAACGAATATATCTGGGTAACAGACCGTGGCCGAGCCATAGAGTGGGGAGAAGATGGTCAGCCCATCCGTATGGTGGGGGGGATGATAGATATCACCGAGCGCAAGCAGTTGGAACAGGAGTTGCTCAGCGCGAGCCAGGCCAAGGATGACTTCCTTGCCTCGATGAGTCACGAACTGCGCACCCCACTGACCGCCATCATTGGCTGTGGTGAGTTCCTCGATCAGACAGAGCTCACTGCCGAACAGCAAAATCTTACGGATACCATCCAGACCTCAGGCAACAATCTGCTCTCTCTGGTTAACGATATTCTCGATCTCTCCAAGATCCAGGCGGGCAAGTTCGATATTGACTATGCCCCCTACGACCTGAGTGCATTGCACCAGCATATTCACTCCACATTTGCTGCCAGGGCAGCAAATGCCGGACTGCAGTTTGAGATAAGGCAGCAGCTCACCCCGACCTACGAGCTCTGGGGGGATGACAACCGCATTTCCCAGATCCTCCTCAACCTGATCAGCAATGCGATCAAATTTACCCAACAAGGTGGAATCACTCTAACCAATTGGCGTGAGGAGAACCGGCTACTGTTTTCGGTAGAGGATAGTGGAATTGGTATGTCGCAAGAGGTGCTTGAACGGCTGTTTCAGCCCTTTGAACAGGCCAGTAGTGGCACCTCCCGACGTTTTGGGGGAACCGGGCTGGGGTTGCACATCTCTCGATCACTGGCCGAAATGATGGGGGGTGAGATCAGCGTGGAGAGTGAAGAGGGCAAGGGCTCATGCTTTACCCTCAACCTCCCCTATGAAGAGAGTGACCTCTTTGCACAGACTCAATCCAACCCCGCTGAGCAAAAGAGTACCCATACAGGAGAGCGCTTTGTTGGCAGGGTACTGGTGGCCGAGGATGCTCCCGAGCTGCAGATGCTGGAGCGCAAGCTGCTGGAGTCGATGGGGGCGACGGTTACCCTGGCCAACAACGGAGCCGAGGCACTCACCAAGGCATCGGAAAGTGAGTTTGATCTGATCCTGATGGATATGCAGATGCCGGAGATGGATGGGCTGGAGGCCACTGACTTGCTGCGCAAGATGGGCAACAGTACCCCAATCGTCGCCCTCACCGCCAATGTAATGCAGAAGCACAAGGAGCAGTTTCAGGCAGCCGGTTGCAGTGACTTCCTCTCCAAGCCGATCGACAAGCGTGCACTGCAGCAGGTGGTGGCGCAATACCTCAAGCCGGACAGGAAGAAAGCAGAGGGAACGCAGAAGAGTAAAAAGGGTGCCTCTGAAGCCTCAATAGCCACTCAAGAGAGCAGAGTGGTTAGTGGCGGCAGAATACTGGCATTGGATGATGATAACGGCATACTGCACCTCTACGAAACCGTGTTCGGAGGCAATAGTGCCAGTGCAGCCAGGTTGGATGAGCTGCTGACCCTGACCGAGCATAAGATAAACGGTGCAAGCGATAAAGAGGAAGAGAGTAGCCATTTCTCCCTCTCTCTGGCCCCACAGGGGGTGGTGGGAATCGAAATGGTACGGGCGGCGCTGGCGCGGGGAGAGCCCTATTCGATTGCCTTTATCGATATGCGTATGCCGCCGGGCATCGATGGGCTGGAGACGGCACAGGAGATACGCAAACTCGACCCCGATATCTATATCGTCTTTGTCACCGCCTACTCCGATGTAACGATTCAGGAGATCAACGAAAAGCTTCAGTATGGTGTGCTCTATCTGGAGAAACCCTTCTCCAGAACCGAGATTCAGCAGATTGCCCATATGCTTGACCGACAGTGGGTTGCAAACCACAGCAGAGTGCTCCCGGTTGAAACGGAGGAGGTGCCACAACAAGAGCAAAGTGAGCCTGAAGAGAGCAGCACGATCTCCCCGATAATCAATGACTCCTTGATGGAGCTGTTTTATCAACGAGTCAAGGAGTTGGGAGAGGAGTTTGAAACTGCGCTGAAGTCAGAGGCGTGGAGTGATGCCAGAAAAGCCGCACACACCCTGAAGGGGACAGGGGGCAGCTTCGGTCAACCCGGCCTGACCCGTCTGGCCGGTGAGTTCTGTACGGCCTGTGACACCCAGCAGCAGGAGCAGCTTCCCACACTGGGGCAGCGGCTTGTGCAAGAGATTGAAACGATTCTCGCATGACACTGCGCCAACCGCATGTGCTGGTGGTAGATGATGAGGTGCTGTCGCAGCAGCTGATCCGGGAGTGCCTCAACGGCATTGAGTCGGTCTCGGTAACTACACTGGCCAGTGGTGAAGAGGCACTGGAGTGGATGCAGCACCACTGCCCCGATCTGCTGGTTCTCGATATCGGACTGCCGGGCATCGATGGCTACTAGGTCAAGGAGGCGATGAACCAGAGCATAGAGCTGAAAGAGGTTCCGGTCATCTTCCTGACCGCCGAGACCGCAATGCAGAGCCTGCTGAAAGGCTTTGAACTTGGCTGTGTTGACTATGTACACAAGCCATTTGAACCGATGGTGCTGCTGGCCAGAGTTAGAACACAGCTACAGATGCGTGACTATCAGCTACAGCAGAAACAGCGTCATCAACAGGCATTAGCACTGGAGCAGCAGGAAAAAGAGGCCGCCTATCACAATGCAGTGGTCGAGATGGGGAGCAGCACCCAGCATCATCTCGGCAACCTGATGACCGGGCTCAACCACCATCTTCATGGAATTATCCGAACTACCCGGGCACTGGAGCAATTTGCCCCGGTATTTTCCAGAATCAGGGAGGGGATGGTGCGTGAAGAGGTATCCCGGCAGCTGGTGGAGTTGGTTGAAAGGCTGGAGCAGGTTCTCCTGAGTGATCTCAAGCAGAGCCTTGTCGATGACAGTAGCGGGATGGAAGCATCCCTGTCGAAAATGGGGGAACGGTTGCAGGCACGCCGGGGAGAGAATGCACAGGCGTTCATCAGTACCACCTTTTCACTGCAACAGCTCTGTGGGGATGTGCGGGAAGTGATTGAGGGGATGGTGGATGCGCAGGGGATCAACCTTCAAACCAGCGTGGATGAAACTCTGCAGAACGTATTGCTGCCACGGATGCCCCTGAAGCAGATCATGCTGCTGCTGATCGAAAGTGCCACCCACTCCATCGCCAGGGCTGTCGACAACGGCCAGCTCGCCCCCTTTACAGGCGAGATTCAGTGTCAACTGCAGGGGCAAGGGGAGGACTGGAGACTCACTGTCAGCGATAACGGCGAGGGCTTGAGTGATGAGCAGCTCAGAGAGCAGCTGAGTCCAAATGGCCAGCAAAGCAGCTTTGGTGCCGGGATGAGCATGCACGATATGGTCAATATTGTGAAATACCTCAATGGCCGGGTTGAATTTGATAGAGGCCCCGAAGGGAGAGGGTGCTCTGTCTCAATCAGTTTGCCGTTTGGGTGAGAGAAGACGCAGAGAGTAACGTAGTGAAACAGAAACATATAGTTCCCACCGACAAAGAGCGAGTGATGCGCACGGACGATTTCATCGTCTCCAAGACCGACCTGAGCGGACGGATCACCTACGGCAACCGAATCTTTATCGAGTTCTCCGGCTACTCCGAAGAGGAGCTGATCGGAACCC
>CAYFNH010000124.1:0-5181 GCA_964344435.1 uncultured Piscirickettsiaceae bacterium | reverse complement strand
ATTAGTAACCAATTGAATTTATTTGATTAAACGTTGGGACACCAGTGATCTGAAAGATATTTTCACTGCCGTTCTTCGGACCCAGGACAGAGACACTCAGTACCAGAATCGGGGTGGGAACCTCCGCCATGATCCTGCGGGTCATCTCCAGTCCATTCAGTCCCGGCATGTGGTAATCAGCAGTAATCACATCAGGTGAATACTGTTTCGTCATCTCCAGCCCTTCGAACCCATTGGCGGCAGTAGCAACCACCTCAAACTCGGGATTACGCTGCAGTATCTTCTTCAGGGTTGTCAGTACCAGCGGACTATCATCTATCAACAGCACCCGAATTGGGTTGTTCTTTTGTTCACTCATCCTATCAACCTCTGTAGTGTCTCCAGCAAGACATTCTCCTCAAAGGCTGCTTTGCTGATATAGGCATTTGCCCCTGCATCCAGCCCCCTGCGACGGTCCTCATCAGAACTCAGGGTGGTCACCAGAATGATCGGTATCAGCTCATAGGTGTCATCCTCACGAATGGTGGCGGTCAACTCAAAACCGTCCATTCTCGGCATCAGGATATCGGAGACCACCGCATCGACTGACTGCCGCTGCAGCTGCTCCCAGGCATCGGCACCATCCACAGCAATGTCGACCTCATACCCTGCCCCCTCCAGAATCCGTTTCTCCAGAGTACGGGTAATGGTGGAGTCTTCGGCAAGCAGAATCCGCTTGCGGGGTGCCTCCTGCTGCTTTTCAATCCGCTGCGCCTTGCCATAGCGACCTTTCTGTACGCTACGGATCAGGTCGAGTGGATTGAGCACCATGCAGACCTTGCCGGTACCGAGAATGCCTGCACCGGAGACATTGCGCACCCTCTTGAGCAGTGCCCCTGGCGGTTTTAGTACCAGCTCCTGCTCGTCGACCACCTCCTCCACCAGTAGCCCAATGCGCTCCTCATGGCTGTTAAGAATCATGCAGGTGATGCTCTCCTCAGCAGAATGGTTGTCTCCATCTGACTCATCACTGGCATGCACCGTCAATTCCAGCAGATCTTCACTGGCTGCCAAAGAGAGTGGTTGATCATGGTAGGTCATGGTCATGCGCCCCTCTACCGTATAAATTTCCTCTGGCGAAAAGCGGATGGAGGCTTCCACAAACTCTACCGGTACTCCAAACAGTTGACCGGCACAGCGCAGCAGAATGACACGGGTAGTGGCGTAGGTTTGAGGCAACTGGCAAGTGATACGGCACCCCTGCTCCGCCTCGGAGTCAATATTCACCTTACCCTTGAGCGATTCCACATTGTTCCGTACCACATCCATGCCGATTCCCCTGCCGGAGATGTCGGTAATGATCTTTTCGGTGGTAAGTCCGGAGATAAAGATAAGATTCTGCTTCTGTCGCAGATCCATCTCACCCAGCTCCTCAGCGCTAAAGAGTCCTTCACTCAATGCCTTTTGCTCAAGCTTGTCCAGATCCAGCCCCTGTCCATCATCCGCAACCTCAATTTCGACCTGACTGGCAACCAACCTTCCTCTGAGGAAGATAGTGCCACGCTCACGTTTACCCCGCTGTTGGCGCAGCGCTGAGGACTCGATCCCATGGCTGATGGCGTTTCGAATCAGGTGCATTAGCGGGTCTTTCATCTCCTCCACAACCCGCTTGTCGGCCAGGGTATCCCCCCCCTCAATCACCAGATCAACCTGCTTTCCCTCTGTGTGGCTGATATCCCGAACCATACGATTGAAGCTATCGAACAGTGTAGACAGCGGCAGCATACGGACTTCACGGATCTTCTCCTCCAGACGGTTGGAGACCATATCCAGGCGGGCACTGTCTTCGGTCAGATCGGCATTAAGGCTATTCCCCACCTGCACCAGCTGCTGTAGCTGCTCATCACCATGCCGGTAAAGTTCATCCAGACGCCTCTTGTGAGAACTATCCTCAAACTCATCCAAATGTCGGCGCAATTGATGATAGTTCTCCAGATATACCCCCAGCTGTTCTGTCAGGGTCGCAATATCCGTCTGGCGTTGCACTACCCGAGAACGGGTCACCATCAACTCTCCTGCATGTACCATCAGACTGTCCAGCTTCTTTGGTGCCACCCGGATGGTCTCGATGTGATGCCCCTGGGTGGATGAACCGGTAGCTGGATGTGTTTCAATTACCACTTCTTCAGTTGGTTGCTCTTCAACAGCCTTCTCTACAACCTCCTCGACGACCTCCGGTTCCTCCGCTGCTGAACTTGCTTCCTGCGGTGCCGAGACCGGCTCTGGCTCTATACGCTTATGCTCACGCTCATCAGAGTCGGGGGGATTGCTACCCGACTGGACAGCACGCAGCTGCTCCAGTACTTGAAAGAGCGTTCCGGACTGCTCCTCTTCCCCCTCGATCACCTGCAGTGAAAGCAATTTCAGCTGATCGACTGCCTGTAGCAATGCATCCATACAGTTTGCGTCACACGCAATCTCCCCTTTGCTCAGCAAACGCAGGTTGTCCTCCAGAGTGTGTGCCAACAGCTCAATGTCACTGAGCCCCAGCATTCTTGCGGCCCCCTTCATGCTGTGTGCCTCACGCAGCACCTCTTCAACTACTTCCGGGTTGTCAGGCTGTTTCTCCAGTTGCAGCAGCCCATCCTCAATCAGACGGACATGTTCTTCACTCTCGGCCTGAAACAGATCACGCAGCTCTTTGTCTTCGATCATCCTAGATTCCTCAGTTGGACGGGCCAAAGTGTGCGTACAGGCGTGCGCAGGACAAGGCACAACGACGCGTAATAGCCAGCTATTGCAAGGAGTTGTAACGTAGTAATGTGTGCGCCTGTGCGTGCAATTTGGTTGGTAGCGATCTTCACCCGTTGGGTGAAGCTGATTTCTCGAGAAATTGCTTGCATAAGAAGATGTTGGGCCTGCTTCAAGCGGTCAACTGAGGATTCTAGGATCATTTACACCACCTCATCCACAATCAGCAAGTCACGGGAGAAGAGTTGCTCCAGATTGATCAGGGTAACCATGCTCGATTGGAAAGGGACCTCCCCCTGAATATAATCAGCAGCCTCGTCTCCAAGTGCCACCGGCAGTGGCTTGAGCATAGTAGGAGAGAGAAACAGGATATCAACAATCTCTTCCACCATAATTCCCAACAACTGTTGATGGTGAAGATAGACCACCAGCTTCTTCAGCTGTGAGCGATCTGGTAGCGTGACACCGAGCTGTTCACTCACCTCGATCAAGGTGACAATATCCCCGCGCAGATTCATATTGCCCACTACCCAGGGTGGACAGCAGGGAATGGGATTGAACTCACCGGTGTTGGAGAACTCCTTGATCGTCGACAGCGGGATACCAAAGAACTCATCCCCAAGGCGCAGTACCACTACCCCCATGACATTGAGCTCATCCATATCAGTATCAATCGAACGGTAAGAGGTAGCACGCTGTTTGAGCAGGGCCCGATCATGTTCATTAAAGGATTCACAGCAGTGTGGCTGGTGCTCTCTGTGGTGCCAACCAACGGCATCTGCTGGAAGCAGTTCCGCCAAATTGAGCACCATCAGAATCTGATCCTGATATTGAGCCTGAACCGGCAGCAGATGATGAGAAAGTTCAATACTCTCTTCCTGATGATGAGAGGCAATCAACTCCAACGTGACCACATCATGCACATAGTTGGCCGGGATACCGATCAGTTCCTCATCCAGCTCAACCACAATGACACAGTCTGTAACAACACGCGGCTGCAGTGGATATCCAAGGCGCATCAACAGATCCACTACCAACACCCGTTGCTGACGCAGTACAAAAAGGCCAATCACCGGCTCTGGCTGATCCTCTATAGGCGCCAGTTCCGGCAACCACAAAACCTGCCTGACCAGCCGGGCATCCACTGCGTAGTAATTCTCCTCGATCTGGAAAACCAGCGCTTCCATGCTGTCGCTGGAATCCTGCCCTGGTTGCTTTTCGATCACTGTCTGGCCTCCAGAGGAGAGTGCTCTGGTCGAGATGAATCAATTTCCCCGGAGAGTCCCGCTGTGAGTTGGTTGTGGGTGGATCCAGTCAACTCCAACGCCTGATGAAATTCCGCATCAATCCTCTCTACCGCCTCCATCACCTCACGAATTGCTCTGACCTGCTGTTTGGTGTTGAGTGAAATCAAATCAAATGCATCACTGATCCCCTCGACAGACTCCGAAACGGAGTGGAACGCCTCACCCGCCTCCTCTACTGTATGGTCGGTACTCTCCAATGCCTGCATTCCAGCATCCGCAGCCATCACGGTTGAGCTGGTTACTCCCTGGATATCACTGATCAGTGTGCGAATCTGTTCTGCCTCTCTCTTGTTGAGAGTCGGTCAAGCGGTAGATCTGCGCCTGCGGATAACGCTGCACCTGTAGCTGTGGCAATGGCTGATTAAACAGCTCGGTATGTCCGGTTAGCAACACCCCACCCGGGCGAAGAGTCCAGGTGAATTTTTCCACCGTGTCGGCCACCGCCGCAGGGCTGAAATAGATAAAGACGTTGCGACAGAGAATCAGATCAACCTCGGTCAGCCCGTCTGCACACCAGGGAACTGGGTCACTTACAAGATCCTGTCTGGAGAAGGTTACCCAGCGGCGATTGGCTCGGAACCATGATGCGTCACTCTTTCAGGCAAATCGTCAGTGACTGAGTCAGCCAGCGCCCGTCTTATACGGTATTCGGCCTGTCTTCTGGCATGATTGCTACGCCCCTGAGGGGTGTCCTGATAACGCTGACCGGCTTCACTCAATGACTGTCGTCGTGCTTCCTCTGAACATCCCCGGAAGCAGTAGATATTGCCTCGGTCACAGTGGCTGCAGAGCACCACCTGATGAGCACACCGGGCACAATTGTAGATACGGGCAGAAGCCATCATCCCTCTGTTTAGCAAAAGAAACAGTGGACGAGCCCCATCGTAACAGTGGATACTTGCCTGACCTGTCTAACGAGGACTGGTAAGCGGTACCGGTGAGACCGTCAATATCTGCACCGGTACCGCACTCTGTTTCCAAAGGGGGAAATTCTACCGGATTGACTGGAGTAAACAGTAAATCCGAACAGCCTGGCTTCCCCGGAGATTATCCTGTTACAACTGTAGGTCTTGGTGCGGCACCCTCGTTGATGGCCGTTACGCGGGATGCGGCGAATAACCGCGCTTTTGCTCCAGCGTTAACA
>CAYFNH010000123.1:0-5287 GCA_964344435.1 uncultured Piscirickettsiaceae bacterium | reverse complement strand
CAGGTTTTGCCCAGAGGTTGGATGGCTTCAAGTTTGAAGTCACGGATTCAGGTTAACCGCAACCGCATTGGAGTAGACAAGGAAAAACATGAAACTTTGTAAACGCTCCGAGCGCTGTTTTCTGGTTCTGGCCATCTGTTCACTGCTCTCCGTTATTGCGCTCAATATTCTCTACAAGCAGTCTCTGCAGGAGGTGGAACAGGTTATCGAGAAGAAGTTTCGTACCGAAAAGATTGCCGAGCAGCTACGCCATACCTCGGATGATCTGACCGACCTGGTGAGACTCTATGTGGTAACCGGGGATGCCCGCTTTAAACAGGGGTATCTGGATGTGCTCGATTTCAGGGATGGGAGCAAGGCCTGGCCGAGTGGATATGACAGCACCTACTGGGATCTTCATCTGGCCAACCGTCCACAGTATGTCGGTCACCATCCATCGGGCCCGGGCAAACCATTGTTGGAGTTGATGGAGGAGGCAGGGTTTACCTCGGAGGAGATGCAGCAAATGGAGCAGGCCAAACATGCATCCGATCAGCTGGCTGAGGTTGAACAGCGGGTGATGGCAATGGTGGAAGCCAGTCCGGAGTCGGATTTGGTACGTAAGCAGGCCATTGAGCAGTTGCATGATGCAGAGTATCGCCATGCCAAGTATCAGATTATGCTACCCATTCACAGCTTTCTGGAGCTGAGTGGGTCGCGTATGGAGCTCTCTCTGCAGCGTGTGCAGCAGCGCACACGCAATTTGCTCACCTAGGTTATGTTGCTGGGAGGGGCTACCTTGCTGTTTCTGGGGTTATTGTTTCTGGAGTTGCTCAGGCAGTCCAGAGCCAAGGCGGAACAGAATGCAATGCTTTGCGAAACCCAGCGTATTGGCCAGGTGGGTAGCTGGGAGCTGAGCCTGAGAAGTCAGGAGTTGAAGTGGTCGAATGAGGTCTACAGGCTGTTTGAGTTTGACCCGGAGCAGTCCCCCCCCTCCTACGAGCACTTTCTCGAGGTGATTCATCCGGAGGATCGCTCTCTGCTGGACAAGGCTTACAATCGTGCAGTCTCCGCTGGAGAGACCTTTGATTTCAGCCATCGCCTGCTGTTTACCGATGGGCGTATCAAATGGGTCAGAGAGCGGGGGGAGGTTGTCTATTCTCGGGGCGGTGTACCCTGGATCAAGGGTATGGTACAGAATATCACTCAGCAGGTCGAGTCCGAGCAGCAGTTGCAGGAGTTGATGAGGGCCAAGGATAACTTTCTCGCCACCATGAGTCATGAACTGCGCACTCCACTGGCTGCCGTTATGGGGAATGTGGCGTTGCTGCTGGATGAGGTAGAGGATCCGGATCAGCGTGCGTTATTGGAAAATATTGAGCGTGCCAGTGAAGGGGAGCTGGCACTGGTCAGTGATATTCTGGATCTCTCCAATATCGAGGCGGGGAAGATTCAGTTGCATGAGAGCCCCTATTCACTGACTCAACTGGTAGTGGAGGTCGAGGGGATGATTTCCCCTCAGATGAATGAGAAGGGGCTTCTGTTCAAGGTGAGGCAGGTCGATCTACCCAGTATGCCGCTGCTGGGAGATGAGCATCGTATCAAACAGATTTTGATGAACCTGCTGAGCAATGCAGTCAAATTTACCTCACAGGGCAATGTGACCCTGACCGTTTCCACTCAGGCAGAGCAGTTAACGTTCTCTGTCGAGGATGAAGGGGTCGGAATCAAGCTGGAGAATATGGAGCGGCTTTTTAAGCCATTTGAGCAGGAGGATAGTTCGATCTCTCGCCGCTATGGCGGAGCTGGGCTCGGCCTCTATATCTCACACAGCCTTGCTGTAGCCATGGGGGGGGATATCGAGGTGGAGAGCGCTCTGGGAGAGGGGAGCACTTTTACACTTGTGTTGCCCTATCGACCTACCGAGCAGGTCGACCCCTTGCGCCCCTCTGAGTCGCAGGTCTCATATCCGCAGGAACAGAGGCCGTTGTCTGGCAAGGTGCTGCTTGCAGAGGATGCACCGGAGCTGCAGTTGCTGATTCGCCGCGTGGTTGAAAAGCAGGGGCCGGAGGTGGTTGTGGTTGAAAATGGTCTGCTGGCGGTTGAAGTGGCAGCCCAACAACAGCTTGATCTGATCTTGATGGATATGCAGATGCCGGTGATGGATGGACTGGAGGCGTGTCGCTTGATTCGTGCCAGTGGCAATCCAGTCCCGATTGTCGCCCTGACAGCAAATGTGCTACAGAAACATCGGCAGCAGTTTGAGGATGCGGGTAGTAACGGATTTCTGTCAAAACCGGTCGATCGGGAGGCACTTCGAGAGGTGTTGGCCCAATATCTGTTACAGACAGGATCGTAGCGAGCGGGAGAGGTTTTTCAGCAGGTCAAAGTAGAGCTTTGGGCCGGCAATGAGCGTACTGCCCAGTGGGTCCAGTACTCCAATCCGGGCCTGGCTTCTCTCTACCGCAACCTGTACCAATCGGGAAGAGAACTGGGGCTCCTCGAATACGCAACGTACCTGATGCTCTGCAATGCGCTGTTGTACCTGCTGCATGGCACGGGCACTGCTGCCATACTCCACATGCAGGGTGATGGTACCTACGCTATGTAGTTGATAGCGCTTCTCGAAATATTGATAACTATCGTGATAGACCATGAATGGTCGTTGCTGTAGTCCGCTCAACTCCTGCGATAGCGTCTGGTGCAGGGACTCCAGTGCGTGCTGCAGTCTCGCTCCATTCTCTCTGTAGTCCTCTGCATGGGACGGATCCAGTTGGCTGAGGCTCTGGGTGATCTGTTTGACCATGACCACGGCATTGAGTGGATCGAGCCAGAAGTGGGGGTCGAACCCCTCTCCCGCATGATCGTGCTCATCATGATTGTCATGCTCCTCCAGCGCTTCAAAGTTCCGCACCGGAAGCAGTGCCAGTCCATCACTCTCCCTCAGTGAAACTGCGGTTGCTGATTGAGCCACGGTCTCCAGTGCCCTTACCATAAAGGGTTCGATCTCCGCCCCTCCCCAGAAAATCAGATCCGCCCGTTGCAACGCCTGAGCATCTCGTGGCCTGAGTTGATAGGTGTGAGGAGAGCTGTTTCCTTCCATCAGTAGTCGGGGGTTGCCATGACCCTCCATCACCCCTGCAACGAGAGAGTGGAATGGCTTGCTGCTAACCATCACCTCAAGCGGTTGGGCAGCAAGGGTTGTGGTGCTGAGTAGCAGACTGCTTGCAGTAAGTAGTAAAAGTAGTCGGTTCATGTTCATGCGGGTGTTGATGGTTTTGTTGTATGCTTCACGCCGGATAAGGAGGGCAATAATACAGTGAACGGTGGGTGTTTTGATGATATTGGATAACGACTCACTTGGTGGCCCGCTGTTGCAGGCCCATGAGGTTTCGCTGCAGCAGGGAGGACGCACGCTGCTGCACAAGGTCTCTCTGCAGATCTCCAGGGGTGAGATTGTCACCATCGTCGGCCCCAATGGGGCAGGAAAGACAACATTGCTGCGACTCCTGCTGGGGCTGCTTGCACCCACCCATGGCTCCGTGGTGCGGCGACCCGGGTTACGTATCGGTTATCTGCCGCAGAAAGTGAAGATGGATCCGGTACTGCCACTGGATGTGCGTCGGATGATGACCCTGACGGCTCACTACCATGAGTCGGAGGTTGTTGCCGCATTGGAGTTGACGGGGGCCGGTTATCTGCTTGATGCGCAGATGGTCAACCTCTCGGGGGGGGAATTTCAGCGGGTGATGCTGGCGCGGGCGCTGCTGCGCAACCCTGAGTTGCTGGTGCTGGATGAGCCGGTGCAGGGGGTGGACTACCTCGGTGAGACCGAGATGTACCGCCTGATCGGGCAGATTCGTGAGCAGTATGGTTGTGCCGTGTTGATGGTCTCCCACGACCTGCACGTGGTGATGGCCTCGACCGACCGGGTGATCTGTCTTGACCACCATATCTGTTGCCAGGGGCACCCATCGGATGTCAGCGAGCACCCGGAGTATCTGCGGCTGTTCGGGCGGGAAGAGCAGGTGTTGGCGGTCTACTCGCACCATCATGACCACAAGCATGATCTCTCTGGCGGCATTCATCAATGCGACGGAGACTGTATGGATGAGTGAGCTGTTGGCACTGGATGACTTTTTCTGGCGTGCCCTCTGGGCCGGGATCGGCATGGTGATGGTGACCGGACCGCTGGGCTGTTTTGTGGTCTGGAAGCGGATGGCCTATCTGGGGGATACCCTCTCCCATGCTGCATTGTTGGGGGTGGCGCTGGGCTTTCTGCTGGGGATCCACCTTACCTTGGGGGTATTGATGATCTCACTTGTGGTTGCTGCCCTGCTGTTTGTGCTACAGCGCAGAAAGGAGTTTGCCAGTGATGCAATCCTGGGAACCCTCTCCCATGCGGCACTGGCGCTGGGTGTGTTGGTGATCAGCCTGATGAGTTGGGTACGGGTTGACCTGATGGGGTACCTGTTTGGGGATCTGTTGGCGGTTGCCGTCAGTGATCTCTACTGGATCTATGGGGGAGGGGGTATGGTGTTGACCATACTCTTCTGGCAATGGAGAAACCTGTTGGCGATCACCGTCGATGAGGAGTTGGCAGCGGCAGAAGGGGTGCCGGTTATCCCGCTGCAGCTACTCTTCATGGTGCTGATTGCAGTGGTGGTTGCGCTGGCGATGAAGATGATCGGCATGTTGCTGGTGACTGCACTGCTCATTATTCCTGCCACTGCAGCACGTCACTTCAGCCGTACTCCGGAGCAGATGGTGTTTGGAGCGGTAGTGGTTGGCTGGGTTGCGGTTGTTGGTGGACTCAATCTCTCCATGGTGTGGAATGTACCAACCGGCCCGGCCATTGTGACCACTGCGGTGTCACTCTTCTTTCTATCTCTGTTTCGGGCGCGCTCGCATTAGTGGAACGTGCAGTGCTGTCTTCAGGGAAGAGGCTGCATTGGACGTTCATTGACTGTTGAGTCGAACGGAAAAGGGCGCTTGCTAAAGCTTGTGCTGCAATGACATCGTCCTGAGTTGCCAAATCGTAATTGGCGCTGCTGTTCACAGGTGGATTGGGTTGTGAAAGGGCCAATCAATGACACGGAATTCTCTTTAGTCTCCCTTGGTGGGTGAATATGGCAACTGACCTCTAGGAGTCTGTCGGATTTAGCCTCAGGAGTAGCGCGCTGAGCATTTTCGCCATGTTTGAAAATTCTCTCTTCATCCACATTCCTTCTGCTGCCTTCCGTTTATGTTCCATTTTGTTGAACGAAGCCGCTACGCGGCAGGTCACCCCCTATCCCCCATCACGGTA
>CAYFNH010000122.1:0-5336 GCA_964344435.1 uncultured Piscirickettsiaceae bacterium | reverse complement strand
AGCACTACGCCAACAAGCTCAAGGGGTTCCATGTGGTACCCATCTACGGCGGACAGGACTATCGGGTACAGCTGCGCGCACTGGAGCGTGGTGTGCATGTAGTGGTCGGTACCCCGGGCCGGGTGATGGATCACATGCGTCGTGGCAGCCTCAAACTGAAGAACCTGCGCTGTCTGGTGCTGGACGAAGCTGACGAGATGCTGCGCATGGGCTTTATCGACGATGTCGAGTGGGTGCTGGAGCAGATCCCAAGCGAACACCAGACCGCCCTCTTCTCCGCTACCATGCCCAAGCAGATCCAGAAGATCTCCGAGACCTATCTGAACAATCCTGCACTGGTGAAGATCGAAGTCAAAACCACCACCGCTGATACGGTACGCCAGCGCTTCTGGATGGTGAGCGGATTCCACAAGATGGAGGCATTGACCCGCATTCTGGAGGTGGAGGAGACCGATGGCATCATCATCTTCTCTCGCACCAAGAGCATGACCGTGGAGCTGGCGGAGAAGCTGGCGGCCCGTGGCTTTGCCGCCGAAGCACTCAACGGCGATATCCCGCAGAAGATGCGTGAGCAGCTGGTCAACAAGCTGAAGAGTGGACAGCTCGATATTCTGGTGGCGACCGATGTTGCTGCACGCGGGCTGGATGTCCCTCGCATCAGCCACGTCATCAACTATGATGTCCCCTACGACACCGAATCCTACGTCCACCGTATTGGGCGTACTGGACGTGCCGGACGCACCGGCGATGCGATCCTCTTTATCGCTCCACGCGAGAAGCGCATGCTGCACACCATCGAACGCGCCACCCGCCAGCGCATCGAACAGATGGATCTGCCCACCCGCGAGCAGATCAACAGCCATCGCATCGCACGCTTCAAGCAGCAGATCAGCGATACGCTGGGGAACAGTGAACATCTGTCGTTCTACCAGCAGATTGTCGAGAGCTTCCGCATTGAGCAGGATGTACCCGCCATTGAGATTGCTGCCGCACTGGCCAGCATGTCACAGGGGGAGAGTCTGCTGCCGATGAAGAGGGAAGAGCGTCACAACCGCAAAGGGGAAGAACGCAATCAGCGCCTCAGCAAGGACGAGCGCAGAGCACAACGCCGCAGTGAACGCAAAGAGAAAGCGGCTGACAGCCCGAAACAGAAAAAGGGCAACACCCCTCCGAGTGGATACCAGCGTTACCGACTGGCCGTCGGCAACAATCATGCGGTGAAACCGGAACAGATCATCCATACCGTAGCGGATGTTGCCGGCCTGTTTCATGAGGACATCGGAGAGGTCTCCATCCAGGCCGAGCACAGCACCATCGATCTGCCGCAGGGGATGCCTCGTGATATTTTCCGTGAACTGAGAAAGAGCTGGGTCTGTGGCCAACGGCTACAAATCGAGCTGGTTGGCGAAAGAAAGCAGCCGGGGGGAGACAAACGCAAGAAGCCGCGCAAGGGGAAAAGCGACGCTAAACCCTCCCACAAGAGAAAACGCTCCAGCAAAGGCAACCCCAGCGGAACCAAGCCCCCCAAGCGTAGAAAGCCGCGCTAAGAGACCTCTGATTCAGCCTCTGTAAAACAGGCTGAACACACTACCTTCTGATGCCCTCTTCAGAAACCGGTAGTGGTGCCAATATGGAGCAGTCACGCCCAGATCCTTTCGCCTCGTATAGGGCACTGTCTGCCCGCTCCAGTAGAGACTGCTGAGACTCCCCTTCAACAAACTCGGCAATGCCGAGACTGGTGGTATAACGCAGCTGCTCACCATCCAGACCAATCACCAACCGCTGACGAATCGTCTGGTTGAGACGGTTGGCGATCTCGACAACCGCCTCACGCTCTACCTTCTCCACCACCAACAGAAACTCCTCACCACCAAAGCGGCCCGCTACAGTCAATGCTGGATCGACCCCTTTGATCGCCTCGGCAAAATCGCGCAGTACCCGATCTCCATTGAGATGACCATACTCGTCATTGATCTTCTTGAAACGGTCCAGATCGGCCAGCAGAATGGCCCCTGCGCTGCCGCCACTCAACAGGTTCTGGCTGATCCGCTCCACCTCATTGAGAATCAGACGGCGGTTGATCAGGCCGGTCACCATGTCCCGGGTCGCCTCACGGTAGAGCACCATCAACCCATGCAGCTGGGAGGCACTGGCCCAGAGGATGATGCCGGAGATCACCCCGATGAACCAGAGCTTGATCCAGATCGGCAGCGCCAGAATGGTATTGGCCTGCAGATCCGCCGCCAATACAAACAGGGTCACCATCAGAATACAGAGTGCCGCCTCCACAATGGTCAGCGGAAAGACCGCCAGCATGGTGATCGCAACATAGGGGAGGAAGGAGTATCCGGCAGTGAAGTCGTTCTGTATTGCCGGGTCGAACACATGTACCCAGAGATAGAAATAGCTGACACCAAACAGTAGCACCATCAGAAAGAGGCGCAGATACCCCTTGAAGAGGGAGCGGCCATGCCCCTCCCAGCCAAAGGCAAAGAGCAGAAAACCGGCAATCCAGCTGATACGCACCCACAGCACCGCCAGAAACTGCTCCGACTCCAGCGCCATATAGTCGAGCGGAACCCACAGCACGCTCAGCACCGCCATCATGATCGCGATCAGACGCACCCGCTTGTAGAGGATGCGCGCCCGGTTGGCACTGAAATCTTCCGTGTGTTTCGAGGCGCTCAACAGATCCAACAGGATCAATTTCCACTGCATGATTGTCACTCCATTGATCAATCGTTTACCTCTCTGTTTACCGTGAGTTTATCACGACCTAACTGCAAACCTGCCGCATACCAACAACAAAATCACTTTTCCCCCCATAGGAGGGGTGCCTGATATAACTTATTGTATATTCAGGAAATGCACGCTCGGCACAGGCCGTTCCAGCACGCCCGATTCCAGCAATCTGCTGCGGTTTGAACAGCCGCTCAATCGCCTGCAGATAGCGCACCCCCTCTGCAATCTCCTGCCGGTTGGGTGCCCGATTTTTCTCCCGATTCCCCGCCGGATGGGGGTGAAACGGATAGGCATTCCAGAACAGCGGGGTCATCTGCTGCTCTACCAGAAAGCGCCAGACGATGGATGCGGTATTCTCGGCCTCTATCTTCGGCAGCAGTAAGGAATTCTTTAGTTTTTTTAGAAAGGGATGGTCGACCTGCTCAAACAACTTGCCACTACTGAAGGGAATTCCAGTGATGCCACACCCCTTGTAACCGGGCGCCTCCCCCACCAGCAGCAGTCGTGGTCGCTCCCTTTTCATCAGTTTGAGGTAGCTGCGCAGATTCTCCACACAGTGCGATTGCAGATAGGGGTTGGTGACCATCTCACTGTTTGGCTGCTGTTGCAGCATCGTGAGAAAGGTTTCGATACCTTTCATCAGTGATCGCTGGAGACCGCTGTCAGAGCAGCTGGGTCAGTGTATCGATAAACTGCCGATTCTCTTCCGGCTTGCTCACCGTCACCCGCAAGGTATCACTCAATGCGCCACCTGCCGGAGAGAGATTCTTGATCAGCACGCCACCTGCTTTCAACGCCTCGAATAGCGGCGTGGCCTGTCCTTCGGCAACACGGAAGAGGATGAAATTGGCCTGACTGGTGTAGACCTGCTCGACACCCGACAGTGCATCCAGAGACTGCAGCATCTGCTCCCGCTCACTACGTAGCGTTGCCGCCTGCTGCTCCAGCACCTCGGCATGGCGCAGAATGAAGGTGGCCGCGTGCTGGGTCAGCACATTGATGTTGTAGGGCAAGCGCACCTTGTTGATCTCATTGATCCAGCGTGGATCGCCCGCCATCAGCCCCAGACGCAACCCTGCCAGTCCCATCTTGGAGACGGTGCGCATCACCAGCAGATTCTGATGGTTGGGCAGTTCGCCCATGAAGCTCTCTTCGGCAAAGACGTGGTAGGCCTCATCCACCACCACAAAGCCCTCGGCCACTTCGAGGATCTTCTCGATCGCAGCCCGATCAAACAGGTTGCCGGTCGGGTTGTTGGGATAGGCGAGGAAGATAACTGCCGGTTGGTGCGCCTCAATCGCGGCCACCATTGCATCCAGATCCAGATCAAAGTTCTGGTCGAGCGGCACACCGACAAACTCCATACCGACAAACTTGGCGATCATCTCGTACATCACAAAGGTCGGCTCCGGTGCCAACACCTTGCGCCCCGGTGCAGCAACCACCATCATCAACAGCTGGATCAGCTCATCGGAACCATTGCCAAGGACGATCTCATACCCCTCCGGCACCCCCATTACCCTGGACAGCTCGGCACTCAGCTCACGCGCTGCGGGATCCGGGTAACGGTTCAGCTCCACCTCTGGCAGCGAGGAGAGCCACTGCTGCTGTAGCGCCTCTGGCCACGGATAGGGGTTCTCCATCGCATCGAGCTTGATCCAGTCACCCGGTGCAGGCACATGGTACGCTGAGAGTGCAGCAATCTCCGGACGAATCCATTTGACCATTTATCTTCCTCCTGCGTAGCTCAATATCTGCGTTCGAAAATGGTCATTTACACCTGTAAACTCACATTTTCTGCCTTGCTCTTGAGCTACGCAGAAGCAATCTAAACGGCCAAAAGCAACCATCAACTCAGTCCTTGATACGGAACTCTGCCGACTGCGCATGTGCAGTCAGCCCCTCTCCACGCGCCAGTACCGAAGCGGTCTTGCCCAGCTCGGAGGCCCCATCGGCGGAACACATGATCAGGCTGGAGCGCTTCTGGAAGTCGTAGACCCCCAGTGGCGAGGAGAAGCGTGCGGTACGCGAAGTCGGTAGTACATGGTTCGGCCCGGCACAGTAGTCGCCCAGCGCCTCGGCGGTATAGCGCCCCATGAAGATCGCACCGGCATGCTTGATCCCCGGCAGCAGTGCCTGTGGATCCTCCACCGACAGCTCCAGATGCTCGGGGGCGATATAGTTGGTCACCTCCAGTGCCTGCTCCATGCTCTCTACCTGGATCAGTGCGCCACGGTCTTTGAGCGCAGTACGGATGATCTCGGCGCGCTCCATCCCATCGAGCAGCTTGTCGATGCTCGCCTCCACCGCATCAAGGAAAGCGACATCGGGAGAGACCAGGATCGACTGCGCATCCTCGTCATGCTCCGCCTGGGAGAAGAGGTCCATCGCAATCCAGTCGGGATCGGTCTGCCCATCGCAGACCACCAGAATCTCGGAGGGGCCGGCAATCATGTCGATACCGACCGCACCGAAGACCATCCCCTTGGCCGTCGCCACGTAGATGTTGCCCGGCCCGACGATCTTGTCGACCTGCGGTACGCTCTCGGTACCATAAGCCAGTGCCGCCACCGCCTGCGCACCACCGACACAGA
>CAYFNH010000121.1:0-5354 GCA_964344435.1 uncultured Piscirickettsiaceae bacterium | reverse complement strand
GCCACAGCCACAGCCACAGCCACAGCCACAGCCACAGCCACAGCCACAGCCACAGCCACAGTATCTTCCCTCAACCCCAGGAGACTATCCACCACTATGGCACCAGCCGCCCTACCGAAAATCGGGCGGAGGTTCACTCTGTAATTTGGTTCCCCCTCCCTGTAACTGGATGGGGTGGTAGAGAGGGCAGAAACCCCTTACGTTTCCTGAATCAAACTCTGGCCAGTCATCTCGGTCGGCTTCTCCAGCCCCATGATATGGAGCAGAGTTGGAGCGATATCACGCAGTGCCCCGCTGGATAGCGACGCCACATTCATGTTTTTGCCAAAGTAGACCAGTGGTACCGGATTCATGGTGTGGGAGGTGTGGGGCTGTCCACTTTCATGGTCACACATGTTTTCACTGTTGCCATGGTCCGCAGTTACCAGCAGATCCCCATTGACCTCCTCAACGGCTGCAAGCAAACGCTCAAGGCAGTCATCCAGCGCCTCGATGGCTGCAACCGCTGCCTCCAGTTTTCCGGTATGGCCGACCATATCGGAGTTGGCGAAGTTACAGATGATCACGTCATAGTCACCTCCCCGAACCTCATCGACCAGGCGCGAGGTAACCTCATAGGCACTCATCTCCGGCTGTTGGTCATAGGTCTGCACATCCGGGGAGCAGATCAGTAACCGATCCTCATACGGAAAGGGCTCTTCACGCCCCCCGTTAAAGAAGAACGTTACATGGGCGTACTTCTCGGTCTCGGCAATACGCAGCTGGTGCAGGCCGAATCTGGAGATGTACTCACCAAAGACGTTGTTGAGACGCTCCGGCGGGAAGGCAACCGGAATGTTGTACTCCTTCTTGTACTCGGTCAACGAGGTGACCGAACCGAGACGAGGCCACACCTTGCGTTCAAACCCTTCAAACTCCTCCAGAATCAGGGCCTCGGTAAGCTGTCTGGCCCGGTCAGACCGATAGTTCATGAAGAGGATGGCATCCCCATCCTCAATCTTTATCGGTGATGCTCCTTCAGCAGCAATCACAGTTGCATCAACAAATTCGTCACTCTCGCCTCTGGCATAGGCCATCTCCAGAGCTTCTTCTGCTGTGGTGGCACAATAGTCGGCCACCCCTTCGATCATGGCCCGGTAACACTTCTCGATTCTCACCCAACGTCGATCCCGATCCATCGAGTAGTAGCGCCCGGTGACCGAGGCAAAACGGCCCACGCCAATATCGGTAAACACCTGCTCCATCTGCTGCAATGAAGAGGATGCACTTTTCGGTGCAGTGTCTCGCCCATCAAGAAAGGCGTGCAGGTAGATCTTGCTGGCGCCTCGCTGTGCCGCCATACGCACGATGGAGTGGATGTGCTCCTCATGGCTGTGTACCCCACCCGGTGAGAGCAGCCCCAGTATATGGATGGCCTTGTCACTGGCAATCGCCGCATCGACCGGATCAATCAGGGTATGGTTTTCGTAAAAAGAGTGGGTACGGATCGAACGACAGATGCGGGTGTATTCCTGATAGACCACACGACCAGCCCCCAGGTTAAGGTGACCCACCTCGGAGTTTCCCATCTGATCGGCTGGCAGGCCCACTTCTGCCCCATGGGTAGTGATCAGGGTATGGGGATTATTCTCCCATAACCTGTCCCAGTTGGGCGTCTTTGCAGCAGCAATGGCATTGCAGTCGGTCGATTCACGATATCCCCACCCATCCAGGATACAGAGCACTGCTGGTCCACGTTTTCCACTCATAGGAATTTTTTTAGTGCATCTCAAAGTAGACAATGATCGTATTATTATATAATGTCACGCTATTCAGATGTGAACAAATAGCCACATCAAAATCAACTCAAGGAAAGAGGGGAACAGCTACGATGAGTGATACTGCAACACAGGAGAATAGCGGTTGTAAGGATACCAATAGCCTGCTTGGAAGTGATGAGGATATTGATCGCGCATCTCGCTCTCTGAAGGCGATGTCACACCCCTTGCGGCTGAAAATTCTCTGTGTACTGGGAGAAAATGAGCTGAGTGTTCAACAGATTGTCGACGCAGTTGGCACCTCTCAAAGCAACATTTCACAGCACCTCTCCACGCTGCGTGATCGCGGTATTCTCGACTCCTACAAGGATGCCAACCGGGTGTTCTACATGGTAGGAGACAGTCGCACCCTGAAATTGATCAGTATGATGAAAGAGGTGTTCTGTCGCTGCTGACAGCACTGCTGTTTACGCTATACTACGCACTTCGTTTTAGCTGCAATCAGTACTGCGTAACCGATTTGAAGGAAAAATCATGACTAGAGAATCCATTCTGCGCGCCATGGCAGGCGCCATTGTTCTACTTTCTGTATTCCTTGATGGAACCATCTCCACAGAGGTAAGTTGGCTCTGGCTGACGGCGTTCGTCGGCTTCAACCTGCTGCAGAGCGCCTTTACCGGCTTCTGTCCACCAGAGATGTTGCTGAAGAAGCTCAACATCGGCAAAGACAGCTGCGAAACCGGCTGCTAACCCTTTTTGCTACCCATGCAGGAGCTCTACACCTTCTCGCTCAACCACTGGGAACTGGTTGCCGCATTTCTGATCACCTTGATCATGCTGATCTTCAACCTCTTCGGAGACAAGATCAGAGGGTTTGAGTCGATCAGTGCAGAGGCAGCGGTACGCATCCTCAATGGGGAGAACACCCTGCTGATTGATGTACGCACCAAGGATGAACTCAAGCGGGATGGGCACATACAGGATGCCCGCCACATTCCACTCAACCAGCTCAAGGACAAGATTGCCGAACTGGAATCCTACCGAACCCAGCCGGTTGCCATTATCTGCCGCTCAGGTTCACGCTCTGGAGTTGCCTGCGGACAACTCAAGCGTAGCGGTTTCGAGCAGGTCTATAACCTCAAGGGGGGAATTCTCTCCTGGAAGAGTGCAGGACTGCCTGTCACCCACAAATGACAACAGGAGCCGAACATGCCCAAAATTGAAGTCTATGCAACCCAAACCTGTCCCTATTGCCGGATGGCAGAGGCACTACTGGATCGCAAAGGGGCAGAGTACACCAAGATTTTTATCGACGGAGATGCCGAAGCGTGGACCAATATGGAAGCACGCAGTAAACGCAAAACCGTACCGCAGATCTTTATCGGTGACTACCATGTAGGTGGTTTCGACGACCTCTCTGCACTCAATGCGGCTGGAGAACTGGATACCCTGCTGGAGTCTTAGCAGATGTCCGAGGCACTACACATCGTCTGCCCCCACTGCAACGGGATCAACCGTGTCCCTGAAGCTAAACTGGGGGATGGCGGCAAGTGTGGAAAATGCCAAAAGCCCCTGTTTGATGGGCGCGTAATAGAGCTCGATAACACTACCTTTCAGCGCCATATCGGAAAGAGCGACCTTCCCGTTGTGGTCGACTTCTGGGCCAGCTGGTGTGGCCCCTGCAAGATGATGGCCCCCATCTTCTCACAGGCTGCAGCACAGCTACAGCCCCACTACCGACTGGCCAAACTCAACACCGAACAGCACCAGCAACTGGCAGCACAATACCGCATACAGAGCATCCCCACCCTGGCCATCTTTCGGCAGGGGCGGGAGATTGCCCGTCAGGCGGGAGCCATGCAGCTGCCGCAGCTGCTACAGTGGGTTCGGCAGTATCACTAATTCAACCCCGGGAACAGACCATGAGCGAAGACGCACAACAGCAGGAAGCCACTCAAACCACCTTCGACATCCAGAAAATTTACCTCAAGGATGTCTCATTCGAATCACCCAATGCACCGTCCGTCTTCCAGATACAGTGGAAACCGGAAACCAACCTTCAGGTCGGAGTACAGCACACCAAACTGGGAGATGACGTCTACGAGGTGGTGCTCAACCTCACTGCAACCGTCAAAGTGGAGGAGCAGACCGCGTTTTTGACCGAAGTGCAACAGGCCGGCATCTTTACTCTGGCCGGTTTTGAAGAGGGTGCCTTGGGCCACCTGCTAGGTGCATACTGCCCCAACCTGCTCTTCCCCTATGCCCGTGAGGCCATCTCTGACCTCACCACCAAAGGGGGCTTCCCTCCGCTACTGTTGGCACCGATCAACTTTGACGCACTCTACGCCCAGAACCAGAGCAATTCCGACTCTGCCGAGGCGGAGACCAAACACTAGTACCCCAACCATGCCCACCGCAGCAGAACCAATTGCCGTACTTGGGGCCGGCTCCTGGGGCACTGCACTGGCCATTCAACTGGGCCGCAACGGACACACCATCCACCTTTGGGGACACCAGCCAGACCACCTGGCCGAGCTAGCGCAGGCACGCGAGAATAGAAGTTACCTGCCGGGAACCGAATTACCCACAAGTGTCCATATCGAGCCAAATCTGCAGCAGGCCGTAAGTGCGGCAACAATGGTACTGATTGCGGTACCCAGCAGTGCCTTTCGCAGCCTGTTACAGCAGCTGAAACCGGCACTCTCCGATACCACTCTACTGACCTGGGCCACTAAGGGAGTCGAGAAACAGAGCCACAAGCTACTGCATCAGGTCGTTGAGGATGAACTGGGCTCAACCCACCCCAAGGCACTGCTCTCCGGGCCCACCTTTGCCACCGAGGTGGCTCGAGGGCTACCCACCGCAATTACCGTCGCCTCCGACAACCAGGCCGTTGCTCATGCAGTCGCAGAACGGTTCCACAGCGAAACCTTCCGCTGCTATACCAGCAACGACCTGCCCGGTGTACAGATTGGCGGCACCACCAAAAACATCCTTGCCATTGCTGCCGGCATTGCAGATGGCCTCGGGTTTGGTGCCAATACCCGTGCCGCACTCATGACTCGCGGCCTGCATGAACAGATGAAACTAGGCACCCGACTCGGAGGGCAGCCCGAAACCTTTATGGGGTTGAGTGGACTGGGCGATTTGGTACTCACCTGTACCGACAACCAGTCCCGAAACCGCCGCATGGGGTTGGCAGTCGGCAGTGGTACCAGCGTTGAACAAGCACTCACAGACATTGGTCAGGTAGTGGAAGGACTCGATGCAGCCCGTGACGTCAGCCAGATGGCACACTCACTCGACATCGAGATGCCGATCACCGAACAGGTCAACCAGGTACTACACCACGGAAAATCCCCCAAAGAGGCGGTACGAGATCTGCTCCAGCGTGATCGCAAGGCAGAGTAGCTCTCCCCAACGAAAAACACCCCTCAGAGCTACTCCAAGGGGTGTCCGAATGTATGGTAGCCATGGGTAGACTTGATCCGCCAGGAGGCTGCTTCAGCAGCCCACTACCGACAGGGCGGTAGTTCTCCCCAAACGAAAAACACCCCTCAGAGCTACTCCAAGGGGTGTCCGAATGTATGGTAGCCA
>CAYFNH010000120.1:0-5565 GCA_964344435.1 uncultured Piscirickettsiaceae bacterium | reverse complement strand
GGCCCCACCACCTCTACCCGCATGGATGGTTTTACCGAAATGATGCTGGAGAAGACCGGCCTGATCGGTATGGTAGGCAAGGCAGAGCGAGGCCCCGACACCATTGCATCGATCCGCAAACACCAGTCGGTCTATCTGATTGCCGTTGGCGGGGCCGCCTATCTGGTCTCCAAGGCGATTAAAAAGTCGCGCGTACTCGCCTTCGAGGAGCTGGGAATGGAGGCGATCTATGAATTCGAGGTCGAGAACATGCCGGTCACCGTTGCGGTCGACAGCCGGGGCGAATCGGTTCACCAGAGTGGCCCAGCCACCTGGAAGGTAGACCCTCAATCAATAAAATGACTTTTGTCACTTAATTTACCCTCCAAACAGATGCTGAACCATACCAGCACACTATTTTTTCACTATCCCCATCGGTAACAGTAGCGTTACCAAAGGTAACACATAGGCAATTTTATGTTACCTCTCTCGCCTTTTTCGTACAGAAAAGATCGATCCAGCCCTGCCAAACCGAGGCATATTAAGGGTGGTTAATTTGCCTGCAATCGCAGGATGCTACAGAATGGCGCGTCAGTTCTTATCAATATTTGTATGTGTAAGGATCAGACCGAAACCGCTGCACCGACATTGGCAGCCGATAACGTCTACCAACATCCAATGTTACGTAACATTGATCAACAGGAAGGAGAAAAGATGTCTAACAATAACTGGAATCGAAGAGATGTAATGAAGGCTGGCGCGGCTTTTGCTGCCGCTGGCGCTGCCCCGATGTTCTTTACCAAGGACGCATGGGCCGCCAAAGACTTCAGAAACAACCCGGCCAACAGCGCTACCGTAACGCTGGGCTTTAACGTCCCTCAGACTGGCGCCTATGCCGATGAGGGTGCCGACGAACTGCGTGCCTTCAAGCTGGCTGTCAAGCACCTCAATGGTGAGGGCGATGGTGGCATGATGAACACCATGAAACCCTCCATGCTCAAGGGTAACGGTATTCTGGGCAAGAAGGTCACCTACGTTACCGGTGACACCCAGACCAAATCTGATGCAGCTCGTGCATCCGCCAAGCGTATGATCGAGAAAGATGGCGTCATCATGTTCTCCGGTGGATCCTCTTCCGGTGTAGCCATTGCGGTACAGGGCCTGGCACAGGAGATGGGCGTTGTCTTCATGGCGGGGCTGACCCACTCCAACGACACTACTGGAAAGGACAAGCGTCGTTATGGCTTCCGCCACTTCTTCAATGCCAAGATGTCCGGTTCCGCACTTGGTCCGGTACTGAAAGAGCGCATGGGTACCGACCGTAACGCCTACCACCTGACTGCAGACTACACCTGGGGCTGGACCCAGGAAGAGTCCATCAAGGAGACCACCGAAGGGCTGGGCTGGAATACCGCAAAGACTGTTAAGACTCCGGTAGGTGCGGGTGACTTCTCCCAGTACATTACCCCGATCCTGAACTCTGGTGCGGATACCCTGATCCTGAACCACTACGGCAAGGACATGATCAACTCCCTGACCCAGGCGGTACAGTTCGGTCTGCGTGACAAGCAGGTCAACGGCAAGAACTTCGAGATCATCGTACCGCTCTACTCTCGTCTGATGGCACAGGGTGCCGGTGAGAACCTCAAGGGAATTCTCGGCTCTACCAACTGGAACTGGGCGCTGACCGATGCCGGCTCTCAGGCCTTCGTGAAGTCCTTCGGTAGTGAGTATGGCTTCCCACCCTCACAGGCAGCACACACCTGCTATGTACAGACACTGCTCTATGCAAACGCCTGTGAGATGGCGGGCACCTTCTACCCACCCGAAGTGATCAAGCAGTTGGAAGGCTTCAACTTCGAGGGTATGGGCAACGGCAAGACCGAGTACCGTGCTGCCGACCATCAGTGCTTCAAGGATGTACTGGTGGTAGAGGGCAACCATAACCCAACCAGCCAGTTCGATCTGTTGAAGATCGTCAAGGAGGTTCCACGCTCAGAGGTTGAGTATGATGCCTCTATCTTTGGTGGTGACCTCGGCCCTTACGAGGTATAACCCCGTAGCAGTCAATGGCGACCATACCCCCTCGGTGTGGTCGCCATTTTTTCTATCTTGATTAGCGAACAGGGATCAATCTATGGATGCCATCTTTCTACAGCTGTTGAACGGCCTCGATAAGGGCGGTGCCTATGCACTGATTGCACTTGGCCTGACACTGGTTTTCGGAACACTCGGCGTAGTCAACTTTGCCCACGGTGCCCTCTTTATGCTGGGTGCCTTCTGTGCCGTGACCTTCCAGAAACTGCTCACCATCTCCATGCAGGTTCGGGATGAGAGCATCACCTTCTTTGAGGCCTACAAAGAGGTGCCCTACCTTGAAATCTGGTGGGGAGACTTTGGAAGGATGTTGATTGACTGGTCCGTACCGCTGTCCATCCTGTTAACCATCCCCACCATGCTGCTCATTGGCCTGGCGATGGAGCGAGGGCTGATCAAGCACTTCTACAAGCGTACCCACGCTGAACAGATTCTGGTCACCTTTGGTCTAGCAATTGTTCTGCAAGAGATCATTCGCCACTTCTTTGGTGCCAACCCCATCCCGACGCCAGCACCGGATATTGTCTCCGGCAGTGCCCAGATCGGCACCTGGCTCGGGCTGAGTGATACCCTGGTATACCCATGGTGGCGTATCATCTACCTCATTTTCTCGATCATCATCGTCAGTTCCGTTTTTGCATTCCTGCAGCTCACCACCTTTGGCATGGTAGTACGCGCCGGTATGGCGGACCGTGAGATGGTCTCCATGCTCGGCATCAATGTGGAGCGTAAGTTCACCATTGTGTTTGGCATGGCTGCAGTCGTCGCCGGCCTTGCCGGTATGATGTATGCCCCCATCCTGCCCCCTGACTACCATATGGGCATGGACTTTCTCGTGCTCTCCTTCGTGGTGGTTGTAGTAGGTGGCATGGGCTCACTTCGTGGTGCTGTTGCAGCCGGCTTTTTGCTGGGCATTCTGCAATCCTTCGCATCCATGAACGAAATCAAATCAATTATCCCCGGCATTGACCAGATCATCATCTATCTGGTGGCAGTTATCATCCTGCTGACCCGTCCACGTGGACTGATGGGCCGCGAAGGTGTAATGGAGGACTAACCATGAATATTGCTGTAAAACAAAGTGACCTTACCGTCATGCTGATCTTCTCCATTGCCGTACTGACCATGCCGATCTGGCTGGCTCCAATCGGTGCGGGGTACCCGGACCTGCTGCAGAAATTTGCCATCTTCGGCATCTTTGCCATCGGTTACAACATTCTCTTCGGCCTGACCGGCTACCTCTCCTTCGGCCATGCCGCCTTTTTGGGAATCGGCTCGTATGCTGCAGTCTGGTCTTTCAAACTGCTCACCATGAATGTGCTGCCTGCAATCATTTTTGCAGTGATCATGTCCGCGATTTTTGCCGTGCTGATCGGCTATGTCTCGCTACGCCGCTCAGGAATCTACTTCTCGATTCTGACCCTGGCGTTCGCACAGATGAGCTACAACCTGGCCTATTCGGTATTGACGCCCATCACCAATGGTGAAACCGGCCTGCAGTTAACCCTGCAAGATCCTCGTATCTTCGATACCCCGGTAGGTAAAGGTCTCCCCTCCACGGAATTGTTCGGTATCTCCATGAGCGGCTATTCCGGCTTCTACTTCTGTGCGGTGATTCTGATCCTCGGCTTCTTCCTCTCGCTGAAGATCTTTCGCTCCCCATTTGGAATGAAGCTACAGGCGATCAAGTCCAATCAGACCCGTATGAAGTACACCGGCTTCAACACCCGCCCCTACCTGCTGACCGCATTTGTGATCTCGGGCATGTATGCCGGGCTGGCGGGAGCACTGATGGCGGTAACCGACCCCCTGGCTGGTGCCGAGCGCATGCAGTGGACCGCATCGGGTGAGGTGGTACTGATGACCATTCTCGGCGGAGTCGGCACCCTGTTTGGCCCACTGCTGGGTGTAGGAATCATCAAATACTTCGAGAATATCTTCTCGGCAATCAACGAGGCGGCACTCCACAGCTTCTTCTCCTTCCTGCCCGGATGGATTGAGAACCTGATGGTGACCATCACCTCCCCCTTCGTCGGAGAGGGCTGGCACCTGACCCTCGGTGCCCTCTTCATGGTGATCGTAATCTTCCTCCCGGGCGGAATCATGGAGGGGCTGGAGCGCCTGAAGAAGCGCTACCTCAGTAAAAGTAGTGCAGAGAGCACCGGAAATCAGGAGTAACCCATGAGCAATCTTGTACTGAATATCAAAGGGGTCAACAAGACCTTCGGTGGGCTCCAGGCACTGAACGATGTCAATCTGGAGATTGAAGAGGGTAAAGTGCACGCCATTATCGGCCCCAACGGTGCCGGTAAATCAACCCTACTCAACTGCTGTATCGGGCGTCTGATTCCAGACACCGGTACGGTCACCCTCGATGGGGAAAACATCATCGGCAAGGAGGCGCATGAGATCAACCAGATGGGTATGGTTCGTGTGTTTCAGACCCCCGAGATCTTCCCCGATCTCAGCCTGCTGGAAAATGTGATGATCCCCGCCCTCGCCAAACGTGACGGTGCCTACAAGTTCAACCTGTTCAAAGCGGCGGCCGATGAACGGGAGATTATCGACGAGGCCACCAAAATGCTGGCAGACCTCGGGATTACCGGCGACCGTATCCATGAACATGCCGGTAGCATGTCGCGTGGTGACAAACGACGCCTGGAGCTGGTGATGTGCCTGATCCAGCACCCTCGCCTGCTGCTGCTGGATGAACCCACCGCAGGTATGGCACGTCATGACACCAACCGCACCATCGAATTGATGAAACAGATCAAGGAACGAGGCATGACCAAGATTATCATCGAGCATGACATGCACGTGGTCTTCAGTGTTGCCGACACCATCTCGGTACTGGCGCAAGGGGCCATCATCGCCTCCGGCACCCCGGACGAGATTCGTGGCAACCCCATTGTTCAGGAAGCTTACCTCGGAGGGGCACACCTATGACAAACAACCAACATGCACCGGGAACCCCTGCCGTACGCGCCAGGGGCTCCGATCCCGCCTTCTTCTCCTGCTGGGATCTGCACGCCTACTACGGTGAAAGCTACATCGTACAGGGGGTTAATTTCGACATTCGCGAGGGAGAGATTGTTGCCCTGCTGGGGCGTAATGGTGCCGGCAAGACATCCACGCTGCGCTCCATTGCCCGTGCCAGCAACCCGGAAGTGCGTCACGGAGAGGTGTGGCTGGATCACAAGGCCCTGCATACCATGAAGGCGCACGAGGCCGCCAACAATGGGGTTGCGCTGGTACCTGAAGATCGCTGCATCATTCCCGGGTTGACTGTTCAGGAAAACCTCGAGCTATCACAGATCGAAGGGGATATCGGCTGGTCAATCGAACGTATCTACGAGTCCTTCCCCCGCCTCGGAGAGCGTCGCAGCCAGATTGGCGTCACCCTCTCCGGTGGAGAGCAGCAGATGCTGGCGGTGGCCCGTGCACTCGCTCGTGATATCAAACTGCTGCTGCTGGACGAACCCTACGAGG
>CAYFNH010000119.1:0-5818 GCA_964344435.1 uncultured Piscirickettsiaceae bacterium | reverse complement strand
GCCCGTGCACTCGCTCGTGATATCAAACTGCTGCTGCTGGACGAACCCTACGAGGGGCTGGCACCGGTCATTGTCCACGAGATCGAGCGCATCCTCGAGAGTATCAAGGGACTGGGCATCACCACCGTAATCGTGGAGCAGAACGCCATTGCCGCACTCCACCTGGCCGACCGCGCACTGATCCTCGATATGGGGCAGATCGTGTTTGATGGTACTGCCCAGGAGGTACTCGATAATGAAGAGCTGCGCCAGCAGTATCTGGCTATTTAACTGCTCTCACCACCGAGAACACAGCGTTCACAGAGAAAAATACTGGAGAAAACACTATTTTCCAAAACCTCTGTGCTCTCTGTGCCCTCAGTGGTTACACTAACTTAATTCAATAATTGTAACTATTCAGGGGTTACCTGAAAATTGTGAAAATAATGACGGTATCTATTCAGATAGCCTCTGAAATTCGTCAGATCAAGGCAGAAAATGTGAGTTTACAAGTGTAAATGACCATTTTCCAACACAGAGATGGCGGATTTCAGAGGTGAGCTGAATGGTTACTAATAATTCATTGTAAATACTGACGCAGGAGGATCACCCGTCATGAGCACCGACAAGACCTACCCTATCAATCCGGAATTTGCTGCCCAGGCCAACATCAACGCCGAACAGTATGACGCAATGTATCAGCGTTCGGTCAACGACCCGGAGGATTTCTGGGCAGAGCAGGCCTCCAACTACCTGACCTGGTTCAAGCCCTGGGACACCACCCTGGATTGGAGTTTTGGCGGTAGTGACAAGGATGATGTGCGCATCAACTGGTTCAAGGGTGGCAAGCTCAACGCCTCCTATAACTGTCTTGACCGCCATCTGGCCGAGCGTGGTGATCAGGTTGCGATTATCTGGGAAGGTGACAACCCGGATGAAGATCGCAAGATCACCTATGCAGAACTGCATGCGGAAGTAAGCAAATTTGCCAACGTACTCAAGGCGCGCGGCGTGAAAAAGGGAGAGCGTGTCTCCATCTACATGCCAATGATTCCCGAGGCAGCGGTGGCGATGCTCGCCTGTACCCGTATCGGTGCAATCCACTCGGTGGTCTTCGGCGGCTTCTCCCCCGATGCCCTGCGCGACCGTATTCAGGACTCCGACTGTCAGGTGGTAATCACCGCCGACCAGAGCGTCCGCGGTGGCAAGCTGGTACCACTGAAGGCCAATGCCGACAAGGCGATGGCGGCCTGCCCCAACGTCCACACCTGTCTGGTGGTGAAACGTGGCGGCGATCCGGTCGAATGGACCGACAAGCGCGACGTCTGGTACCACGAGGCGATGGCCGAAGCCTCTGCCGACTGCCCACCCGAAGAGATGGATGCCGAGGATCCGATGTTCATCCTCTACACCTCCGGCTCCACCGGCAAGCCCAAGGGGGTACAGCACACCACCGGCGGCTACATGCTGCACGCGGCCATCACCCATAAGCTCACCTTCGACTACAAGGATGGGGAGACCTACTGGTGTACTGCCGATGTGGGCTGGGTCACGGGTCACACCTACATCATCTACGGCCCACTGGCCAACGGTGCCACCAGCGTCATGTTCGAAGGCATTCCCACCTACCCCGACGTCTCCCGCTTCTGGCAGGTGTGCGACAAGCACGATGTCTCCATCTTCTACACCGCACCGACTGCAATTCGCTCACTGATGTCTGCCGGTGACGAGCCGGTCAAGAAGACCAAGCGCAGCAAGCTGCGCCTGCTCGGTACGGTTGGTGAACCGATCAACCCCGAAGCGTGGGAGTGGTACTACAATGTGGTCGGTGATGGGCGCTGCCCAATTGTCGATACCTGGTGGCAGACCGAAACCGGCGGTCACCTGATCACCCCACTGCCCGGTGCCCATGCACTGAAACCAGGCGCAGCCAGCCGCCCCTTCCTCGGCGTACAGCCTGTACTGCTGGATGATGAGGGCAACGAGATCAGCGACGAAGGCGAGGCCTCCGGCAACCTGGCGATGAAGTTCCCATGGCCCGGCATGATGCGTACCGTCTACGGTGACCACAAACGCTTCATCGAGACCTACTTCGCCATGTTCCCCGGTTACTACTTCACCGGTGACGGCGCACGCCGTGATGCCGACAACTACTGGTGGATCACCGGTCGTGTCGACGACGTACTCAACGTCTCCGGCCACCGTCTTGGTACTGCCGAGATCGAGTCCGGTCTGGTACTGCACGACAAGGTGGCTGAATCCGCCGTGGTCGGTTATCCGCACGACATCACCGGTCAGGGCATCTATGCCTTTGTCACCCTGATGCAGGGTGAGGAGCCAAGCGATGAGCTGAAAGCGGAGCTGGTGGCGCTGGTGCGCAAGGAGATCGGCCCGATCGCCAAAATTAATTTAATCCAGTGGGCACCAGGGCTACCCAAGACCCGTTCCGGCAAGATCATGCGTCGTATTCTGCGCAAGATCGCCGCCAATGAGCTGGACAATCTCGGCGACACCTCTACCCTGGCCGATCCATCGGTGGTGGATGAGCTGATTGAGAACCGGATGAACCGCTGACAGCAGACTCGCGCAGAGACGCAAAGCCGCAGAGAAAAGCTTGTCATTTTTTAGTCTTTGCGCGAGTTTCATCTCCTCATGACTGCAGTAGTTTGCTGGTTGTGAAAATGCGGGGTCGGCATGTTGCCTCAGTGGCAATTTTTCTAAACCCTAAAAAAACGCTAAAATAGCCACTTTACAACTCTGCGTCTCTGCGTCTCTGCGCGAGAATCGCTTTTAACAATCAAACGCCCCTGCGTGATACAGGAATAACTGATGAGTCACCCGATCAAAAAACTACTCGTAGCCAACCGTGGCGAGATCGCCATCCGTATCCTCCGTGCAGCTTCCGAGCTGAACATCAAGACGGTCTCCATCTTCACTCATGAAGACCGCTTCTCCCCCCACCGCTACAAGGCAGATGAGGCCTACCAGATCGGTGAGGATGATGATCCACTACGCCCCTATCTGGACGTGGAGGGGATCATCAATATCGCCAAGGAGAATGGGGTTGAAGCAATCCACCCCGGTTACGGCTTCCTCTCCGAGAATGTCACCTTTGCCCGTCGCTGTCGTGAAGAGGGCATCACCTTTGTCGGCCCTGCCCCTGAGGTGATGGAGGCACTGGGCGACAAGGTCAAGGCAAAAAAGAACGCCGAAGCGGCCGGTCTGCCCATCATCAAGAACAGCCGCGAGCCACTCGACACCTATGAGATCGCCAGGCAGGAGGCAGAATACATCGGCTTCCCGGTGATGCTGAAGGCTGCTGCCGGTGGTGGTGGTCGTGGTATGCGCGTGATCCGCTCCATGGACGAGTTGGAAACCGCTTACAACGACGCCAAGAGCGAAGCAGGCAAGGCATTCGGTGACGATACCGTCTTCCTGGAGAAGTACATCGATGCCCCCAAACATATCGAGGTGCAGATCCTCGGTGACAGCCAGGGCAATCTGGTCCACCTGTTCGAGCGTGACTGTTCGGTACAGCGCCGCTTCCAGAAGGTGGTGGAGATCGCCCCCAGCATCAATCTTTCCGAATCTGCGAGAGGTCAGCTACACCAGTATGCACTGGATATCACCCGCCACGTCAACTACACCAATGCCGGTACCGTGGAGTTCCTGGTCGACAAGGAGGAGAATATCTTCTTCATCGAGGTCAATCCACGGGTGCAGGTGGAGCACACCATCACCGAGGAGGTGACTGGCGTCGATATCGTCCGCAGCCAGATTCATGTTGCTGGCGGCTTCACACTCGACAGCGATGAGATCAACATTCCATCACAAGATTCAATCACTTGCAACGGATATGCAATCCAGTGTCGAATTACCACGGAAGATCCTGCAAACAACTTCCAGCCCGACTTTGGACGCATCATCGCCTACCGTAGCGCCGGTGGTTTCGGTATTCGTCTTGACGTGGGTGCCGCCTATCCTGGTGCACGGGTCTCCCCCTTCTTCGACTCAATGCTGGTCAAGGTCTCCTCCTGGGGACGCACCTTCCCCGGTGCCATCCAGCGCATCAACCGTGCCCTGCGTGAGTTCCGTATCCGTGGCGTCAAGACCAATATCGGTTTTCTGGAGAATGTACTGGCCAACGAGACCTTCTCCTCCGGCAACTCCACCGTCACCTTTATCGATACCCACCCGGAACTGTTCGAGATCCGTGGCTCCTTCGACCGTGCCACCAAGACGCTCAACTATCTCGGTAATGTATCGATCAACGGCAATCCGGACGTCAAGCACCCAGACAAGGGGCGCACCTTCCGCAAGCCCAAGGTACCGAAGTTTGACTGTTGCGCCGAGTACCCCAAGGGCACCAAGAACCTTCTCGATGAGATGGGTGCTGACAAATTTGCCAGCTGGGTCAAAGAGCAGAAGAACATTCTCTACACCGACACCACCATGCGTGATGCCCACCAGTCGCTGCTGGCGACCCGTGTTCGTACCCGCGACATGATGAAGGTGGCCGAGGGCTATGCCAAGAGCCACTCCCAGCTCTTCTCACTGGAGATGTGGGGTGGTGCCACCTTTGATGTATCGATGCGTTTCCTCCATGAGTGCCCATGGGAGCGCCTCAAGCAGATGCGCAAGGCGATTCCGAACATTCTGTTCCAGATGCTCTTCCGTGGCTCCAATGCGGTCGGCTACAAGGCCTACCCAGATAACTTGGTAGAGAAATTCATCGTTGAGTCGTGGGAGAACGGTATCGACGTCTTCCGTATCTTCGATTCACTCAACTGGATCGAGGGGATGAAGCAGTCCATCCAGTTCGTACGCAACGAGACCGGTGGTCTGGCCGAGGGCACCATCTGCTACACCGGTGATGTACTCGATACCAGCGCCTCCAACCGCTTCAATCTGCAGTACTACATCGATCTGGCCAAACAGCTGGAGGATGCCGGTGCCCACATGATTGCACTGAAGGATATGGCCGGTCTACTCAAGCCCTATGCAGCACAGGAGTTGATCCCGGCACTGAAAGAGGCGGTCGACCTGCCGCTGCACCTGCACACCCATGAGACTGCGGGTGTCCAGTCCGCAACCCTGTTGAAGGCGATTGAGGCCGATATCGACATCGTCGACACCTGCCTCAGCTCCATGTCCGGCCTTACCTCTCAGGTCAACCTCAACTCCATGGTTGCGGTGATGGAGGGGCATGAGCGTGAGCAGAAATTCGATATCCACAACCTCAACCAGTACGCCAACTACTGGGAGGATGTGCGCGAGCAGTACTACCCGTTCGAATCGGGTCTCAAGGCGAGCACCGCCGAGGTCTATGACCATGAGATTCCCGGTGGCCAGTACTCCAACCTGCGTCCACAGGCCATTGCACTCGGTCTGGAGCACAAGTTCGAGGAGATCAAGGCGCACTACGCGATTGTGAATAAGATGTTTGGCGACATCGTCAAGGTGACACCTTCTTCGAAAGTGGTTGGCGATATGGCGCTGTTTATGGTCTCCAACGGCCTCACCGAAGAGGACATCATGGAGCGCGGGGACGCCCTCGCCTTCCCCGACTCAGTCATTGAACTGTTCAAGGGTGAGCTGGGACAGATGGAGGGTGGCTTCCCCGAAAAGCTCTCCAAGATCATCCTCAAGGGGGGCGAGCCGATGGCAAAGCGCCCCAACGAGTATCTCGATCCGGTCGACTTCGATGCCGAATTTGCCGCCTTCCAGGAGGAGTTTGACAGCGAGCAGACCATGCTCGACTTCCTCTCCTACAAGATGTACCCCGAGGTGTTCAAGAACTTCTACCAGCACAAGTGCGAGTATGGCGAGATCTCCTACC
>CAYFNH010000118.1:0-5932 GCA_964344435.1 uncultured Piscirickettsiaceae bacterium | reverse complement strand
GGGCGCTACAGGCGTTAGGCATTTGCTCATGACTTGTTCAGGGGTTCCCTAATGTACCGTTCAATTTTGCAACAACCATTACATTATGCAACAAAACCAACTTTCCGATACCATTTATATTATTACATCAATAAGATACTAAAACCAAATCCAACCAAAAACCATTTCACCATTGCAATCCGCAACAATCACTAAAAATAACCATTTTCTATTTTTATATTTTATTTCAACAGATTACATATAAAAATAAAGGTTGGCACGTTTCTTGTTAGCAGAGCACCTGAGCATCGCACCAGCAAGGTGTAAAAACCGCATCAAACCGACAGGGAGCATGGAATGGAAAGAGTGGTAAAGGCTGCCAAGCAGGCTGCAGACGGTCTCTCACATGAATTTGACGGGCTGGCACTCAGCACTCGGGAGAAAATCGAGACACTGGAAGAGGAAGGGTCAACCACAACTACCCCAGCCAAAAAAGGCAAGGTAACCCGAATCCCACTGCAAGGGCACGGACGCAAAGCACTACGCTGGCTTGGCGGCCTCAGCACCCGTCAACTGATCTCTGCCTCCCTGTTCCTGCTGGCCACCCTCTATCTGGCCACCGTGGTGCCCACCATCGAGATCGCCTGGGTCGCCGCCATCCTGATGCTTACCATCTACCTGTTCGCATTTGAGGTGGTAGATGTCGACGTAGCCGCCGTGACCGTGATGGTGCTGCTTGGACTCACCTCACTATTGGCCCCCTGGATGGGATTGCAACAGGGGCTGGTCAACAACCAACACCTGTTTGATGGCTTCGCCTCCAATGCTGTGATCTCCATCATTGCCGTGATGATCATCGGAGCCGGACTCGACAAGACCGGCCTGATGACCCGGGTAGCGGGATTCATCCTCAATGTGGGCGGGACCACCGAGAAACGCATTATCCCGATTGTCTCCAGTACGGTCGGCTTTATCTCCTCCTTCATGCAGAACGTAGGCGCAGCCGCCCTGTTCCTGCCGGTAGTTTCCCGTATCTCGGCACGCTCCGGAATCCCGATGTCACGCCTGCTGATGCCGATGGGCTTCACTGCAATCCTGGGCGGCACCATGACCATGGTCGGCTCCAGCCCTCTGATCCTGCTGAATGACCTGATCCTCACCTCCAACAAGGCACTCCCCCCTACCCAACAAATGGAAGTATGGGGACTGTTTTCAGTCACCCCGGTCGGTGTGGCACTGGTGCTGACCGGCATTCTCTATTTTGTAGTGGCCGGACGCATGGTATTGCCTCGCACCCATAGCGAGAGTGGTACCGTTGGTACCGACCCAATGGAGTACTACCGAGAGATCTATGGAGTGGACTTCTGTGTCCATGAGGTCATCGTAACCGACGGCAGTCCACTGATCGGCCTGACCCTGGATGATGTTGAGACCGCCTATCGCATCCGTATCATTGCCAGCAAGCAGAGTTCTCAAGAGGTGAGAGTCGGACCCGGTACCGTTGCCCGCGACATCCAGTTCGCCCCCGGCATGGTGCTCGGGATTGTGGCCGAAGTGGAGAGCCTCAACCACTTTGTCGAGAAGTACTCTCTCAAGCAGCGCGAAGTGATGCGCACCTTCACTGATGCACTCTCTCCAGGCAAGTCCGGTATTGCCGAGGTGGTCATCCCGCCGCGCTCCGGATTGATCGGAAAGAGCGCTCGCGACATCTGGATGCGCAAGGTCTACGGCCTGGCGATGGTCGCCCTGCACCGCAACGGTGAAACCCTGCAAGAGGGGGACGACATCCGCAACCAACCCTTCATGGCGGGCGATACCCTGGTGGTACACACCGCCTGGGATGACCTGGAGCGGATCGAAAAGAACAAGGACTTTGTGGTGGTAACCACCGAGTACCCCCGCCAGGAGGAGGTACGCTCTCACAAGCTACTCCCGGCTGGAATCTTTTTTGGCATCGCCCTGTTCATGGTGCTTTTCACCGACATTCGTCTCTCGGTTGCATTGCTGACTGGTGCCGTAGGCATGATTCTCAGCGGGGTTCTCAATATCGATGAGGCGTATGATGCGGTAAGCTGGAAGACCGTATTCCTGCTCGCCTCACTGATCCCCCTCGGTCTGGCCGTTGAAACCACCGGTACCGCAAAGTGGATTGCCGAGCAGGTTCTGTTGGTGGTGGGCGGAATGCCGATCTGGGTCATTCAGACCGCCGTAGCCGCACTGGCAACCTTCTTCACACTGGTCATGTCCAACGTCGGCGCTACCGTGCTGTTGGTTCCTCTGGCAGTCAACATTGCCATTGGTGCCGGTGCGGATCCGGCGGTCTTTGCTCTGACCGTTGCCCTCGCAACCTCCAACTCCTTCCTGATCCCCACACATCAGGTGAACGCACTGATCATGGGGCCTGGCGGCTATCGTGTACCCGATTTCATGCGTGCCGGCGGGGTGATGACCATCCTCTTCCTGGTGGTACTGATTGTGATGATGAACCTGGTCTTTTAGGAGAGACGCAAAATGAGATCCCTGGTGAAGCTCTCTGTTGTTGCACTACTCTCCTTGCTACCGCAGTGGGCCATGGCCTCTGCAGCAGGTGGCGAGACACTTGATCTGACCAGCCACTGGGTAGGCTGGGGCGCACTGCTGGTCTTTGCGGCCGCCTACCTTCTGGTCATGGCAGAGGAATTTACCGAACTGCGAAAATCAAAACCGGTGATTATCGCAGCCGGTGTAATCTGGGTAATGATCGCCATCGTCTATGCCGGGCATGGCATGAATCACGCAGCCGAGGCGGCGGTACGACACAACCTGCTGGAGTATGCCGAACTGGCACTGTTCCTGCTGGTGGCGATGACCTATATCAACTCAATGGAGGAGCGCCAGGTATTCGATGCCCTGCGTTCCTGGTTGGTAAAGAGTGGCTTCAGCTTCCGGGTTCTGTTCTGGATCACCGGTCTGCTCTCTTTCTTCATCTCACCAATTGCCGACAACCTCACTACCGCCCTGCTGATGTGTGCCGTGGTGATGGCCGTAGGAGGTGACAACAGCCGCTTCATCTCCATCAGCTGTATCAATATCGTGGTCGCGGCCAACGCCGGTGGTGCCTTCTCCCCCTTTGGAGATATCACCACCCTGATGGTCTGGCAGAAGGGAATGGTAGATTTCTGGACCTTTTTTGCCCTCTTTATCCCCTCTGCAGTCAACTTCCTGCTGCCGGCTGCGGCAATGCACTTTGCCATTCCCGACGACCGCCCACTGCAGGTAGAGGACAACGTAGCGATGAAACGTGGGGCTCGCCGCATTGTGCTGCTGTTTCTGCTCACCATCGCGACCGCCGTCTCTTTCCACAACTTCCTCCACCTGCCCCCTGTGGTCGGCATGCTGACCGGAATGGGCTATCTGCAACTGTTCGGCTACTACCTGAAAAAGACCGCTCATCACGACCTGGCCGAACCGGAAGATACGGTTGAACAGGAAGGAGATATTGGCTCTCCGATCGCCTTTGACTTTTTCTCTCCGGTAGCACGTGCCGAGTGGGACACCCTGTTCTTCTTCTACGGTGTCATCCTCTGTGTGGGGGGATTGGGCTTTATCGGCTACCTCAGCCTGGCCTCGGAGTTGATGTATGCCGACTGGGGTGCAACCTACGCCAACATTGCGGTAGGGGTACTCTCGGCCATTGTGGACAACATTCCGGTGATGTTTGCGGTACTGACCATGAACCCGGAGATGTCTACCGGCCAGTGGCTGCTGGTCACCATGACGGCGGGTGTTGGTGGCAGCCTGCTCTCCATCGGTTCAGCAGCCGGTGTAGCCCTGATGGGCCAGGCACGCGGCCACTACACCTTCTTCTCTCACCTGCGCTGGATGCCTGCCATTGCCGCAGGTTATGGAGCCAGCATCCTCACTCACATCTGGATCAACAGCCACTACTTCAATATATCGTAAAGAGGGGTGCAGTATAATCACGCCTCTCAATGTCACTGAAACCGTCAAGAGAGGTACCATGAACAGCGGCCCCAGAGAGATCGTTACCCCGTTTCGCCCCATCCCACTCGATGTCCCCGAGGGGATGAAGCCCAACGAATTTTTCAATAGCACCGAGAATCTAAACGACCTGGTCAACAATAACGGGCTGCTGAAAAACAGCGAGAACCTGCTGCTCTATCGCAAGGCGCTCGGCCATAGCACCACCTTCGATACCTCCATTATCTACAACACCTCGCAGACGATACTGAATCCGCTGGGACGTCCGGTACGTCGTACCCAGGTGCCGGAAGGGGTAAAGAACGTGTGGAACCGGATGAACCAGATCATCATCCACTATATGCTGGAGCAGTTTCCCGACCCGGCCAAGACACTGATTCTGGCCGGTGAGGCAAGCCTGGACGCAACCTGGTCGCTCACCTCTCCCGGGGTCCCCAGCATTCGTATGCTCCACAACCATTTCATCGCCTTTGAGATGGAACAACTTCGTTCAGCACCAGCGGCTGACCCCGACAATCCCAACCTGACCGATGGTGGGCAGCACAGTCTGTTTCAGGCCTATGTGCGGGATGCCTATCAGGATTTCTTCTCCTTTCTCGACCTGAAAATACTCAAGCCCGCCAAAGAGAGAGATGCAAAACTGGAGTTGACCAACTATCCACAAGGACTGCCCAGCTGGGAGATTCAGGGGGGGGCAGAGGCACTCAAGGATCCTCTCTTCTGGCAGGAGTATGATCTGATTCTGAAGGGCTTTATCGACTTCTATCGCACCTTCTTCACTCAGGTCTCCACTCGCAACGCACCGCTACCAAAGGAGACCTGGTTCCCGGAACAAGTAGAGAGAAAACTGCTGTTCAACAACGAGTTCCTCGCGGCTGCCAAGAAGGTACGGGATCGCTGTATTGTGGATGCCAAATATGCCAACGCCATCCGTTGGCAGCCCGCCTTCAAACAGCTTATCTACCGCAATGACTCCGGCAAGCTGATCGTCACCATCAGTCAGAACTCCATCGGTAACGCCATCACCGAGCTCCTCGGGGTAGTGGTCAAACGTAATCCTGATCCCGAAGCCTATGAAGCGGTTGAGCCAGCGCTAATCGAACGGCTGCTGGAGGTACGCAGAAGGCTGATCGAGGCCGATCTGGGCGAGGGGATCGAAACTGCACACTGGGGCGTGGAGTAACCCGGCTACCTCCACCCTTTTGCCAGAATCCCTTTTCTGGCTTTACGCTTGCCTTTCACCGCCCGTAGATTGGCCCCACTGAAATCGGCCCCTTCAATATTGGCGCCGGCAAAGTTTGAGCTACCAAGATCCACGCCGCGAAAGTCTGTCCAGCTGAGATCGGCCTTGCTGAAATCAACCCCCTTAACCGATGCCCCTCTGAAGCTGGCGGCCGCCAGATCTGCATGATAGAAGTTTGAGTATGAGAGCTCCACTCCGTCGAAATTGAGCCCATACCCCTTTAACCCCTTGGCGGTAACCCCCCTCATGTTGGCCCCCTTCAACTTTGCACCCGCCAACATCGCCTTATTGAGGATAGCCATTTTGAGGTCAGCATCACTCAGATCTGCTTTTTTCAGGTTGGCCTTGCTCAGATTTTTCCTGCCAAGACGCTGCTTGATCAGCACTGCACCACTGAGGTCACATTTTTTGCAGCTCTTTTTTCGCTTGAGCTTTTTCACATCCTTGGGGCTGGCGGCCTCGGCCTGAGCCACAACCCCCAAAGACAATACCAGGAGTCCTACCCACAAGACCGCCCATGAATAACCAGACTGGTTTCTCATCATCACCACACACTCTCTAACAGTTACTGCAACAGAATTTTTGTAATCACAATCTCTTCGACCTCCTCTCCACCAGGCAGGTCACGAAGTTGGAACACCTTGCGTATCACTTTCAGCATTCTTGAACGCAGTTTGCGCTTTACTCTTCCCTTCTTCATCGAGCGATAACGCTGCTTTTCCAACAGCT
>CAYFNH010000117.1:0-6164 GCA_964344435.1 uncultured Piscirickettsiaceae bacterium | reverse complement strand
AACTACTCCCACTCTATCGTAGCCGGAGGCTTTCCAGAAATATCATAAGAAACTCTTGATATACCATTGATTTCATTAATTATTCTTGTCGATACATTTCCAAGAAACTCATACGGAAGATGCGCCCAGCGTGCCGTCATGAAGTCGATGGTCTCCACGGCCCGCAGCGCCACTACATAGTCATACTGGCGGTTGTCCCCCATCACCCCAACCGAGCGTACCGGCAGGAAAACCACAAAGGCCTGACTGACTGAATCATAAAGGTTGGCGGCCCGCAGCTCGGAGATGAAGATGTCATCGGCCAGGCGCAGCAGGTCGGCATACTCCTTCTTCACCTCACCAAGGATACGAACCCCCAGCCCCGGCCCCGGAAATGGATGGCGGTAGACCATCTCCGAAGGAAGACCGAGCTCGATACCGATCTTGCGCACCTCATCCTTGAACAGTTCACGCAGCGGCTCCAGCAACTCCAGCTTCATATCCTCCGGCAGCCCCCCGACATTGTGGTGGGACTTGATCACCTTGGCCTTGCCCGACTTGGCACCCGCCGATTCGATCACATCGGGATAGATCGTCCCCTGGGCCAGCCACTTCACATTGGTCAGCCTGGCTGACTCTTCATCAAACACCTCAATGAAGGTGTGGCCGATGATCTTGCGCTTCTTCTCCGGATCGGTCTCCCCCTTCAGGTTATCAAGAAAGCGTTGCTCGGCATCGGCACGAACCACGCGGATCCCCATATGCTCGGCAAACATTGCCATCACCTGATCTCCCTCGTTCAGACGCAGCAAACCATTATCAACAAAGACACAGGTGAGCTGATCCCCAATCGCGCGGTGCAACAGGGCTGCCACCACCGAGGAGTCAACCCCACCGGAGAGTCCCAGCAGCACCTCATCATCGCCCACCTGTTTGCGGATCTGCTCGATACTCTCCTCAATAATATTGGCCGGGTTCCACAATGCAGCACAACCACAGATATCGAGCACGAAACGATTGAGGATGCGATCCCCCTGCTTGGTGTGGGTCACTTCGGGGTGGAACTGAACCCCATAGAAGTTGCGATTCTCGTCAGCCATTCCGGCCAGTGGTGCATTGTCGGTGGAGGCCATGACAATAAAACCTTCCGGCAATTCAGCCACCCGATCACCGTGACTCATCCAGACGTCCAGCAGCCCGTATCCTTCAGGCGATGCGTGATCCTCAATATCCTTCAGCAGTGCAGTGTGGCCGTGGGCCCGTACCTGTGCATAACCATATTCATGATGATCGGCATTCTCGGTCTTGCCGCCAAGCTGGGCCGCCATGGTCTGCATGCCATAGCAGATCCCCAGCACCGGCACCCCCAGTTCAAACACGATCTGCGGCGCCTCAGGTGCCTCCTCAACAGTAGTCGACTCCGGGCCACCGGAGAGGATGATCCCTTTGGGGGCAAATTCACGGATCGCCTCCTCCTCCAGATCCCACGGATAGAGTTCACAGTAGACCCCCGCCTCACGTACTCGACGCGCAATCAGCTGGGTGTACTGTGACCCAAAGTCGAGAATCAGGATACGGTCATTATGGATATTCACACTCATCATGAGATCCTTTCAATAAGCCACTATTTAAACTCTGTAATTTGGTGCTTCCTTGGTAATGCTAACGTCATGTACATGACTCTCCACCATGCCTGCTCCAGTCACCTGAACAAACTGCGGCCGGGTACGCATCTCTTCAAGATTGGCACAGCCGGTGTACCCCATACTGGAACGCAGCCCCCCCATCATCTGATGGACAATCGCAGCCATTGGTCCCTTGTAGGGAACACGCCCCTCAATCCCCTCTGGTACCAGCTTCTCTGCCCCCTGATTCTTGTCCTGGAAATAGCGGTCACTGGAGCCCTTCTGCATCGCCCCCAGTGATCCCATGCCACGGTAGGATTTGTAAGAGCGCCCCTGATAGAGCTCCACTTCACCGGGTGCCTCCTCGGTACCGGCCAACATCCCTCCCACCATGATGGAGTGTGCGCCAGCCACAATCGCCTTGGCCATATCGCCAGAGTAACGAATACCCCCATCGGCAATGGCGGGCACACCGGTCCCCTCCAGCGCCTTGACCACATTGGATACTGCTGTAATCTGTGGCACCCCAACCCCGGCCACAATACGAGTGGTACAGATCGAACCCGGGCCAATACCCACCTTGACCGCATCCGCACCTGCCTTGACCAGATCCAGCGCGGCATCACCGGTAGCGATATTGCCACCAATCACCTGCACTTGAGGGAAGTTCGCCTTCACCCATTGGACTCGATCCAACACCCCCTGCGAGTGGCCATGCGCGGTATCCACCACAATCACATCGACCCCCGCCTCGGCCAGTGCCGCAACCCGCTCCTCGGTATCGGCCCCGGTACCCACGGCGGCACCAACCCGCAGGCGCTCCTGCTCATCCTTGCAGGCGTTGGGCTTGTCGGTTGCGCGCTGGATATCCTTGACGGTAACCATGCCACGCAACTGAAAATCATCATTCACCACCAGCACCTTCTCGATACGGTGCTCGTGCAGCAGCGCCTTGACCTGCTCTCTGTCCGCCCCTTCCTTGACGGTCACCAGACGCTCCTTCGGAGTCATTACCGCAGAGACCTTCTCATCCAGACGACTCTCGAAACGGAGGTCACGACTGGTCACAATTCCCACCAAATCACTGCCATCGACAACCGGCAGTCCGGAGATCCCATACTTGCGGGTCAACTCCATCACCTCTCCAATCGTTGCCGTGGGTGAGATCGTAACCGGATCGGTCACCACACCACTCTCGAAGCGTTTTACCCTGAGCACCTCACGTGCCTGCGCCTTCGCACTCATATTCTTGTGGACAATGCCAACCCCCCCCTCCTGCGCCAATGCAATGGCGAGACTGGACTCGGTCACCGTATCCATCGCTGCAGAAACCAGTGGAATATTGAGTTCAATTTCACGGGTCAGACGGGAACGGAGCGAAACCTCCGCCGGAATAACGGTTGAGTGGGCAGGAACAAGAAGGACATCATCAAAGGTATAGGCTTGCTCGACAAGACGCATGGCGGACTCCAGATTCGGAAAAAAGAGAGGCGCGGATTATACTACCGATGCTGCTGCAGCACCATCTCTCCATCCCGCTGCTGAATCTCCAGATGCTTGAGAAAATTCATCCCCAACAGCGGCTGAGCCAGCCCCGGAACCACCACCGCAGCGACATGATGCTGCTCGATACCGGAAAAGCGTACCACCTCCACCAGAGTCCGGTAGGCGGCCACCTGCCCCGCCGCCGTCTCCAATAACACCCGGGGTGAATCTGCCAAAGCCCCCTTCAGCCCCAACCGGTTTGCCAGCGACTCCGGCAGAGAGAGATAGCTGGCGCCGGTATCGACCAGAAATTCGACCGCCACCCCATTGATCGATCCATCACCACGAAAGTGGCCACTACGATCTGCATACAGAGTAACCCGGGTTCCCTGCGGAGAGACCACCAGCTGTGGCGGCGGACTCTGCAACAGCCCGGAAAACAGCAGATAGATCGCTGCAAACGCTGCCATCACATAGAAAAGATCACGCACTCAGGGGGCCTCTCTGCATATACGCCCTGCAACCCAACCACCCCATTGCCATCTCACTCCATTGCCGTTATCGTAGTGCCCATGCCGATTCACATTCTCACCGTCGACGACTCCACCACCGTGATCAACATGGTTCGATTTTCACTGAAAAAGAGTGATATTACCTGTGATGCCGCAAAAGATGGGGTCGAGGGACTGGAAAAGATGTGTGCCGCCAGCGCCCGTCCCTATGATCTGGTACTGGTGGACATCAACATGCCGCGAATGGATGGAATGGAGATGCTGAGACAGGTGCGTAAACGCTGCTCGGCCTACAATCAGATCCCCTTTATCTTCCTCACCACCTCCAGTGATAGTGCCTGCAAGAACGAGGCCCGCAGCCTCGGAGTCAAGGCGTGGATGAAAAAGCCTTTCTCACCAGAGAAGCTGATCGAGATCATCCACCGCTTCACCTCCTCACAAGCCTGAGGAGGCACCATTCAGATCACCTGCGAGGCCCGGCCTCAGTCAGCACTAGCCCTAACGTGCCTTCGTGGTAAAGAAGCCCACCAACTGCCGCAGACTGGACGCCTGCTGGCTCAATGAGCTGGAGGCCTCGGTCGACTCCTCTACCAGTGCAGTATTCTGCTGAGTCATCTGATCCATCTCTGTCACCGCACGGTTGACTTGCTCAATTCCGCTGTTCTGCTCTGCAGTGGCTGCCGTAATCTCCGAAATAATATCGTTCACCTTCTGGATCGAGCTACTGATCTCCTGTAACGATACTCCGGTCTCCTCGACATGTTTTGCCCCCCCCTCTACCGACACCACTGAACTCTCGATCAGCGATTTGATTTCACGAGAGGCGTCCGCCGACTTCTGCGCCAGCGCCCGTACTTCACCGGCCACCACGGCAAAGCCTTTGCCATGCTCACCTGCGCGGGCCGCCTCAACCGCTGCGTTGAGTGCCAGCAGGTTGGTCTGAAAAGCGATACTGTCAATCAGGGTGATGATATCGGCAATTTTCTGGCTTGATTCGGTAATCCCCGCCATCGCCTCCACCGCACGCTGCGCCACATTCGAGCCGGTGCCAGCCAGCTGCCTCGCATCCAGAGAAAGCTGGTTGGCCTGCCGGGCCGCATCCCCATTCTGCCTGACTGTAGCGGTCATCTCTTCCATCGAAGCGGCTGTCTCCTCCAGCATCGCTGCCTGGTTCTGGGCCCGTTGACTGACATCGTTGGAGCTGTTCAATACCTGTTGGGCTGCGTTTGCCACCGCGTTCGAGACCACCAGAATCTCACTCATGGTCTGATTCAACTTCTCTGTAGAGCGTGCAATCGCCCCCTTCAATGCTCCCAGCTGGCCTCGATAGTTCTTCTCGATGGTTTTAGTCAGATCGCCTTCACTTTGAGCCTGCATCACGCCAGCAATATCCTCGATGGCTGACGCCAGGGTTCCCATCGAGCCGTTGATACGCTGGGTAAGGTGCTGTAGCTCCCCCCTCGCATCGGCCGTTACCCGGTGTTCGAACTCACCCTGCTCCATCTTCTCCATCACCGTGCTGATCTCGCCGATGGTCTGGCTCAAGGCCCCCAGTGCGGCTTCGGTCTTGTTACGAAAAGCAGGCGCAACCTGTGAACTCATCTGTACCGAGAAATCACCGTTATAGAGTGCATCCATCACCTTGCCCAACTCTTCCATAATGAAGGCGACACTCTCGGCTGAGCCGTTCACCCCCTCCTTCAATACCTGCAGGTCTCCCTTTTGCTGCGAAGTGACGCGCTGATCAAACTCCCCGGCCGCAACCGCACCCACTACCTGGTTGCTCTCCGTGATTGCCTGTTGCAGGGTCTCCAGCAGATGGTTGACGGCATGCCCTATCTCGGCAATCTCGTCACTCCCCTTCACCTCCACCCGGTGCTGGAACTCCCCATACTCACTCACCCGGTTGATCACCCGGTGCAGACGACCGATACAGGACGTAAGGCTACGCGCAACCACCACTCCAACCACCACCGAAATCAAAATGGTGAGCGCAAAGATCAGATAGACCGAAGTGTGCATCGTATTCACGGAACCAACTGCATGCAGTAACATCCGCTCCGATTCAGCCAACTGCACCTCCACAAAAGGGCCCAGCAACTCGGCCAGCTGCACTGCGGTCTCGTCAAAACTGCCCATCAGCGGGTTACCTGAAGCCGGCCCCCCTTCGATATAGGCATTGGCCATTGCGGTACCGGCCACAAACCAGGCATCAAAGGCCTGCTCCAGCTGTGCCAACTCCTCCAGCGCCTGCTGATCTTTCTCTGCCGTAAACATCTCGCGGAAGGCAGCCACCCCCTGCAAAAACTTCTGTCTTGCCTTCTCCGCCTCATCAAAGCCATCGTTGAGCCCATCCAGACCACGGGTTGCAGAGATATCGGTCAGCCACTGCTGTACCTCGACCACATTCTTGTCCATCTCTCTGGCAGTCATTGCAAACGGGACACTCTCCCCCCGTACATGTTCCACCTTGTCATGAATTTGATTGGTCTCTTGCAAGATCACGACCAGTGCAACCACCAACAACAGCAATACGCTGACAACCGAAATCATCAACTTGTGC
>CAYFNH010000116.1:0-6220 GCA_964344435.1 uncultured Piscirickettsiaceae bacterium | reverse complement strand
AGTAGAGGTAGTGGTATGAGAAGCTGGTTAGAGGAGAAATGTTGCTTGTAACCACCGGATCTTTCCCATAAAATCGTTCTCGATTCACGGGTAGAGATTGTGATGTTGTTGGCGTGACCTTTGTGGCTGCTTTTCAGATCCAAGATATACGGTGAGTTTCTGGTGCACCGTACTTGGTATGGGCGCAATATTAGTAGTTATATTTTAGTAGTTATAAGGTAAACAAAGAAATGGCAACAGGTACAGTAAAGTTCTTCAACGACTCGAAAGGGTATGGTTTCATTGTTCAGGACAATGGTGGTGATGATGTATTCGTTCACTTCCGTGCGATCCAGGGTGACGGATTCAAGACGCTTGCAGAGAACCAGAAGGTAAGTTATGACGTTGAAGAGGGGGCCAAGGGGCTCTCGGCAATCAATGTTGTGAAGATTGACGGCTGATCACACTTCACACTTCGATTGAGAAAAGCCCGCATCTGCGGGCTTTTTTGCGAAATAGACAAAATTTTGGAGTATCTGTTCAGGGGGGAGCTGAATAGGTACGTTTTGAACGGTTGATACAGGAATACTTGTGAGGCAGAGACCGGTTTCCCATGTGCGTGGCTACCTGCTGCTCTGTAGCCACATGCGGGGCTATACAACCCTGCTGGGCCATATTCTGGGCAGCCATTCGCAGATCACCGGATATGCCGAGATGCATCGGCGGTTGCGAGACCGGGTCGACCTTCAGCAGCTGGCGGTTGCGGTATCCCGCCAAGGTCGCAAGAGCTATCATCAACGTTACGTATTCGACAATTTGTTGCACAATCACCTGCCCATCTCCGGCAGGGTGTTACGACGGGGAGATGTTCATCCTCTGGTGATGGTGCGTGAACCTCGTGCCACCATAGAGAGCATTCTGCGACTCAAGGCTCGCTACATTGAAGAGGTATCCGTGGCGGAACAGTACTATATCGAGCGTTTGACCCGGCTACAGCAGATTGTGTTGCAGAGCCGGGGAACAGCCTGCTTTCTGCAGGCGGAGGCGTTGATTGAACAGAGTGAGCGGGTGTTGTCTTTCCTGGGCCACTGGTTGCAATTGGAGGAACCTCTTCAGCCCGACTATCAGCGCTTTCAGCACACCGGAAAACGGCGCCTGGGAGACTCTTCAGCAGCAATCCATAGTGGGCGTATCCTCAGTGTGGAGGAGCGGGCATCGTCACAGAATAGAGAGCCATCACGCCAGATTGGTTCGGCAGAGGTGGACCGTGCTGAGCAGGCCTACCGTGACTTCATGCAGTTTGTTTCAGTTCAAGTCGCAGCAGACAAAGCGGTGTTTGCCTGAGTGGTTGCGCGGGATCTGTGGTAGCTGCTCTACCACAAATTGTATCTGTGGCCCCATCTTCTGGCGGATACGTGGCTCCAGTGTTTTTTGAATCGACTCCCGCAGTGTGTGCGGGGACAGACGATCGCACACAATCGACAGGGTGACGCACTCCTGGCTGGACTGGCGGAACTGGTACTGCTCAATTCCCTCGATGTCATCCAATAGATGGATAAACCAGGAGGGGTGGATCTGCTCTCCACTGCTTGTCTGCAACAGATCATTACTGCGGCACATGGTCATCTCCATGCGGGGAAACGGCGAGCCGCAGGCACACCCTGCCTCCAGTAGCCGTCCCTGATCACCGATACGGTAGCGGATCATCGGCATCAGATAGTTGCTTAGCGAGGTAACCAGCAGGTGGTTACCATCCACCAACGGTTGTGACTCTACCACCACCAGATCGGTAAAGATGTGCTGGCTACCGTGGCTACACTCGCAGGAGATATTGGGGATTTCACGACTCCCATACTGGTTGTAGAGCTTGCACTGCAGGGCCTGTTCGATCTGTTCGCGTTGATGGGGGTAGAGCACCTCTGCGGTGGAGAAGCACCCCTTGGGGGGGCGTGGAAGTGAGAGCCCCTGATCCAGCAGGTAGTTTGCCAATGCTGAGAGGATGGAGGGGTAGCCACGGATAACTGCGGGACGGGTTCGGCACAGTTGCCGATACCACTGCTGTAGTGTGGTTTCATCAAACTGACGTGCTGGTATGGTCTGTGATGCCTCCATCCACTGCAGCCAGCGCTGCTGTAACGATGCAGGAGAGATATCCTGGGTTGCTCCCCAGAGCTGTACAACCATTTCGCCCGGTTGCCATCCACACTGCATAAAGCTGCGGTACTGGCCTGCCTGCAGCAGTTCCAGTTTATGCTGGTCGTAGAAGTATCTCAGTGGGGTTCCGGTCGAACCGCCAGTAAAACCGATGCGTATCTCCGAGGCTGCGACACGGTGGTCTACCATCTCCTCTGCGTGTCCTCTGAGGGCAGCCTTTTCCAGAATCGGCAGCTGCTCCAGGGGGAGTTGCCATGCCTCTGGTGGGAGATGGTTCCGGTAGTAAGGGGTGTTTTCAGAGGCGTGTCGCAGGAGTGTGCGTAACTGCCGTTGCTGTTGTTGTTGCAGTAGCTGAGGGGAGAGTTGCGAGCTCTGTAGTAGCCGATTCAGTTCCCGGAACCGTTCGCGGTGGTGTAGTCGCTGAAACAGGCGGCGAACCTGGGGGATTGATGGCATCACCATCTCTGCAACAGTTTTGACCACGCCTCCTGCGCCTCTGGGTAGTGGTGGATGGCCTCGGCAATCTGTTGCAACCGTTGCTGACGATGGGCGGAGGACTCAATCAGTGACCAGGCCGGGGCCTCCTGGAGAAAGTTGTGCCGGAGGTTGTCGATGAAGCTGGTCAGCTGCTGTTCGCTGTCAGAGCTGTGTTGATACCACCAGCCCTTGCTCCAGAGCGCCTCAAACTGCTCGAGTCGGCTGGCAATCTGTTCACGCTGCTGTTGATAACGATGCCGTAACCTCTGTTCGGTCTCTTCTAGTAGTGTCAGCAGCGAGGGGAGGTCATCGCTACCCTCATGGCGGGAATCGGTCAGTTTCTCAATCGCAAACAGGGCCACATCTCCATAGAACTGACGTTCAAACTCAACCGACAGGTCGACAGTTCCACGCTCGTTTTGTCGAGGTTTTACTCCAGGGCGGTGTTCGGCATGGTCCGCCTGCTCCAGGGTACGTTTATGAACCATCGGCAGGTTGGCTGAGAGAAAACGGTTGCCCAGGCGTTGCTGGAGGAATCGTCCAAGCATCGGGCCGGCCATCCTCAATTTGAGTGTGGCAAAGGGGATGAAGGCATCGAGTCCCTCCGGGGTGAAGAGGTAGTTGGCTGTGTAGACGGTACGTGCCGGGCCTACACTCTCCATCAACGGGGTGCGCTGATAGTAGGATCTACGGGTTGGGTGCTCTCCGTAGAAGAAAGAGGTGAGTCGTTGAATAAAACGGTGCAGAGCGGTGTAGTGGTTGTGTGCTCCCTCAAGGTCACAGCGATAGCGGTAGGGGGCTGGAGGTACCGGATAGCCAAACAGATCGGTCATATCGTGGTAGGCGGCCTCTCCCTCCCGTTGGGGAGTGCTTTGGTGAAATTGACAGGGGGCGCTTGCCGGTAGCGTGGAGAGTGTCTGCAGAAAGTGGTTCAGATCCAGCAGTAGATTGTTGGCCATCACGGTCGGGGAGACTGGTGGATCCCCGACCAGCTTGCCGGTCATCATTACCGCATCATGCTGCCGGAAGAGTTGATCGAACAGATAGAGATAGTTGATGCAGTAACACTCTTGCTGTTGATTGTCCCCATACAGATTGACTCGGAATGCCTGGTCACTGTCGACAAACCAGAATAGCGGTCGGCGCTGCTCTCCCCACTGTTTTGAGAGCTGATTCAACTTCAGGTAGGCAAGGTTGCGTGTGGCCGAAGCCCCTCGGTGTTGATCCGGTTGGTTGCTCAAGGCAAGCAGCGGCTCGAGGTCATCATGCTCGGCACCTGACCGGTACTGTTCAAGCAGTCTCTCCTGGGCTTCGCTGCCGAAATAGATCGACTCAATGCCATGGTTGCGGCTCTGCTCGGTCAGGGTGCGAATCTGCTCCCGGTTCTCCTCCTTCAGGCTGTCATCGCAGATCAGCAGGGTCAGTTTTTGGTAGTGGCCCTCTGCATCCCGTCCATAGTGGTAGAGGTTGCAGAGCTCATAGAGGCTCTGCAGGCACTGCTGCAGCTGTTGTGGGCGGTCGGCAACCGGTATGGCAATGACAAAGTGGTGGCGCTCATCCACTGCGCTGGAGGCGATCCATTGCTCCTGTTCCCGGTAGAGTTGCTGTAGTTGCCGTAGCGCCTCCTCGTCCAGAGGGTTTTCATCCAGCCTTGCTTCTGCCTGCTCCAGGGCCTGCTGATAGAGTGGGCGCAACGATTCCGGCTCTTCTCCAGCGCAGGAGAGGTCAGCATGCGGTAGAAAGCGCTCCAGTGTGGCAGTGGTGGCAGCCATGATAGAACCGGTAGTGGGTTAGCGCCCGGACTGATAGTCCGGGAAGGCGTTCTTGTCGACCGTGATCTCGACCAGGTTGATCCCCTTGTGCAGATCGAGCGTGGAGCCAAGTGAGTCAAAATCCTCCAGGCGATCAATCCGCTGGTGGTGGATGCCGAAAGATTGGGCCAGTAGGGAGAGATTTGGGGTGATAAAGTCACAGTCAATGTAGCGCCCCTGGTACTGCTGGAATTGATTCTTTCGGATCAGCCCCATTGCACCATTATTCAGTACCACTACATTGAGAGGAATGTTGTAGTTGACTGCTGTCATCAGCTCCATTCCACACATCTGAAAGCCGCCATCACCGAGTAGTGCAAACACCGGATGGTTCAGCTGTAACGAGGCTCCAACTGCCGCAGGCAGGGCATGGCCGAGTGAAGAGATGCCGGAGTTGGGGAAGTAGTGGTGCTGTGTCGAAGCCATGAACAGATTCTGCCCGTAGATGATGTTGTCATCAAACAGAGAGAGCGAACCTTCAAAGTGGTTGAGATAGCGAAACAGCTCCTGTACCGATTGTGGTGTGGTACGCAGAATGGGGTTGTCTGTCGAGAGCGGAGAGGGGGAAGGGAGGGTGGTTTCAGCAGGAGTGGGATGCTCGAGTAGGGCATCAAGCAATACCCCGATATCCATCTCGACCGCCAGGGTGGCCCGAAAGGTCTTGTTGAGCTGGTTATGGTTGTGGTCAATCTGAATGATGGGTCGTTCTGTAAACAGCGCACTTTTCCAGAGATAGCTGGTGCGCTCATTGATGCTTGCCCCCAGTATCAATAGCAGGTCGGACTGTTCCAGAATGGTCTGCAGGGCGGCCCCGTTGGAGGTGACCCCCAGTGTTCCCAGTGATAGGGGATGGTTCTCATCAATGGCCCCTTTTCCTTTCAGACTGGTTGCGACAGCAATACCGTGGTGTTCGCAGAACTGGGTCAAACGCTCGTTGACACCGGCCTGCAGGCAGCCGTGCCCCACCAGAGCAACCGGGTGTTTGGCCTGTTGTAACATCTGAAGTATCTGTTCAGCCTGGTTTGAGGTGATGGGTGAAGCAGGCGATAGGGGAGAGGTAGATAAATCGGGCAGTGGCAGGGCGTCCAGAATGGCCTCATCCACCTCCTCTTTCTGCAGGTTGTAGGGCAGGCTCAATACCACCGGACCGGGGCGAGCAGAGGTCAGCTCCTGAGTGGCCCGTACCAGTACACTCTGCAGGTAGTCGGTTCGCTCCACAATCTTGTGGTAACGGGTAATTCCCTGAAACAGCAGTCGCTGATCAATACTGCTACCCTCGCCGGAGCTCTCTTGCAGTCCTCCTCTGCCAAAGATGTGGGTTGGGCTCTCCCCGGTGATTACCAGCAGTGGCAGGTTATCGGCATAGGCGTTGGCAATGCCGGTCACCAGGTTGGTGGCTCCCGGCCCGGCAGTGGTGATGCAGGCCGAGATCTGTCCACTGCTGCGGGCTGCACCACCTGCCATGAAGGCTGCCCCCTGTTCATGTTTGACCAGGATGGAGTGGATGGTGGAGTCGTAGAGACTGTCGTAGACGGGAAGGATATGTGCACCGGGGAGTCCGAAAATGTGACGGATTCCCAGCCTTTCCAGATACTTGACGATGAGCTCGCTGACTTGCATGAGGGATGGTTGATAAAAAATGGCTGACCATTATAGCGGAAAGCATGGGTGGATCAGAACCACCATCGACTCCGGATTTGATTATTTGGATTGTTGAACGAAGCCGCGTAGCGGCTTCGTTCAACAAGACAGGGGAGAGCGATCAATTTTCTATTTATTAAAGAGCAGGGTTGAGTTAG
>CAYFNH010000115.1:0-6237 GCA_964344435.1 uncultured Piscirickettsiaceae bacterium | reverse complement strand
CGTTATTAGTAACCAATTGAATTTATTTGATTAAACGTTGGGACACCAGTGAATTGGAGAGTTTTCTTGTGCTTTGCTTTCACCTCTCTATAGTACTATATATCGGTACCATGTCAATGCTCGCTATACGGAAGTAATGAGCCACCTCTCTCAACGGCAGCAAAGTGCTGGTTGTTAGAGATGCCCACAGAAGCAGCTCAGAGTCTTCTGCTTGTCCCTATAGCAACCCAATCTTCCTTTCTTTGAACGGATTGAGATACTCTGCTACAGCGTCAGCTTTCGATAGATCTCGGCTACTTTGAATGGAAGCTTGTCAACGCTATCCACCACGGCATAACCAGCCGGCCCAAACATATGCGGCAAGTACGCCTGCCCCTCTCTGTCGATAGTGATACAGAAGGGGTGGATACCGGCCCGTCGCGCCTCCAGCAGTGCCATCCGGGTATCTTCAATTGCATACTCCCCACCATAACCATCGGAGTCGTCAGGCTTACCGTCCGAAAGGGTGATCAGCAGCCGGGTACGCGCCTCGGCCCTGTTCAGCAACTGACTCAGATGGCGAATCGCCACCCCCATACGGGTGTAGTCCTGCGCCTCGATCCCGGCGATGCGCTGTTTAACCTGTGCATCATAGGCTTGCTCAAAGGTCTTGACCGGAAACACCTCACAGCGCTTGCGGGTCCAACCGGAAAAACCGTAGATGGCATAGCGGTCATTGAGCGTCTCCAGCGCCTCACACAGCAGCACCAGTGCCTCACGCTCGGCATCGTTGATCCACCCCTTGGTGGAGCCACTCATGTCAACCATGAACATCACCGCAATGGAGCGCTGATGACGGTGGTTCTGCTGGTAGAGTCGCTCACTCATCTCCTGGCCCTGCAGGTGGTCGGCCATGGCATCCACTACCGCATCCACATCCAGGTTATCTCCATTCTCCTGCCGCTTCAGCAGTTGGTCGGCACTGCGCAACGCCTCGAAACTCTTGCGCAGTTGCCCCACCAGTCGCTGATGCTTGTTGAGAGTCTGGATTACAAAGTCGGCGTCTCCCGGCCTTGCCTCCATCTCCCGTAACACCGCCCACCCCTTGCGGTAGTTGTGGCGCGGGCCATCCCACTCATCATAGAGAAATGCCCCCTCTTCATGATAGGTACCACTCCAGACATCCTGTGCGCGCTTCACCATTTTATCGGGATCAAACGCGGCATCCCCGGCAGGGTGAAGATACTCCGAAGGCAGCTCACCAAAATCCTGAATGATGGAACTGAGCAGCTCATTCATCACCTCGGGTGGTGCCACCGGCTGTTCATCCAGCAACAGCTCTACCTCAGTCGGTTCACCACTCTCTCGCTCCTTCAGCGAACGCCAGGAGAAGCGCTCTCCCTCACTCTCTTCCAGCTCCAGCTCTTGTGCCAGCTTCCACAACAGATATTGAAAGCTGCCCCGCTCCTGCTCAGCACGCATCGCCACGGCCTTGTTGAGCGCCTCCAGCTGCCACTCCCCCTGATAACAGAGTACTGGTGGCACAGGTCCGTCGATACGATCCAGCCATAGCAGCGAGGTCTCCAGGGTTGCTTCGGGGGCTGCCACCGCCGCAGCGGCATACGCCCACTCTGAAGGTACCAGAGGAGTGCCCATAGCCTGTAACAGCCGTGCGCGCTCTCGGGCGATACCGGGCAGGTCACGCTGCAACTGCCGTTCAATCCGGATCATCTCCAGGCGCTGCAGCAACGCCAAGTCCCGCTGCGGATCTGCCCGAGGGGCCAACCACTGCGCTATGCGGCAAATGACCTCACCCCCCTGCAGCAGGCGCCAGGTGCCATACCAGTTCTCCGCCCAGAGGGTGACCAACTGCGCCTTGTAGAGCTGTAGATTCTGCTCTGGCTTGGGTAGATCCCCAACAAAGGGCGGGAGGTAGATTTTTTCACTGTCGGTCCAGCACGTTGCTCCCTCTTCCAGAGACAATGTACGCCCCGCCAACCCCTGCAGAAAGTGGCTGAGCATACCACTGAACTCGTCAAACTCTACCCCACGGGCACGTGCCTCCGCCTCGACGGAAAACTGCTCCACCCCCTTGATCACCTCAATCGCCGGAAACAGCCCTTTGCGGTCATACAGGTCAAGCGCATGGTAGACCCACTGCCCCATCACCTCGTCACTCATCAGCTGTAGCGCCTGCGCCGCATGGATCGAGACCTGCTGGCCAATCTGTACATGGGCCTGCGCTGCAATCTGCGCCCAGCGGATTGCTCTCTCCTGCTGTGCCCGTGAAAACGGGGCCAATGCCTGTGCCGCCTGCTCCGGAGAGAGACGCACCAGATCCAGCTCCAACGCCTCATCCAGACGCTGTTCCAGCTGTTCAACGCTAAAAGGGGACATCAAAACAGTGCGGCACTCAGTTCATGCACAGCAGCCACCATATCGGGATCATCCGTCAACGCCTGCCCAATGCCAGCACTACAGGCGGTGATGGGCGGAATACCGGAGACAATCAGCTTGGCGGCATGGACCAGTAACCGGGTACTGGCCCCCTCGTCCAACCCACTCCCCTTCAGGTTGCGGGTCATCTCGGCAAACTTGACCAGGTTGCGTGCAACCGCCTCCTCAATCCCGCTTTCGCAAACAATGATGCGTTGTTCCAGTTCCGCATCCGGGTAGTTGAACTCAATCGCTACAAAGCGCTGTCGGGTGCTCTGTTTCAACTCTTTCAACACACTCTGGTAGCCGGGGTTATAGGAGACCACCATCGCAAACTCCGGAGCTGCCTGCAGCTGCTCACCAATCTTCTCCATCGGCAATACCCGGCGATCATCCGCCAGTGGATGGATCACCACCATGGTATCCTTGCGCGCCTCGACGATCTCATCCAGATAGCAGATCCCGCCACTGCGTACCGCACGCGCCAATGGCCCATCGATCCAGCGGGTCTCCCCACCAACAATCAGATAACGCCCCACCAGGTCGGAGGCGGTGAGGTCATCGTGACAGGAGACGGTAATCAACGGCCTTTTCAGGCGCCACGCCATATGCTCCATAAAGCGGGTCTTGCCACAGCCGGTTGGCCCTTTCAGCAACAGCGGCAACCGGTTTTGATAGGCCGACTCAAACAGGGCAATCTCCTCCCCCACCGGCTCATAGTAGGGCTCCTCTTTTATCCACAGCTCATCAATTGCCTGCCTGGATATGGTGTCATCACTCAAAACGGTTCTCCTTCACAATTTGCCAAGGGGGAGGGGCATTCACTGCTTAGGAACCTCTGAATAAGTCTGAGTAATTTGAATCGCGCCTGTAGCGCCCAAGATCAAGGCGGAGATCGCAGCCAATAGCAGGCTATTAGCAAGATCTTCATTCGCCCCGAACAGCCGAAGGTTGGTAACGAAGATATTGGGCACTACAGGCGTTAGGCATTTGCTCATGACTTGTTCAGGGGTTCCCTTACTTCATGGATACAGTAACTGATTCAGACTTCAGGGGTGGGCTGGGTAGTTACTCCTACTGTTCTTCTGCCCCCGGGTGCATCACATAGGCGGCTGCACTGGTTCTGGGGACCGGCACAAAATCTTCCAACTCTTCGCTCGGAACCGCCGCCCGCTGCCCAAGCCGATAGAGGGAAAACAGCACCAGCAAAACCGACAGCAGTGCTGCCATGGAGAAGATACCACTCGCCCCAAGCCAGCGCATACCAACCGATGCCAACAGCGGCCCTGCCGCCGCCCCCATTCCGTATAACAACAACAGCGTTGCAGACGCCGGCACAAACTCACCCGCCTTGAGCTGGTCGTTCACCAAGGCTACGGAAACCGCATAGGTAGGCAACATCGCACCTCCAAAGAGAAATACCAGCGGGAACACCCACCCCGCTTCCTGCACCTCAGGCAGATGAAGCAGAAGCGCCAGCAGAGCAATGGTCAACCCCAGGATAACCAGCACGTAGCGGCGATCCATTCTGTCGGAGATCCACCCCACAGGCCAGGTAGAGACCAGACCACCACTGATCAGGCAGAACATAAACAGCGCCACCTGGTCATGATCCAGCCCAACCTCTTTGGCAAACACCACCCCCATCGTCCAGAAGGCACCCGCCAGGCAGCCACTGGAGAGCGCGCCCACCACGCCAACCGGAGACTGCTCCATCAATTTTTTATAGCCCATATACTCGGAAGGGACACTGGCCGGACCTAGCCTTGTGGAGAGTGCCAGCGGCACCAGCGCCAACGAGAGTAGTACCGACACCACCACAAACAGGAGATAGCCTTTGCTCGATGCAAGCATCAACAGCAGCTGCCCCGCTGCCGTAGAGCCCAGCAGCACCATCATGTACACCGAAAGAATCGTACCTCGCTCCTGATTCTCCGCCTTCTCATTGAGCCAGCTCTCAACCACCAGCGACATCCCCACCAGACAGAACCCGGTCACCCCCCTCAACAGCGCCCAACTCCATGGGGAGACCCAGGTTGCATGCAGCAGAACCACCGCCGAGGCGAGTGAGGCCATCACCGAAAAGGTGCGAATATGGCCCACCTGATCCACAATCGATGGAATTCTCAAGCTGCCGTAAATGAAACCAAGATAGTAGACCGACATCACCGCACCGATCTCCAGCAGTGAAAACCCCTCTACCCCTGCCCGCAACCCCAACAAGGATGCTTGCAGGCCGAGCCCCAGGTTGAGCATCCCGGCTCCGGCCAGAAGTGGGAGAAATAACCATACCTTACCGAGAGATGAGACTGTGCTACCCATTTCGCCTCCGTTGCCTTTCTCTTTCACCATCCTGCACCATGGAGGTACATTCTCCCTGAATCTTGCAATTATTCAAATATCACCATCCCCTAATACCTTATTTGGATGAATCCATTAGAAATTTTCATATCATAAACGGGCCGTTTTGTAGAGCTTTCGCGGCAATCAGCGTATGGTACGCACACGGAAAATTTCCGAACCATGAATTCACCGACGGCGATTCAACCGGAATCCCGACCTGTTAACGGAGATCATCAATGACGGATGCAATTGCAACCAACGAGACCATCGTGGTCGTAGGTGGCGGCATAAGCGGAATCTCAGCAGCCATCGAGGCTGCCGAGTGTGGCAAGCAGGTTATCCTGCTTGAGAAGAACCCATCCCTGGGTGGCCGCGTCAGCCAGCTCTACAAGTACTTCCCCAAGATGTGCCACCCAACCTGCGGGCTGGAGATCAACTATCGTCGCACCAAGGCCAACCCGAACCTGAAGGTTTACACCATGGCCGAGGTCAACAAAATTGATGGCGAATCCGGGGACTACACGCTTGATGTAACCATCAAGCCTCGCTATGTCAACGAGAACTGCACCGCCTGCGGTGCCTGTGCCGATGCCGTCGAGAGTGAGTTTGACGATGAGTTCAACTACGGCATGAAGAAGCGCAAGGGTGCCTATCTGGTCTCTACCATGGCCTATCCTCAGCGCTACGTAATTGATCCAGCAATGATTGGCAGCGAGGATGCAGAGAAGGCCAAGGCCGCCTGCCCTGCCGGTGCAATCGATCTGGAGATGCAGGAAGAGAACCTGCAGATCAAGGCGGGGTCAGTAATCTGGGCCACCGGATGGCAGCCATTCGATGCCAACAAGATTCAGCCTTATGGCTACGACCGTTATGACAACGTCATCACCAATGTCGAGTTCGAGCGCATGCTCGACCCATTCGGCCCTACCGGTGGCAAGATCCTGCGCAAGGATGGTAGCGAGGCGCGCAACGTCGCCTTTATCCAGTGTGCCGGTTCTCGTGACCGCAACTACATGAAGCACTGCTCCCGCATCTGCTGTATGGCAACCCTGAAGCATGCCAAGCTGATGCGCGAGCGTTATGGTGAGGACGAGAACTGGAATGCCTCTATCTACTACATCGATATCCGTGCGATTGATCGCATCGACGATTTCCACCAGCAGGTGAAGGCCGACCCCAACGTCACCTTTATCAAGTCCAAGGTGGCCAATGTAGTACGTTCCCGTGAGAGCGGCAATCCGGTACTGCGCGGTGTGGACACCGAGGGCTACAACCGCTACGAGAATGAGCATGACCTGGTGGTACTGGCGGTAGGCATGGAGCCCAGCGTCAAGGCCGATCAGCTGCCCGCCACCGTGGTCGGTGATGGCAACGGCTTCATCCAGGCGGATGAAAGCAATGGTGGTATCTTCGCAGCCGGTGTGGCTGGCGAGGCACTGGACGTTAACCGAGCGGTACAGAATGCAACCGGAAGCGCAC
>CAYFNH010000114.1:0-6470 GCA_964344435.1 uncultured Piscirickettsiaceae bacterium | reverse complement strand
ATCCACTTTATTCATGCTGTTATACCTGAAAGCCAACAAAACAGACACCCTGCTATTGAAGTCTCTCATCCAGCCTGAGTTTCGAGCGAACGATCAACCACCTGCCGAAGCTCCTGCTCGTCGATTGGCTTGGTCAGAAAGCCACTCCCCCCGGCCTGATCAAAGGCCTCACGGTGTTCCTGCAACACATTGGCTGTCAAGGCGACAATCGGGGTCTCTACCCCGTGTTCACGCAGCTGTCGGGTCGCCTCGATACCATCCATCTCCGGCATCTGAAGATCCATCAGGATCAGATCGTAACGCTGCCGGGTTGCTGATTCAACCGCCTCCAGACCATTACCTACAATCGTTACCGTGCACCCCATCCTCTCGAGGATTCGCCGTCCCAACTGCTGCAGCAACGGAGTATCTTCAGCCATCAACAGCTTGGCGGACAGGGCGGCTGTACTTGAGTGCTCCTGCAGCTCCAGCCCCTCTTCCAGACACTGTTCACTATATTGATAGGGTAACAACAAGCAGAAACAGGAACCTTCTCCCGGCACACTCTCCACGGTAATCTCCCCGCCCATCCTCTCTGCCAGGTTGCGAGAGATATAGAGCCCCAGACCGGTGCCCCCAAAACGGCGGCTGATACTGCTATCGGCCTGCTGAAAGCGGTTGAAGAGCTGCCCCACCGTATCGGGATCGATGCCGATACCGGTATCCCGAACCTCAAATTGAAGCCGCTCGCCCACAACGGAGACTCGCAACTGCACTCTTCCCTGATGGGTAAATTTGATCGCATTATTGAGTAAATTGACCAGAATCTGGCGGATGCGCTGCTCATCACCCTGCAGCAGGCAGGTTGGCTCCACTGTACACTCCACCTCCAGTTGCAGTCCGGCATCCTCTACCGAGAAGGCAAACATCGCCTCCATCTCCTCGACCAGCCGCTGCAGATTATAAAAACCATCCACGATGGTGAGCTTGCCTGCCTCCATCTTGGTCATATCCAGCACATCATTGACCAGTGCAAGTAGCGACTGACCCGAGACCTTGATCGCCTGGCGCAACTTCTCCCCCTCCGGATCATTCACCAGACAGGGGCGTAACAATCCACTGTTGCCAATAATGACCGCCAACGGGGTACGCAGTTCATGGCTCATGGTGGCAATAAACTCATCTTTGGCCCGGTTGCTGCGTTCAGCCTCGTTTCTGGCCTTGACCAGCTCAACCTGACGATCTCGCTGCTCCTCCTCCATCCTCTTCAGGTCAGTAATATCCCCCTGGATTGAGATATATTTATAGATCTCTCCCTCAGGATTGCGAAACGGCACGATAGAACCCCGAACCCAGTAGGGTTTCCCTTGCCGGGTACAGTTCTTGATCTCCCCCATCCACACCGCTCCACTGGAGATGGTCTGCCACAAGCGTGCATAAAAGGTAGGAGGATAATCATCTGAACTGACCACACTCTGTGGCTTACCAATCAACTCATCCCGGGAGTACCCGCTAACATCAATGAACCTCTGGTTGATATCGGTAATGATCCCGTCTGCATCGGTCACACTGACGATAGCGGTCTCGTACAGGGCCGCTTGCAAATGTTCCAACTCCTGCTGGGTCTGCTTGAGATCTCTGGAGAGTAGTTTCTTCTCCTCTTTGTTGGTGTTGAACATCTCCCGAAAGCGCTGCCAGCTACTGGCCTGTGACAGTACCAGTTGGTAGAAACGATCCCGTTTGACCGGCTTGGTGAGAAAGTCGAAGTGTGCACCAAGCGCATCTCGCACCTCCTCCAGAGAGTAGTCCATATAGGCGGTAACGAAGATGATACGCACCTCCCGATCAAGCTGGCGGATCTGCTGTGCGGTCATCAGCCCATCCATCCCCCCCGGCATACGCATGTCAATCAAGATGACCGCATAGGGATCCTGCTGCTCAAGAGCAGCGCTCACACAGGCTACCCCCTGCTCTCCATGGGTGGCCGAGTCAATCTGAAAAGAGTCCGAGTGCGGCTGTTCACTGGTAGCCCCACCAAAAACGATCGATTCCAGCTCCTCAAGCTCCCCCAGTCCATCCTCCACAAGCTCCTCTCCAAACATTGCCTTGTAGGTCTGATGGATCGCCGGGTCGTCATCAATGATCAGCAGTCTGTAACGCTCACTCATGCAATACTATTTTCAGGGTAACTGTTCAGCTACCGCTCTATTTCTCCAATTCTCAGAATGGTTTCTCTTTCCGTTGCCAACAACATAGCTAGACACTATGAAATATACAAATGATGATACTCAGAACCTGGACAGGTTACTACCATTTTCAACCCCTTCCCCTGTCGCCATCATCAGCAAATCCACGTACCCCCTCATGCCGCAGCAGCCATGATTTGATCTCAACCCGTTCGCCTGAGCCCCAGCTTCCGCCAAAGCCGCCAATGGCCGCTTTGGCAACCACGCGGTGACACGGGATCAGCAGAGGAATGGGGTTGCTGCGACAAGCCCCACCCACCGCCCTCGGGCTGCTGTTGAGCGCTGCGGCCAACTCGCCATAGGTAATGACCTCACCCAGCGGAATCTCTTCCAGGGCCTGCCATACCCGCTGCTGAAACGGGGTACCCCGGGCTGCATGAGGCAACCCATTCAGAGGTTTGGCATGATGAAAGTAGTCGGTCAGCTGTTGTTGGATCAGCCGGGTCAGGCTGTTTTCTCCAATAGCGTTCTCGGCAGCACCAAAACCCCAATGGAAATCAAGCCGCCGTATCTGCCCCGACTCAACCACCACCCGTAGCCGCCCCAACGGAGAGTTCATCTGCAACATATTCATATCGATGATTTCACAGACACAACTGCTCGTATGCCTTTCTGATCTCGACAAAGTGTTGTGTCTCTCCTCCCTTGTCGGGGTGGTGACGGGCCGCCAGCTGGCGATAACGGGAGACCACCTGCTGTCGCGTACAGCCCGGCTCCAGCCCCAGTACATCAAGGGCGGTAGCACGCAGCTCTTCCCCTGCGAACTGTTTCCAGAACTGCTCCAACAGCTGCTCCACTCCGGTTGCGGTCATCTCTTCCAGGTTATCCCAGTCGAGATAGTATTCACCAAGGCCAACGCTGTCGGAGAGCATCGTCTCAAGTGTTGTCGATTTTACAGATTGGCTGGAGAGTGAGATGTGCAGTGGAGTAATCTCAAGGAAGCAAGATTCCTCCTGCCACAGCTGCTGTTGCAGGGTGTAGAGCGCATTCATCACCAGAAAGTGGAGCTGAAACAGGGAGAGTGGCTCTCCTCCATCCAGCCCGACCAGAGCCTCATGCCCCTCCAGCGCCTGAATCAGTGCATACTCACTGATGCCTTCAGCATGCTCGTACAACAGCTCAAGAATATCGGGGATCAGTGGATTGCGCATCCGCCTACTCTACCACGCCATCGGCACGCTGCTTCGCCACCATCAGATAGACCGCAGGCACCACAAACAGGGTAAAGAGCGTACCGATGGAGAGGCCGGTAAAGATCACCAGCCCCATCGAATAGCGGCCTGCGGCACCGGCCCCCGAGGCCATCACCAGCGGAATCACCCCCAATACCATCGCAGCCGTGGTCATCAAGATCGGCCGCAAGCGCACCGCCGACGCCTCAATAATTGCGTCCAGCTTGCTCTTGCCGGCCAACTGCAACTCATTGGCAAACTGCACCATCAATATTCCGTGCTTGCTGATCAACCCCATCAGCGTCACCAGCCCCACCTGGGTATAGATGTTGATTGTCGCCAAGCCGATATTGATAAAAAGCAGCGCTCCAAACAGCGCCATTGGCACCGATACCAGAATCACCAAAGGATCACGAAAACTGTTGAACTGAATCGCCAGCGCCAGAAAGACAATCACCACTGCAAACAGCATGGTAAAGACAAAACCACCTGACTCCTGCATGTACTGACGTGAACCACCCGCATAGTCGACACTGTAACCGGTAGGGGCAATCTCGATCAGCGCATTGCGCATGAAATCCAGCACCTGCTGCTGAGAGACTCCAGGCGCATAGACCCCGGAGAGGGTGGCGCTATTGAGCTGCTGAAAGCGGTTAATCGACTCCGGCACCACACTGTGCTCGATGGTGGCAAAGGTGGAGGCCTGCACCATCTTGCCGGAAGGGGTACGCACATAGTAGTCGAGCACCTGCTGCGGGTTGAGCCGTTGCGGCTGTGCCACCTGCGGCATCACCCGGTAGGAGCGGCCATCAATCGAGAAGTGGTTGACGTATCCACCCCCCAGGGCACTGCCCAGTGCAACGCCGATATCCCGCTGCGTCAACCCTAGGTCGGTAGCCAGATCCCGATCCACCACCAGTGTGCTCTGGGGCTTGTCAATTTTCAGATCGGCATCAATGAAAAAGAACATGCCACTGGCCTGTGCCCTCCCCAACAGCTCGACCACAACCTCGTTGAGACGTTCATAGGCATCCGTAGTCTTGACCACAAACTGTAACGGCAGCCCACCGGAACCAGGCAGAGCCGGCATCTGGAAGGCCGCCACCTTGGCCCCGGCAATCCCATTCCAGCGCTGCTGCAGCAACCCTTGCAGGGTCTTGGCACTGCGTTCACGCTGCTCCCAGGGGACAAATACCGCCCCCCCAATCCCCTGGTTGGTGGTGGGCATACCGGTCAGTTGAAACATCTGATCATATTCCGGAAGGTCTCGTGTCAATCGATACATCTGATCGGCATACTGTTGCATCTGCTGTGCGGTAGCATTGGGTACCCCCACAATCTGTCCCAGCACCAACCCCTGATCCTCCTCTGGTGCCAGCTCCGATGAGGCTGTTGCAAACAGGTAGATCACCCCCACCAACAACAGCCCCCCCATCAGCGCCATCACCGGCCAGGTCTCCAGGGTTCCACTCAGTACGCTTTGATAACGACTGTGCAGACGGGCAAACTGCCGGTCTATCCACTGCACCAGACCGCTCTCCTGCTGCCCCGGTTGAAACATGCGCGAGGCCATCATCGGGGAGAGGCTCAGTGCCACGATACCGGAGATGGTGACCGCCCCCGCCAGGGTAAAGGCAAACTCGGTAAACAGGGCACCGGTCAATCCCCCCTGAAAGCCAATCGGTACATATGCGGCTATCAGCACCACGGTCATCGCAATGATCGGCCCACCCAGCTCCCGCGCCGCATACAGTGCCGCCTCCAGCGGCGGTTTGCCCTCTTCGTGCATGTGCCGATCGACATTCTCCACCACGATAATCGCATCATCGACCACCAACCCGATCGCCAGCACCAGCGAGAGCAGGGTCAACAGATTGATGGTATAGCCGAAGGCCTGCATGACCGAGAAGGCCCCCACCAGTGAAAGTGGAATCGCCAACAGAGGCACCACCACCGCCCGCCAGCTACCGAGAAAGAGGAACACCACAACGGTAACGATCACCAATGCCTCGGCAAGGGTCTTGATCACCTCCTCAATGGAGCTGTCGATAAATTGGGTACCATCATAGACAATCTCGCCACGGAGCCCGGTCGGCATCTCCGACTGAATCTGCGGAAACAGCCGTTTGACCCGTTCGATCACCTCCAGCACGTTGGCATCCGGAGCCACATTGATACCGATAAAGACCGAGCGCTTGCCGTCGAAGGCGGTAGTGAGGTTATACTCCTCTGCCCCCAGCACCACTGTGGCCACATCCTCCAGACGCACCACGGCACCATCGGACTGGCGCAGCGCAAGCTGTCTGAAGGCCTCGACCGAGTGGAGGTCGGTGGCCGCATTGAGATCCACACTCACCATCTGCCCCTTGCTGCTACCAAGTGCAGTCAGAAAGTTGTTGGCCGCCAGCGCTGCATGGACATCCGCCGCAGTGAGACCATAGGCGGCCATCCGTGCCGGGTCGAGCCAGGCGCGCAGGGCAAAGCGGCGAGCGCCCAGCACCTCCGCCTTCTGCACCCCCTCGATCCCATCCAGCTGCGGCTTGACCACCCGCATCAGATAATCGGTAACCTGGTTGTTAAGCAGCCGGTCACTGGCAAAACTCATGTACATTGAACCAATCGACTCTCCCACCTGTACCGTCAATACCGGCTGCTGTGCCTCTGCCGGCAGTTGATTCAGTACCGAATTAACCTTGGCATTGATCTCGGTCAGCGCCCGGTTGGAGTCGTAGTTGAGGCGCAGATAGGCGCTGATGGTAGAAGCACCACTGACACTGGTCGAGGTGAGGTAATCAATCCCCTCGGCCTGGGCAATCGCGGTCTCCAGTGGCTGCGTGATAAACCCGGCAATGGTCTCGGCATCTGCACCATAGTAGAGCGTGGTTACCGTCACCACCGCATTCTGGGTCTCCGGATATTGGCGCACTGCCAGTTTGGAGATCGCCTGCAGCCCCAACACCAGAATAAGCAGGCTGATGGTGGTGGCCAGAACGGGCCTTTTGATAAAAATATCGGTGTAATTCACTGGTGTCCCAACGTTTAATCAAATAAATTCAATTGGTTACTAATAACG
>CAYFNH010000113.1:0-6629 GCA_964344435.1 uncultured Piscirickettsiaceae bacterium | reverse complement strand
GAGGTGTTCAAGAACTTCTACCAGCACAAGTGCGAGTATGGCGAGATCTCCTACCTCCCCACCAGCGCCTTCTTCTACGGCCTGCAGCAGGACGAGGAGATCTCGGTGGAGATCGGCAAGGGCAAGGTGATCATCATCCGCCTGCTCTATATCTCCTCTGCCGGTGAGGACGGCATGCGTACCGTCACCTTCGACCTCAATGGTCAGACCCGTACCGTGCGCATCCGCGACAACTCGGTTGTGGCCAAGACCCAGGTCAACACCAAGGCCTCGGATGACCATGAGATCGGCTCTCCACTACAGGGCAAGCTCTCCGACATCGTCGCCAACGAGGGCGATCAGGTGGCCAAGGGCGACCCACTGTTCGTCATTGAAGCGATGAAGATGGAGACCACCGTGACCGCACCATTCGAGGGTACCATCAAGAAGATCCACCTGCAGGCGGGTGAACTGGTAGAGCAGGATGACCTGATCGTCGAGTTCAAGTAAACAGCGGCAGTCTGACCTGATCAGAATGAAGGCCTTCTGCAGTGATGCAGAAGGCCTGTGCTTGTGAGGGTAATTGCCTGATGACGGGGTAAGTTACGAAGACCTTTTTATGTGATCAGCCTACCGCTTCAACTTGATAGTAACCGGAAAGGCAAAACGAACCTTGTTGTTCTTCACATGCTTCGGCAGTGCTGCAAAGGGTTGAGCAAACTCGACCATCTTCTCGACCGCCTGGTCGAGTGCTGGATAGCCCGAGCTCTCCAGAATCTCCGTCTCCTCCAGACGCCCTTGACGATCGATCATGAAGCCAACCACCACCTTACCCTCAACCCCCTGCTCCTCCGCCACTGCCTTGGGGTAGAGCACAAATTGCGACAAGGTAGCACGCATCTGTTTACGGTATACGGCACCAATGCCTCGAGCACCGGCATAACGCCGTTTCCAGCCCGCTGTCGCCGCTGGTGAGGTCTCTGTATCCGTAGTCTGGCTCTGTGCTGCAGCAGAGAGTTGCGGCTGCCAATCCTCTGCCTGCACTTCCGGCAGAGAGTTGAACAGGGTCTCGTCAAACTCAATCTGCTCAACCGTAATCTCCGCCAGTACCACCTCGGAATGACCACTCGCAAGCGGCATCTCCAGTTGTGGCTGCTCCAGCCACTCCTGCTGCACGGCAGCCGGCACCATCTCATTCGGTGCAAGCTCAGCCATCTCAACCGCTTCAGGCTCCATCTCCAGCGCGGTAGTTGCGGATGGCACAACCGGTATACGCTCCATCTTCAATACACTCTCAGGGGAAATCACCGCCACCTCAGAGAGTGAAGGCACCACGGCAGTATCAACCACCTCAATCTGCTCGCTCTGCATGAGTTTGATCACCTGGCTACCTGGTGCACGTAACTCAGCCTGAGCCCCATCGAGCGCCAGCTCTTCGGCCTCCACGCCAGTGAGTTCCGGCTGTGGTTGTGACTCCTCCCACTGCAGCGGCTCCTCTCCCACGCCAAGCGCCTCCTCGGTCAGATCAACCAGCTCCACCGTTTCTACATCAGCTTCATTTTCATCCAGTGTAATCAGCGGGATAATCTCACCTGGACTACTCTCGGGGTCCTCCAGCACCAGCTCTTGTGCCTCTTCCCGGCTGCTCAGCAGCACGGTAAAAGGCAGCTCCTGCTGCATCTGTTGCACAGTCTCCAACTGAAAGAAATTAACCGAGTAGATCACCCAACCATGCAGCAACGCAGAGAGGATCAGGGCAAAGAACCAGTGGTGGGGGCGGATCTTCAGTATCAAGGGGTGACCTCGGTAATCAGATCAACCTCCTGTACACCTGCCCCACGGATCTCTTCCAGCAACTTGATCAGCTCATGAGAATCGACCCGACTATCGGCATGGATTTCAACCGAGGGGGGGGCGCCCTCTACCCGGTTTTCATCAATCAAGTAGCGTAACTGGAAGCGATTCTTGACCTCTCTGCGATCCACCGCCCTGCGCCCCTCATGATCAATAAAGATCGTCAGATTGAGTGGCTCTGCCCGTGTCTCGCTGCTTGAGTGCGGATGCTCTATATCCCAGAACGCCGCAGAGCGCACCGTTCCAGCCACCAGAAAGAAGATGATAAGCAGAAAGATCACACTCACCAGAGGGGTCATGTCCAGCTCTTTATGGCGGCAACGGTGATATTGAAAACGCATCGTCAACGTACCAGGGTCACCCGGGTAGCCCCCCCATTACGCAGTTCATCCATTACACTTACGACCTGCTGCAGAGGGAGGCCGGTATCCGGGCGAACAATGAAGCGGGCATCCGGACGTAGTGATAATAGCTTGCGGGTCTTGTCGGCTACCTCTCCCACCGCTAAAGGATGTCCATTGAAATCGACCCGGGCACCAGAGTGGACGCGAACCAGGGAGCCTCCCTGCCAGGCACTTTTGCCCTTGCCCTGTGCCGCCGGCATATCCAGATCCAGCATACGCTGCTGCGAAAAACTGGTCGTCAGCATAAAAAAGATCAACAGCAGGAAAACGACATCGATCAGAGATGTCAGGCTGAGCCAGCGCCTCCTGGTTTTGAGACCAACTGGTTCGAAATGCATCGCGGAACTGGAGGCGCTTAACCTGCCCGACGCATGGAGCCCAGGGTGCGGGTCACGGCATCGCCCATGTCCTGACGTACACGTTCAACAATCCCTTCCAGCCAGTTGACCGCAGCCAGCGCCGGAATTGCAATGGCCAGACCGAATGCAGTGGTGATCAGGGCTTCCCAGATCCCCCCTGCCAGCATGGTCACATCAATACGAACCCCGGCTGCCTCCAACTGCATGAAGGCCTGAATCATCCCCAGTACCGTTCCCAGCAGCCCCAGCAGTGGACTGAGGTGAGCCACCGCATCAAGACCACGGATATAGGAGGTAAGGTGCTCCAACTGCAGCCGACCTTCACTCTCCAGCTCCTCCTTGGCAGCACTGCTCATCTCACTACTATCGCAGAGTTTGATTGACTTCGACATCACCGCAGCCAATGGGTTCTTCTTCTTTTTGGAGAGTGCAGTCAGGGCAATCTGCACCTGCCCCCGCTCAATCTTGTCGACGGTCTGGTTAATCAATTTACCGGAACCAAAGAGAACCCCCCTTGACTGAAAGTGGTAGAGCTTGAGCAGCAGTATCGCCAACCCGTAGACGGAGAGTGCCAGCAGGATAATGGCAACCGGCCCCCCTTTGGAAACAAGCAGATCAACACTCATCACAGATCCTTACTTGAAGAGTTTAACACTACCCTTGGCACCGATATCAAGCAGGCGCAGACAGTCTGCTACCTCCTCCTCACCACTCTTGCATGCTGTCATGCGGTTGAGCAGAACGCTACCCACCTCACTACAGACGGTATCTTTCATCGGCACCAGCTTGACCACGGTCTTGTTGGCCATCACCTGCTGAAAGTCCGCAAGAAAATGGGCGGTAATCACATCCTCCCGGTTGAATGCGAACAGCTCGGACTTGAATTCAGAGAACTCGGTATCACTGTGGTTGGCAAAGCGCATATAGGCCACACAGAGGTCATCACGCTGCTCCAGCTTATTGATCTCCATATAGAGGCCACTCTTCTCTGCAACAGCAGCGCTCTCATTGGCCTGTACCCCCAGTGATACTGCCCACAACAGCAGCGCCCACCCACCTGTTTTCCGTAACATACTCGCTCCCTTCAGTCAGTCCAGAGGCACCGGGATCAACGACCGCAGTGGATCGCCAGATACTCCAGATCACTATCCTCAACCTCACCCAACTCCCACTCACCACGCTGGTTGGCATGCATGATGGCTGCATCTACCTGCGCAGCGCTGCTCTGCTGCGGAACGCTCAGAACCTGGCCAGCATAGATCAGGTCAGCATCTGCAATCTGCGTTTTGTTGGCACACAGTAGCAGGGGCCACAACTCGGCATTGCCGTAGACCTGAGGGTTGGCCGCTATGGTCCAGAGACTGTCCAGATCCTTGACCTCAATCTCGGCAAGCTTCTCTACCCCACTGTCTGCCGACTCCACCTCGCCAACCGTCACGGTTGCAGAAGGGGCAACCTCTTCTACCTTGGTCTCTTCCATCTCGGCGATCAATGCAGGCTTCGCTGGAGCCGGTAGCCCCTCATTCTCTGCCTTCTCTACATCAAATGCATACTTGGCTCGAACCTCCAGTACCTGATCACACTCCGGCTGGGCATACTCCTTGTCCCAGTAGCCCGTGTGGATACACTCGTTATACGGGGTACGTACAATATTACCAAGGCTATCAGTCAGATATCCCTCAAAACTGCCTGCCTGCAGGGAGGTTGTCAACGTCAGTGCCGGAAGTGCCATCCAGGCCGCATAATCCATCTTCTTCATCAATCTTGATCCTTTCGGTATTCAGGTTACATCCACCACGTGGACAATATGGAGCATATGAAATCCACCGCCACGCAAGGCTGTAATAGTACTGTAGAAAAGCGGTGTTTTCCATGCTCTATTGAAGAAAAATCACCCCCTAAGTGCTATCATACTGCGCTCCAACCAGCACAGGGTCATCCCGGGAATCGAACACATGAATCATCGTACTCTTCCGCTTACCGCCGTCCTGCTCATCTACAGCTACGGAGCCTCCGCACAGTCCCCAGAACCCTCAAACTCCGCCCCTCCGGTACAGAGCCGAGAGCCGATTCCAGACAACATCTGGGAGACCATTGCCTCCCCGTTCGACCCGATCAGCAATCCACCCGGCTTCAGCCCGACCCCACGCAGGGTCGAAGAGATGCGTCCTCAGCCCCCGGCACAAGTAGTACGCCCTCAACCTACACCACCTGCACCACGACTGCGGCCCCAGCCAGCTCCACCACAGCCTGCCCAACCCTCTCCAGCCCCGGTTTCAGCCTATGCCAGTCAGCCCACGCCACTGACACCTGCGCCTGTACCCTACCAGCTTCCCCCACAAGAGAGAACCGTTGCCATTGACTACCCTGAAGAGTACTGGAACTGTCTGCTCAACAACCTGCAGGGGGTAGGGAGTGATGTCGCCGCCAAGCTGATTACCCGTGCCTGCCAGAAGAAGTACCCTAAAGAGTAACGGCCCGATCCAACACGATCCCGGCAAAAATTACCAATCCAAGCCAGTGGTTGTGCAGAAAGGCGCGGAAACAGGCCTCCCGCTTCCGCTCGCGAATCAACCACTGGTGATACACACCCAGCCCGGTTGCGATCAATAGAGCCAGAAAATAGATCACACCCAACCCAAAGGCAAGCCCCACCCATAGCAGCAGCACCAGCATCACCAGCTGAAACATCCCAATCCAGATTCGATCCCAACGACCAAACAGGATTGCAGTGGAGCGAACCCCAATCTTGAGATCATCTTCCCGATCCACCATCGCATACATGGTGTCGTAGACCACCGCCCAGCAGAGTGTTGCCAAAAACAGCAGCCAGGCCGCTGCAGGAACCTCCCCACGAACCGCAGCAAAACTCATCGGCACCGCCCAGCCAAACGCTGCCCCCAGAAAGAGTTGAGGCAGATGGGTGTAACGTTTCATAAACGGATAGAGTGCTGCCAGCCCAACCGCAGCGACCGAGAGCTGAACCGTCAACGGGTTCATGGTCAGCACCAACATAAAGGCCGCCACAACCAGCGCAGCAAACAGCTGCAGCGCGGAACGGCTGGAGATCTCACCGGTGGTCAGGGGGCGCTGTGCCGTTCTGCGTACATGTCGATCCACTTCACGGTCGGCATAATCGTTAATAATACAACCCGCTGAACGCATCAGTACCACACCAACCACAAATACCAGTACCACCCCCCAACCCGGTACTCCATCGGCCGCAATCCACAAGGCCCATAACGTGGGCCAGAGCAGCAGCAGAATCCCAATCGGCTTGTCGAGCCGCATCAGCCGGACATAGGCATGCCAGTTATCCATCTTAAATCTCCCGAGCGTTTGATTGCCGCTTGCGCCGTTGCCTGAAAAACTGCTTCAGCAGCGCAGCAGACTCCTCTGCCAGCACCCCGGAATGAATTTCACACTGATGGTTCAATTGTGGACTCTGCAACAGATGAAAGTGAGAAGAGACCGCACCGGCACGAGGATCCTCCGCCCCAAACACCACCCGTTCCACCCTCGCCTGCACAATGGCACCGGCGCACATGATGCAAGGCTCCAAGGTAACATACAGCGTTGTTCCAGGAATCCGGTAGTTCCCAAGTGTGGATGCTGCCATACGAATGGCCCCGATTTCGGCATGTGCGGAGGGGTCATGCTGCTCAATGGGGCGATTCCACCCCTCTCCAACCAGCGCTCCCTGCTTCACCACTACCGCCCCGACAGGGACCTCTCCCATCAACTCCGCATGACGGGCTAACCGCAGCGCCTGCTGCATCCAGTGAAGATCTTGTTTATCTATGCTCATCGGAAATCAACGGAATAGTCACCGGAATGGGGTCAGTTCTTTCAAGTAAACACCCCCTAACCAGTTGTTTGCACAGCAGCAGCCTCATCTGAAACAAGCACCATCCCCATCTCTTTGGCTCTACGCTGAAGATTTTTCATCATTCGCTCCCTGTGCTCCTGTTCATAGTATTTCTGTGCATGAGCACAAACATCAATATTCCACAGCCCGGATCTGATCAAATAC
>CAYFNH010000112.1:0-6639 GCA_964344435.1 uncultured Piscirickettsiaceae bacterium | reverse complement strand
CAGTCCTTTGCTCTACCAACTGAGCTACAGGGGAATAGTGGCGCGTATAGTACAGATACCCTTATCTTTGGTCAACCAGTAGCACCATCTTTTGTCACCTTTTCCAGTGCTGCCTCAAGTGTACGCTGTATCCGCCCCAGTGCCTGTTCCAGATTTTCCATGCTGGTCGCAAAAGAGAGACGGACATATCCCTCCAGACCGAAGGCTACGCCAGGCACTACGGCCACTTCGGCCTCGCTCAACAACATGGCCGCAAGCTCGGTGTCATTATCAATATCGGGCAGCCGGTCAATCACCCCCTGTACCCTGGCAAAACTGTAGAAGGCTCCCTCCGAATAGAGTGCCTCTACTCCCTCAATGGCATTGAGGCTGTCGGTAACAAAGCGGTTACGACGCCGAAAGGCCTGATTCATGGTTTCAATACAGGATGAGTCTCCATTCAGGGCTGCCTCGGCAGCCACTTGTGCAATCGAGGTAGGGTTGGAGGTACTCTGTGACTGCACCTTTTTCATTGCACTGATCAACTCAGCCGGCCCACCCGCATAGCCGATACGCCAACCAGTCATGGAATACCCCTTGGAAACCCCATTCAACAATACGGTGCGCTGATAGAGCTCCGGGTTGGCCATCAGCAGATTACAGAAGGGGGTGTCTCCCAACAGGATGTGCTCGTAAATATCATCCGATGCGATCACAATCTGTGGATGGCGTTTCAGCACCTCTCCCAGCGCTTTCAACTCCGCCTCGGTGTACATCACACTGGTTGGGTTGGAGGGGGTATTATGGACAAACAGCTTGGTCTGCGGGGTTATCGCCGCTTCGAGCTGTTGAGGAGTGATCTTGAACTGCTGTTCAATTCCGGCGGAAACCAGCACCGGGGTTGCATCTGCCAGCATTACCATGTCTGGATAAGAGACCCAGTACGGTGCCGGAATAATCACCTCGTCCCCCTCATTAAGCAGGGCCTGACAGAGATTATAAAAGACCTGTTTGCCACCACAACTGACCATCACCTGGTCAAGGCCATAGTCAATACCGTTTTCACGCTTGAATTTATCGACAATCGCCTGTTTCAGAGAAGGGGTTCCATCCACTGCCGTATATTTGGTGAAGCCACTGTCAATCGCCGCTATTGCAGCCTGCTTGATATGGTCAGGGGTATCAAAATCGGGCTCACCTGCCCCCAAGCCGATAATATCCTTGCCTTCGCTTCTCAGTTGAGCGGCCAGTGCGGTTACCGCCAGCGTGGGAGAGGGCTTGACCCGTTGAACTCGATTGGAAAGTGAGATCGCCAAGGTGGGAGCTCCTGAAATGGTCTATTGAAAAATAGTGGGTACTATACTGCACTCCCTGGGGAGCTGCATGATAAATGAGACCTTTGCACGGGACTACTCATCACGCAACGCATAGATCCCTGGCAGGTTTCTCAGGTACCCCTTGTAGTCCATGCCAAAACCAAAAACATACCGGTCCGGTACCGTAAGTGCATTGAAATCGGCCTCTGGCCCCACCTTGCGCTGATGCAATTTGGTAACCAGAGTAACCGTAATCACCTCCTTCGCCCCCTGCTCCTGCGCCCACTCATGGAGTGCCTGCAGAGTACCCCCCTCATCATGGATATCATCCACAATCACCACCGTTCGGCCAGAGAGTGAGTGCCGCGGACGGGCAATCCACTCCAGTGTTCCCCCCGTCAACTGCTGTCCATAGCGGGTTGCATGGATGTAGTCGATCTGCATCGGAAAATCGAGCCGGGTCAACAGATAACCAGCCGGGATCACCGCCCCGGTCATCACTGCAAGCAGTAACGGATGGCTATCGGCAATCTGTTCACTCAATGCCTCGGCCATCTCGTCCAGGGCCTGCTCAACCTGCTGCTGATTCCAGAGGCACTCTGCCTCTCTGCGTACCTTGCGTACCTCTTCCAGACTTACACTCACAACTCCATCTCCACAGTATGAATCTCCTCCAGGCGGTGTACCCGCTCCACCGCCTGATGCCACTGGTGGCTCTCCATCAACTTGTCACGATCCATTCCACGCTTGCCATGCAGGCGCATCAGACGCGCCGTCAACAGTGGGTCGCTCTGTTGTGGCAGCGACTCCAATACAGTGATGGCATGTTCACGATGGTTGCAGACCAGCAACATATCACAGCCTGCCTCCAGTGCAGCCGCAGCACGCTGCGGGTAGTCCCCCAATGCCGATGCCCCGGTCATGGTAAGGTCGTCGCTGAAGACTGCTCCATTAAATCCAAGCTGCTTGCGCAGTACCGTCTGCAACCAGAAGGGAGAGAAACCGGCCGGGTAGTCGGGATCGGTTTCTGAGTAGTAGATATGTGCCGGCATGATCCCCTCGATTCCATATGACACCATCCGCTCGAATGGCACCATGTCATCGATCAACAGGTCGGCAAACGTGCGTTTATCCTGTGGAACCTCAACATGAGAATCGGCCTTTACCCCTCCATGCCCGGGAAAGTGCTTACCTACCGCTCCCATCCCGGCGAGGTGCATGCCACGCATCCAGCTCTGTGCCAGTGCCGCAACCACCTCCGGACTACGATGAAAGGCACGATCACCAATCACTCCGCTTACCCCATACTCCAGATCCAGTACCGGCGCAAAGCTGAAGTCGACTCCACAGCTGAGCAACTCACTGGCCATCAACCAGCCGCCTGACTCGGTATCCCCATGTGCCATTTTGTGATCCCGGTCATAGCGTCGCCCGAACTCCGCCATGGCTGGTATTTCGGTAAACCCTTCACGAAAACGCTGCACACGCCCCCCCTCCTGATCTACCGCAATCAGCAACGGTGTTCCGTCACGCACGCCATGAATGTCGTCACAGAGCCGAGCAAGCTGCTGTGGCGAATGGTAGTTGCGACTAAAGAGAATCACCCCCCCTACCCTTGGATCGAGCAGTAGCTCGCGCTCTTCAGCAGAGAGCTCCGTTCCATCCAGATCCAGCATCAATGGGCCGAGTGTCATCATCCTACTCCTTTATCAACACGGCAGTACCTGTCGCCACCTGATCAAACAGGGTGATCAGATCCTGATTATGCATGCGAATACAGCCGTGTGAGCACGCCACTCCCACCGGCTCTGTCTGTGGGGTACCATGAATATAGATCATCCGGCGCAGTGTATCGACCTCCCCTCCACGATTAAAGCCCGGCTCATCCCCCGAAAGCCAGAGAATGCGGGAGAGGATCCAGTCTCGTTCGGGAAAACGCCGCCCCAACGCCTCATTGTAGATCTCTCCGGTTGGTCGACGCCCGACAAAAACCGTATTGACGGCAGCCCCCTCTCCCACCTTGATGCGAATATGGTGTCTGCCTCGCGGAGTACAGCCACTGCCAGACTGTTCTCCGGCTCCATTACGTGCGGTAGAGATGGCGAAGATCTGCGGCGAGCACCCTGCCACCTGCAAGCTGAGCTGCTGCCGCGAGAGGGAGATAACAATCTCCGCGGGCTGTGGAGGTGTTGAACTCAATCCCTGAAATTATTGAACTGCAGTGGAACCGTCAGGCTCTCCTCGCGCAACAGCGTCATCACCGCCTGCAGGTCATCGCGCTTCTTGCCGGTAACCCGAACCTTCTCCCCCTGAATGGCGGCCTGCACCTTCAGCTTGGACTGCTTGATGAGTTTGACAATCTGTTTTGCAGTTGTGGTATCGATCCCCTGCACCAGACGGATCACCTGTCTCGCCTCGCTCACATTGGTCTCCACCTCTCCCGGATCAAGCGCATCGGCATCCACCCCACGTTTGGCCATCTTGGTACGCAAGATATCCATCACCTGCTGCAGCTGAAACTCGTTATCGGCCTTGAGCAGCAACTGCCCCTCCCCCTCTTCACTGACCGTGGCACCGGTCCCCTTGAGATCAAAACGGTTGCCGATTTCTCGGTTACTCTGATCCACGGCATTGCTAACCTCATGCAGATCAACCTCGGAAACGGTATCAAATGATGGCATCAACTTACTCCTCTAACACAATACGCTCTGGTTTCGGCCATTCTCCTATGCCAACTGATCGTCTGCAACATGATAAGTAGGATCCTCCAGCAGATTGACCTCCACCAGGTCTCCCGCCCGGTGTAGCAGAATCCGGCACTCCGGGCTGAGGTGGCGCAGATGGAGCTGTTTGCCTGCTCGCAGATACTTGTCGGCCAGAGTATCGATCGCCTCAATCGCCGAGTGGTCGGCAACCCGGGAGTTTTTGAACTCGATAATCACCTCATCCGGATCATTTTGTGGATTGAACAGATCGAGAAAGTTTTTTACCGAGCCAAAAAAGAGCGGCCCATTGAGCTCGTAGATACGAACCCCCTCCGCCTCATCTCTTGTATCCACATTGATATGGCTGGCATGCTCCCAGGCAAAGATCAGGGCCGACACAATCACCCCAACCACCACCGCAATTGCCAGGTCGGTAGCCACCGTCACCGCCGAGACCAGCACCAGTACAAACGCATCCTTGGCCGGTATCTTGTTCATGATGCGGAAACTGGACCACTCAAAGGTACCCAGCACCACCATAAACATCACCCCGACCAGCGCAGCCATCGGGATCATCTCGATCAGACTGGAGGCAAAGAGGATAAAACTCAGCAGAAACAGTGCCGCCGAAACCCCCGAAAGACGCTCACGTCCACCCGAGTTGACGTTGATCATGCTCTGCCCAATCATCGCGCAGCCGCCCATTCCACCGAACAGCCCGGTAGTGGTATTGGCAATCCCCTGGCCGATACACTCGCGATTGCCCTGACCACGGGTATCGGTCACCTCATCGATCAAGGTCAGGGTAAGCAGTGACTCAATCAACCCCACTGCAGCCAGAATCACCGCATAAGGGAGGATGATGTAGAGTGTCTCCCAGTTAAACGGCACAGAAGGGATCTGGAAGGTGGGCAATCCTCCTTGAATCGATGCAAGATCCGCTACCCGCTTGGTATCAAGATCCAACCCGATCACCAGCAGTGAAACCACCAGAATCGCCGCCAGAGAGGCTGGAAATGCCCCGGTCCACATCGGCAGGAAGTGGATAATCAACATGGTGAGCAGAATCAACGACGAGAACAGCAGCAGGTCGCCCCCCTGCATCCAGGCAACTCCCCCCTCAACCGTTGCAAATTGAAAATGTTGCAGCTGAGCGAGAAAGATCACAATCGCCAACCCATTAACAAAACCCAACATCACCGGATGGGGAACGATACGAATATATTTACCCAGCTTCAGCAGGCCTACCCCAATCTGAATGGCCCCGGTCAATATCACCGCAGCAAACAGATATTGCACCCCATGCTCTGCCACCAACGAGACCATCACCACCGCCATGGCACCGGTCGCACCCGAGATCATGCCGGGGCGCCCGCCGAACACGGCCGCCAATAGCCCCACCATGAAGGCCGCATAGAGCCCGACCAGAGGCTCCACCCCGGCAACAAAAGAGAAAGCCACCGCCTCCGGTACCAGAGCCAATGCCACCGTCAACCCGGAAAGCATCTCGTTTTTGAAACAGACCTTGCTGACACACCCCAATCGAAACATCTGATGAACTCCTACTGCTTGCTATGAACCGTCTTGACGTGGCGGCAAAAGAAATGGCCCACCACAGTGCTGCAGCGGGCCACCTTGTATAAATTAGAGGTTGATTATATAGCAACCATGAATTCAATGCCTCCCTTCCTGAGCAAATTCACTCGCCAACAGCACATCCGCATCCACACTACGGTAGAATGCGCACCTCCCAAACCAGTCAACACAGATTGAACCACCATGAACCCGATGCTCAATACCGCCATCAAGGCCGCACGAAAAGCAGGATCCATCATCCTCCGCTCCATGGATCGCCTCGACAGCCTCAACATCCAGACCAAAGAGAAGAATGACTTTGTCTCCGATGTAGACCGCAAGGCGGAGGCAGAAATCATCCAGATATTGCGCTACGCCTATCCACGTCACGCCATACTGGCCGAAGAGAATGGCACCATGGAGGGGAATGAGTACCAGTGGATCATCGACCCGCTGGATGGCACCACCAACTACCTCTACGGTTTTCCGGTCTTCTCCGTCTCCATTGCACTGGCCTGCAAGGGGGAGCTGATCCACGCCGTGGTCTATGATCCGCTGCGCGACGAGCTGTTTACCGCCAGCAAGGGAGAGGGAGCGATGCTCAACAACCGTCGGCTACGCACCACCCACCGCAAGGGGCTGAACAGTGCCCTGCTGGGTACCGGTTTTCCCTTCCGTGACCAGCAATATCTCGAACCCTACATTGAAACCTTCCGTGCCCTGACAACCGACACCGCCGGCATTCGTCGCGCTGGCTCTGCTGCCATCGACCTCGCGTATGTCGCTGCCGGACGTCTGGATGGATTCTGGGAGATTGCACTGAAGCCGTGGGACATGGCCGCCGGTGCACTATTGGTCAAAGAGGCCGGCGGGGTCTGTACCGATTTCGCGGGTGGTGACGACTTTCTGGAGAGCGGCAATATCATCGCTGGTGGGCTCAACGTACAGCAGGCACTCCTCAACACAGTACAACCGATTGTCTCCAAGGTACTTCAGAAATAATACCTCTTCTCACTGGTGTCCCAACGTTGAAGAGGTAAAACTCACGTAGCCCCATAAAACAC
>CAYFNH010000111.1:0-6717 GCA_964344435.1 uncultured Piscirickettsiaceae bacterium | reverse complement strand
GTGTTTTATGGGGCTACGTGAGTTTTACCTCTTCAACGTTGGGACACCAGTGAACTTATTTGATATTGAGATTGATGCTTCAACTCACCATACTTCCCCGGCATGGAAGAAGAGTATCGGCTACCGTTTGCCACGTTCATCAAACTGGATTCAGACATTGCAGAGCTGATCATTGATCATGGTCTGGAGCTGGATGTTGCGATGGTTACGGCGCTGCATCAATGGATGCTCGACCACCTTGAGGCCCCATTCTCAGTGTTGGTCAACCGGATCAACTCTTACTCCTATTCGCCAGAGTCTCAATTTATCCTCGGATCACTTGAAGAGCTGAATGCGATTGCTGAAGTGGCTTACAGCCTCAAAAGTCGACTCGTGGTCGAGATACTGGCAGATATGCCCAGAGATCATCCCTGGAACATGGAGTGTTTTTCCGATCGCGCCTCTGCACTGACATGGCTGTATAGTCAGCAAGACCAAAAACGAAAACGCGTGGCACAGTAGTTGTTGGCTTGCGTTTTATCCCCAGGAACGATTAACCATCCAACAAACCGTTGATCAGATTATCCAGCTGATCGGCACCGGATGCGGGGGGCTCCTTTTTCGTTGCAGACTGTGTCGCTTTCTCGAGAAAGCGCTCCAGTACCGCATGGAGCTTGTTGAGCTCGATCGGCTTGCTTAAAAAGTGGGTCACCCCAACACTCTCGAACTCATCCCGATGTTTCTGCATCACGTTGGCGGTCAGGGCCACAACCGGGCTCTCTACCCCTTCTGCCCGCAAGGTTTTGGTTGCGGTTATGCCGTCCATCTCCGGCATCTGCATATCCATCAGGATCAAGTCATAGCGGTGTTGTTCTGCCATGCTCACCGCCTCTTTACCGTTGGCAGCGATATCAACCCGCAAACCGACCTCTTCCAGAATTCGGCGTTCCATCAATTGAAGTTCATAGTCATCTTCAGCGATCAGTACGGTACCATGGTAGCTGCGCCCACCCCCCTCTTGCAGCGCTGAGGTGTTGACCGCAACCTCATCCACCTCGGCAGGTTGGCAGGGGAGTGTGAGGGTAAAGATGGAGCCCTCCCCTTTGCTGCTTTCCACGGTCAGTGTACCCCCCATCGCCTGCGCCAGCTGCCGGGAGATATAGAGCCCAAGACCGGTACCGGTACTGTAGTCGAGCTGACTGTTGGTATCGGTACCAGCCTGCTCAAAACGGCCAAACAGTCGCTGCTGATCAGCCTCCGAGATACCGATCCCACTGTCTTCCACCCTGAACCGCAGAGTCTCCTCCTCAATCTCCACGACCAGCCGAACCGTCCCTTCGAGGGTGAACTTCAACGCATTGCTGAGCAGGTTGATCAAAATCTGACTGATACGGGTTGCATCCCCCAGCAGCTGATTGGAGCCGGGCTGCTGCTGTAGCTCCAGTGTGAGACCGGCCTCTTTGGCTCGCAGGTCAAAGATCTCGATCACATCGGTAGTGAGCCTGGTGAGGTCATAGGGAGAGGGGTCAATGGAGAACTTTCCAGACTCGATCTTGTACATATCGAGGATGTCGTTCACCAGGTAGAGCTGACGCATTCCGGCCCGATGGCTGCTTTGCAGCACCTCCACTACCTCCCTGGCAGCCGGGCTCTCTGTATTGACGAACTGGCTGCGCAACAGGTGCTCGGTATTGCCAATGATGGTGGCCAGCGGGGTGCGCAGCTCGTGGCTCATGGAGGCGACAAACTCATCCTTGGCCAGGTTCGCCCTGCGCTCGTTTTCCGCACTGAGATACTCTCGAAGATCATGAATCGCCAGCACCGCCCCCTCCACCTTTTCTCCATTCTGGTGGATCGAGGCATTGATCTGTACCGGGATCTGACTCTGATCCGCACAGAGCAGATCAAAACTGATCTTGTCTTCGGCGAAGAGCTGACCAAAGTGGGTCAATCCCACCAGCTCCCAGGGAAAGCTTGCAGTGCTATCCACACTGATCAACACGTGATTTTCGCGGCCACAGTAGACCTGCGCCAGAGAGACCTGGTGCTTGATCAGCTGCCCGCTCTTTGATTTCCAGCGATAGAGTTGGCTTGCCGTGCGTTTGCCCTTTTCCCCCATCTGCAGCAGTTGACTGGTAACCGGTTGCAGATCTTCCGTCGGCAGCAGATCCGCCAACGTCAGGCGCGACAGCTCGGCCTTGTCATAGCCAAGTTGAAAGGCCAGATCCTGACTGGAGAGAAAGATTGGCAGCGTCTCTCTGGGGTGGGTGATATCAACCACCAGCAGGGGCATTGGAGCATCGCGCAGATACTGATGGAAAAGGTCATGATTATCATCATGCACCTGTTGCAGGCGGTCTCCAACCAGCTCCAGCAACCCCACCGGTGAGCGGTTGCCGGCCTCGCTACTCGGCTTCAGCAGCATGGAGATCGATTTCCCCAGCAGCTGTTGTCTGCTCCAACCGGTTATTTTGCACAAACACAGGTTGACCAGGGTAATCCGGTTATCCTGATCTACCACCACTACGCTCTCATCAATCGAGCTCAGAATGCTCTTGAGCTCATCCTCGTTCTGCTGCAACTGTTTTCTGGTTTGATAGAGGTGAGTATTGGAGTGGTAGAGCTTGATCGCAATCAGGAAGATCAGCAGTAGTCCGATCGAGGCGACGATGATCGTCCACTTATACTGCTTGTAGACACTGCTGAAGGTGACCGCAACGGGTGGATAGGGGGGAAGCTGCAGCTCTCGGAACAGCTCATGAACCGGCTGATAGTTGAGCGGGGTGGTCCACCCCATGGTGCCGGACTGACGTGCCGCCTCACTCTCGGCCGACATACTCAGCAACTTGCCGGCAACGGCCTCGGCCAGCCCGGGAGGAGTATGCTGCAACCGGGCCATCGGCCACTCCGGGTAGGTTCGGGTGCTGCGCAGAAACGGGAAGGGGTCACCGGCAGACTGATAGGCCAACACCTGAATCTGATCCAGTTCAATCCTGCCTTCGGCACTCATGCGCTCCAGTGTATCGGTACGCACCACGCCGACCTCACTCTCACCATTCAAGACCGCATACACAACCTGATCGTGGGTACCGGCAAAGCTGATTTTTCCAAGCAGCTCCGCGAGCTCGAACCCGAGCTGTTTGGCCTCTCGCAAAACCATCAGATACCCCCCCAGTGAATCTGGATTGACGGCCCTCAAATGCAACCCCTCGAGGTCACTCCACTGTTTCAGTGCAGGACGATCCGCTCGCGCGAACACCACGCTGGAGAACTCGGCAGAAGGTTTTCCCAGGATACGATTTTTCAGCGTAGCAATACGGCTGACCCCCAACTGATACTCCAGCTGGACATAGATTCCCGGATTGGTCAGCAGCAGATCAACCTCCTGGGTAGCAACCGAATGCTCCATCTCCTCAAAACCGAGCGGCTTGATGGAAAACTGGTATTCAGGGATTTCGGTACTCAGATAGTCGGCGGTAGCAGTCCATTGCTGTAACGCCCGGTCTGCACCCCGTTTAGCCAGAACCCCAATGGTGACACTCTCAACCGCATAAACGGGAGCGGTCAGAGTAATCAGCAGGAAAAGCGACAGCCCGCTGACTGCGTGGTGAAGAACCGGAATCACATGCCCCCTTTTCAATTTCTGTCGTAATTTCAGCCTGGACTCCTCAGTTTCTTGAGAAATTGTTTGCATAAGAAGATGTTGGGCCTGTTTCAAGTGGTCAACTGAGGATTCTAGGCTCAGGTAAGCCACTATGGTCGGGCAGCACCGGGTTGCTGTCAATACGGAGCTTTCAGCGATTCAGCAGCGCCTTGATCTCACTCAGCAGATCAACTGCCAAAGATCTTATCTCGCTCTCTTCTCGACTTTCATCAATCGCAAGCTGAACACTCTCGGCCAGTTTGGAGAGTGCGGGGTAGCCAAAAGAGATCGCACTGCCCTTCACGGTATGGGCAACCTTTCTCACGCCTGCCCAATCCTCTACCGATAGCGCCTGTTCGAGCTCGGCATCATCCTTACTACGACTCTCAAGAAAAATTGCCATCATCTCTTCATCAACCATCTCATCGGCTACCGATGGGACCACCGTCTGCTGTGGCTGAATCAGATAGCTATCCAGTACTCGAATCAGCTCCTGTTTATCTATCGGCTTGCTGATGAACTCATTACAACCCGCTTCATGGAATGCATCTCTATGCTTTTGCATTACATTGGCGGTCAGTGCAATCACCGGAGTATCAACCCCCATGGCTCGAAGTGCTGTGGTTGCCTCGATACCATCCATATTGGGCATCTGCATATCCATCAGAATGATATCGATCGGCTCTGCGGTTGCCAGTGCCACCGCCTCTTCACCATCATTGGCGATCGACACCGAGAGCCCAAGCCCCTCCAGTATCCTGCGCTCCAGCAGCTGCAGTTCAGGGGTATCTTCTGCCACCAGCACACGACCACTGAACTTTCTGTTCAATGGCGTGCTCTCTGTTGGCTGCTGTACCGGCGTCGTGGTGACCCGATAGGGCAGGGTTACCAGAAAGCTCGAGCCCGTCCGCTCCCGGCTGGAGACCTGAAGGGTACCCCCCATCAATTGCACCAGATTGTAAGAGATGTAGAGCCCCAGTCCACTGCCTCCAAAACGTCGTGAGATGCTGCTATCTGCTTGAGAGAACCGGGAAAAGAGTCGCTCCTGGGTCTCTTCAGACATACCAATTCCGGTATCACTGACCCTGAAACAGAGGTTTTTCTGGTCTGACCAGGTGGTCAGTGTCACTGAGCCTTGATCGGTAAACTTGATCGCATTGCCCAGCAGGTTGATCAGTACCTGTCCAATCCGTTGTGCATCCCCCTTCAACAGATTCTCTTCCCTCTGTTGGAGGTCGATTACCAGCTCCAGCCCGGCATCCTGCGCCTTGACCTTGAACATGCGGGCAATATCACTGATCAATTGATTCAGGTCGTAAGGGGTATCATCAATGGTAAATTTTCCACTCTCGATTTTCGACATATCGAGGATGTCGTTGACCAGTGCGAGCTGGCTCTCACCCGCAGAGTGAATCGAGCGCAACACCTCCTCAGCATCCTTGTGTGGGCAGGTGCCATTGCCACAGACGCCACTATCCAGCAGATGTTCACTATTGCCAATAATGGAGGTCAGCGGGGTGCGTAGTTCGTGGCTCATGGTGGCAAAGAAATTATCTTTGGCGTAGGTAGTCTGCTCCAGTGCTGCATGCTTCTGCTTGAGCTGCTGCTCCAGATCCTTCTGTTCGGTAATGTCGGTTCTGATCGATACATAACGGCTGATGGTTCCATCCAGCTCTCTATAGGGGAGGATGGTTGCCTTGACCCAGTAGTAGCCCCCATCCTTTTTCAGATTCTTGACCTCACCATGCCAAACCTTGCCCTGGGCGATGGTTTGCCAAAGCTCCCGATAAAAGGTGGGGGGGTGCTCCCCTGACTTGAGAATGCGGTGATTCTTGCCAATCAACTCTTCCCGTTGGTATCCACTGATCTCACAAAACTTGTCATTGGCACTGATGATCGCCCCATACTGGTCGGTCGTGCTGACAATCGCATGCTCATTGATGGCCTGGTCACGCTGGCTGAGCTCCAGGTACTGTTTTTTCAGCTCCAGTGTGCGTGCCTGCAGCACCTCTTCCAATTCATCATTTTTCTCGCGCAGGGCCTGCATGATTCTGTCATTCAACAGAGAGGCAACCACCCCAACCAGAATCAGAACGATGGTAATGGCAGCGACCTCAAACCCCAACTGCTCGTTATCCAGTTTGAGGCTGTTGAACAGGCCGGTATCCACCCCGCAGGCCCCGCCACTGTAGAACTGGGCAGCGGCCATCCCGGTGTAGTGCATCAACGCAACGGCGATGCCCATCAACCCAGCGACCAGCAGCTTTGTCAGGGTGACATATCTCCCCTGTTTGAGAGAGAAGTAGTGCAAGAGGATAATGGCTACCAGCGATACCCCGATGGCAACCACCACCGAAAGGATCCACAGGGAGGGAAGATAACGTAATAGCGCCGGAGCCAGCAGGGACGCCATCCCGACGTAGTGCATTGCAGAAACCCCAACCCCCATCAGCACAGCCCCCACGGCTACACGCATACGATTCAGCTCTCTTTGTCTGAGCTGGAACAGGGCAACGGCAGAAACCGACATTGAAATCAGCAGGGATAAGAGGGTCATCCCCAGGTCGTAAACCGTCGGTACCGGGAGGGAAAAGGCGAGCATCCCCAAAAAGTGCATGGAGAAGATACCTCCCCCCAGCGCCACCGAGGCCCCGAGCCACCAGTAGTAGTAGGTACCGTTGCCAGCAGCATAGGCCGTACGCATCTGGTAGAGCAGAATAATCGCGGTATAGGCTGCAAAGATGGCCACTACAACAGACAGGCCAACCAGAGTTGAGTCATACGTTTTGGCAAGCAGCTCTCCGCTCGCACTACTCAACAGAAAATAGTTGTGAAGTATGTCGTTCACCTGCAGGGCTCCATACCGTCAGCATCAAGTAGATTATTATACAACAATACGCATAACTATGCAGAGTTACCTTCCGGGTAACCACGGCACATGCTACCCCCTTCCCCATTGAGGGGGAAGGTAGGGATGGGGGTGGTGTGTAAAACAAGCACTTAACCCCCACCCTATCCCTCCCCCTGACAGGAGGAGGGGACTACTTCACTGACGAGTTTGAGAGGTTACAGGCGCCTAACGAATAAGGATAGAT
>CAYFNH010000110.1:0-6777 GCA_964344435.1 uncultured Piscirickettsiaceae bacterium | reverse complement strand
CTGACATTGACCAATGGTATTGGAAATACACATGGCTTAGTTGTAACTGAGTCATTAGCTACTCTCTCTGGTGGTACCCACTCGACCAGTTTGACTCTGCATGATAATGGTGCAACTTTCAGTAATGCTGAAAACGGTAACCCTGTCACTGTAACAGGTATTGCTGATGGACAGTCTGATTTTGATGCAGTGAATGTACGACAGCTCTCCGGTGCAGTAGCATCGGTTGCGGCAATGGCCAATGTTCCTCCAGTGGGGTCACATAAACGCTTTTCTTTAGGGGTGGGGGTTGGAAAATATATGGATGACCATGCACTGGCTCTCAGCAGTACGCTTCGGCTGAGCGAGTCTGTTTCACTCAAAGCGAGTATGGCATCCAACTTTTCTAAGAGTCGAGAAGAGGCGCGAGAGTCAACCTACGGGTTGGGGGCCTCTGTCTCCTGGTAAGTCAGTTGCAGGGTCTGTATGGTTCCAGCTCAGGTTCTGGAATTGGTATTATCTCAAACTCCATGGTCTCCAGATCCCCAAGCGCGTAGGTGGGTTGGATACGCCCCATGCCCGATGCACTGCCGGGGTTGACTACCAGGGTGTAGCCACCGTCTCTGGCGTGTTCAATGGACTGGATACTACAGCGGTGGTTGTGACCACAGCAGATCAGGTCATATTTTCCGGTCAGAGCTAGTGCTTCTGCGTAGTTGGGGAAGTGCACCAGGAAGATACGCTTTCCTCCCAGTTCGATGCAGGCATCTCTTCCGTGGTACTCAATCAGACTCTCCGGCTCGTGAGACAGACGTCCCATCACCGCGAGATCCCCCTTGTTATTGCCGTGGATGACGTGTATTGGCAGGCCGAACTGTCGGGCATGCTTCAGGGTATAGGGGGCCACCACATCACCGCAATGAAGGACAACTTCGGCACCGTGCGTCTTGGCATCCTCCAGCGCGGCATGGAGGTACTCTACCCGGTCGTGGGTATCAGAGATAACACAGACTTTCATGAGGGGGTTATATGGTGAGGTTAGAAGTGGGGCTTCTTGGGCGCATTCTGGAAGCGTTCAATGCTGTCCGTGACCTCCTTGTAGGCAGCCTCTGCACCGGCCCAACCCTCAACCTTGACCCACTTGCCTGCCTCCAGGTCCTTGTAGTGCTCGAAGAAGTGGGAGATCTTGTCGAGTAGTACTTGCGAGACATCCTCGGGCTTTTCAGCATCTTTGTGGATCGAGCAGAGCTTTGCCACCGGCACGGCCAATACCTTGGCATCGGCTCCCGCCTCATCGGTCATCTGTAGTACCCCAATGGGGCGGCAGCGGATTACAGAACCGCTGATGATCGGATAGGGGGTAACCACCAGTACATCGACCGGATCTCCGTCATCAGAGAGGGTGTGGGGAACATAGCCGTAGTTGCAGGGGTAGTGCATTGCGGTATTCATGAAACGGTCAACGAACATTGCCCCAGTCTCCTTGTCAACCTCATACTTGACCGGATCGGCGTTGGCCGGGATCTCGATGATCACGTTGATCTCCTCGGGTATGTTGTTTCCACTTGAGACTCGATCCAGATTCATAGTATTACTCTCCGTAACTATTCAGGGGTTACCTGAAAATTATAATAATGACAGTAGCTGTTCAGATTGCCCCTGAAATTCGTCAGTTCAAGGCAGAAAATGTGAGTTTACATGTGTAAATGACCATTTTTGAACGCCGAAATGACGGATTTCGGGGTTGAGCTGAATAGTTACTACTCTCCTGCAATAAAAAAGGGCCGGCCCATCCGGGCCGGCCCTGATTGTACCACCTTGAGCTGTAGAGATTACAGCAGGGGTACGATCAACAGTGCAACAATGTTGATGATCTTGATCAGCGGATTGATCGCAGGACCGGCGGTATCCTTGTAGGGGTCACCTACAGTATCACCGGTAACTGCGGCCTTGTGGGCATCGGAACCCTTGCCGCCAAAATTACCATCCTCGATGTACTTCTTGGCGTTATCCCACGCACCGCCACCGGTGGTCATGGAGATCGCGACGAAGAGGCCGGTAACGATGGTGCCGATCAGCATGCCGCCCAGTGCCTCCTTGCCCAGCAGTAGACCGACAAGAATCGGTGCAGCGATAGGCAGGATGGAGGGAACGATCATCTCCTTGATCGCAGACTGGGTCAGCATATCCACGGCCTTGCCGTAGTCTGGCTTGGCGCGATGATCCATGATTCCCGGAATCTCGCGGAACTGACGACGTACCTCGTTTACGATGCCGCCAGCAGCACGACCTACCGCCTCCATCGACATGGCACCAAAGATATAGGGGATCATGCCGCCAAGGAAGAGGCCGATGATGACCATGTGGTTGGAGAGGTCGAAGCTGACGTTACCACCCAGTGCATGGGTGTAGTCTGCAAACAGTACCAGGGTAGCGAGACCGGCAGAACCGATGGCATAGCCCTTGGTTACCGCCTTGGTAGTGTTCCCTACTGCGTCCAGCGGATCGGTGATGTTGCGGATCTCCTCGGGTAGCTCGGCCATCTCGGCAATACCACCAGCGTTATCGGTGATCGGGCCGTAGGCGTCCAGAGCCACAATGATACCGGTCATGGAGAGCATGGAGGTGGCCGCAATGGCAATACCATACAGCCCTGCCAGGTCGTAAGATGCGTAGATAGAGGCGCAGACGGCAAGTACAGGGGCCGCAGTTGCCTTCATCGATACACCGAGGCCGGCGATCACGTTGGTGCCGTCTCCTGTGGTGGAGGCCTCGGCAATATCACGAACCGGAGCATATTCGGTCGCGGTGTAATACTCGGTAATGACCACCATCGCAGCCGTTAGCACCAGGCCGATCAATGCCGCATAGTAGATGTTGATCGAGGCAATCTCTGCTCCGGAAATCATCAGGCTGTCACCGAACATCATGGTGGTGATCGGGTAGAAGACCACAGCGGCAATCACACCAGAGACGATCAACCCTTTGTAGAGGGCTCCCATGATTTTTCCACCCTCTGAAACCTTGACAAAGTAGGTGCCGGCAATCGAGGCAACGATGGAGATACCCCCCAGTACCAGTGGGTAGAGAATTCCGGCATCAGTCCCCTGTACCATCAACATGCCGAGCAGCATGGTGGCGACGGTGGTTACCGCATAGGTTTCGAACAGGTCGGCAGCCATACCGGCACAGTCACCCACATTATCACCCACATTGTCAGCGATTACCGCGGGGTTGCGGGGATCGTCCTCGGGAATTCCTGCCTCGACCTTGCCGACGATGTCCGCACCCACATCCGCACCCTTGGTGAAGATGCCGCCACCGAGACGAGCAAAGATGGAGATCAGTGAGCCACCAAAGGCCAGGCCAACCAGTGCATGCAGCACCGCATCAGAGCTCATTCCCATGCTGCTGAGGATGGTGTAATAGCCTGCTACACCGATCAGACCCAGTCCTACCACCAGCATACCGGTGATGGCGCCACCACGGAAGGCGACCTGGAAGGCGGCGTTGATCCCCTCGTTGGCCGCCTGGGCGGTACGTGAGTTGGAGCGTACGGAAATATTCATGCCGATGAAGCCGGCAGCACCGGAGAAGATGGCACCAACGGCAAAGCCGATCGCGGTGGCCCAGTCAAGGGAGAGGCCAATGACGATGAAGAGGGCAATCCCCACATAGCTGATGGTGGTGTACTGGCGGCTCAGGTAGGCTTGTGCCCCCTGTTGTACGGCAGAGGCAATCTCTTGCATCCGTTCATTACCGGTGGATTTGGCGGTGATCCATTGAATGGATACATAGCCATAGGCGATCGCGGCAAAACCGGCGACCAGTGCAAATATAAGTTCGTTGGGCATTTACGAATCTCCTGCTTGGTTATGGAAAAACCGGGTTGCATCCCTGCAACCCGGTTGGTTTGGTTGGATTACAGCTCGAAATCTTCGAGCTTTTTGTCTACGGATACATTGTCCAAAGTCACATACTGCGGCATACCGTTGTCGTCATACTCAGGATAGGCCTCTCCCTTTATGAGGGGATAGAGGTACTCTTTGCATGCGGCGGTCACTCCAAAGCCATCCTCGGAGATAAACTCCATCGGCATCATCTTCTCGACGTTGGCAACCTCGGAGAGAGGTGCCTGTCCGATGCTCCACTTGTAGGGGGATGAGGACTCACGCACTACCGTTGGCATGATCGAGTTGTGGCCCTGCAGGGCATACTCTACCGCCTTCTGACCCAGTGCATAGGCCTGTTCAACATCAGATTCCGAGGCGAGATGTCGGGCAGCACGCTGCAGATAGTCGGCTACCGCCCAGTGGAACTTGTAACCGAGGGCATCCTTGATGATGTTGGCAACCACGGGCGCGGCCCCGCCGAGCTGGGCATGACCGAAAGAGTCGCGTGTTCCCTGTTCAGCGAGGAACTTGCCATCCGGCCAGTGGCACCCTTCGGAAACCACAATGCTGCAGTAGCCATACTCTTTCACCTTGGCATCCACTGCTGCGAGGAATTTGTCCTGATCAAACTCCACCTCGGGGAAGAGGGTAACCACAGGGATATCGTAGTCTTCCACCAGGGCACCAGCGGCGGCAATCCAGCCTGCATGGCGGCCCATTACCTCGATCACAAAGATCTTGGTGGAGGTAGCGGCCATCGAGCGCACATCGTAAGAGGCCTCGAGGGTGGAGACCGCAATGTACTTCGCTACAGAGCCAAAGCCCGGACAGTTGTCGGTGATCGGCAGATCGTTATCGACGGTCTTGGGTACATGGATTGCCTGTACCGGGTACCCCATCTTTTCGGAGAGCTGGGAGACCTTGTAGCAGGTGTCTGCGGAGTCACCGCCACCGTTGTAGAAGAAGTAACCGATGTTGTGAGCCTTGAATACCTCGATCAGACGCTCATACTCGCGCTTGTTGTCTTCCAGACTTTTCAGCTTGAAACGACAGGAGCCGAAACCGCCGGATGGGGTGGTCTTGAGCGCGGCAATGTTGGCGTCAGACTCTTTCGAGGTGTCGATCAGATCCTCGGTCAGCGCACCGATGATGCCGTTACGGCCTGCGTATACGGTACCAATCTGGTCGCCATGTTTACGGGCAGTCTCGATCACGCCACAGGCTGAGGCGTTGATTACAGCGGTTACACCGCCAGACTGTGCATAGAATGCATTTTTTACAGACATTCACATTACTCCTTGCTTTTTTATGGATTCATTCAAACTTTAAATTGGGTTCTGTCACCGTTGTGCCTCGGTTACCCCTCGACAGTCTTCTGCTGCTCATGTTCACTATGCACCTGTAGCATCGCAATGGTGCAGTCTCCGATGTTGTCATACTTCTCTTTGCCGGTGCCGTACTGCTGATAGCCGCGATAGAAGAACTGGCATCGGTACTCATTGACCGCTGTCTTGGTGATGAAGAATTTGGAATCATCCTCTGGAGACTCCCAGTAGATCAGTGGACAGGTTGCCAACTCACGGTCGTCGGGGTGGAGGCGAATCTCGGCATCACCGAGCTGGGTAGGTACAGCTGTAGCGAAACGCTCTTCCAGGGTCTGTTCAACGGTGCGAACTTCTGTCTCTGAGAGATCAGGAATTTTGTCCTTTTTTGCCATCGGGTCTATGAAATAGGGGTAAGAAGATAATAAAATAATTGACTTTTCTGAGTGAACTGAATATATAGGTAGCTAGAGGGTGGGTAGGTGACTGAACTTATACAGAAAATTGTTCTGAGTCACAAATAAACAACACCAATTGAATTATAAAAAATCAAGATCTCGATGGCAGGTGAGACCTCTGAAGAGGTATGCCGATAATGGTCTGGATCTGAATTAACGAAGCGTGGAGAAAATGGTACGAGTAGCGTTGTTGGGGCCGAGAGGCTCAGGGAAGGAGCAGTTTGCAGAGCAGCTGTCAGAGAAATATGGCGTTCCGATGGTCTCTGTCGGTGAGTTGCTGAACCAGGAAGTGGAGAGCGGATCTGCTCTGGGTCAAGACATTCAGAAAGGGCAAAAAAGTAAACGCCCGGTTCATGATGATCTGATCATGCAGGTGTTGCAGACTCGTCTGAGTGAGAAAGATGTGGCTCAGGGGTTTGTGCTCGAAGGGGGGCCGAGAAATGATGCACAGGCAAAAGGGATCGATGCCTTTCTGTTGCGGCATGGTGCTGCTTTTGCCGGCGTGATTCTGCTCAAGTATGACTACGATGAGTTCATGGAGGCAATGACCGGGCGCCGGAGTTGTCGTGACTGTGGGGCGCAGTTCAATATCTACACCAACCCGCCTATCGTTGAGCGAGTCTGTGACTTGTGTGGTGGACGACTGCACAGCCGAGTAGATGACCGAGAGGAGAAAATCAGCCGGCGCCTGCGTGAGTATGAGGCGATTGAGGTGCCGCTTACCCAGTACTATCAGGGTCGTATCCGTATCGTCAGGGGTGGCTTTGAAGAGAGTCAAGTGTTTAAATCCATTCTACAGGCAGCAGAGCAGCTGAAAAAAGCCGCGCCTGAACTCCAAATCAGTTCAATCGAGAAAGAAGGGGAAGTGGTAATGGCAGAAGAAGAAAAGAAGAAGACGGCGACCAGGAAGAAGGCTGTGACCAAGAAGAAATCTGCAGTGAAGAAAGTGGCAACCAAGAAGAAGGCTGCGGTGAAGAAGACGGCAACCAAGAAGAAAGCTGCAGTGAAGAAAGCGGCAACCAAGAAGAAAGCTGCAGTGAAGAAAGCGGCAACCAAGAAGAAGGCTGCGGTGAAGAAGGCTGCAACCAAGAAGAAAGCTGCGGTGAAGAAGGCAGCAACCAAGAA
>CAYFNH010000109.1:0-6777 GCA_964344435.1 uncultured Piscirickettsiaceae bacterium | reverse complement strand
AGAACTGGAGCTTCCCAAGCTTCAAACGTGGGTTCGATTCCCATCACCCGCTCCAATTTATGAATAGCAGAGACATTATTCGCTCCTTGATGACCAACACCAAGTCGGTCATCTACTTCAAGGATGCTGAAGGCCGCTTCATCATGGTCAATCAGAAGTGGCTTGAGCACTACCCGATGGAGATGCAGAAGATCATCGGGCAACACAGTTACGGTAGCTACACGGAAGAGATTGCCGAGCGCGATCGGGCTGAAGAGTTGTGGGTGGAGACGCTCAATGAGGTTCGGGTGACTGAGGAGCAGGTAGTTGAGGCGGATGGTCTGCATTACTTTCTGGTAACCCGTTTCCCGGTTCACGACGGTGAGGAGAGGGTGATCGGTACGGGCTGTATCTCTACCGAAATCACCGATCGCAGGCGACTCCAGCAGGATCTCCAGAAGTCCCAGGATCAGCTGCATGAGCAGCTGGTGTATGACCGACTGACTGCCGCCTTCAGTCGCGATACCTTCTACCAGCGAGCAGAGCTGGAGGTGGTGCGTCACCGACGTTATCACCACCCGGTGGTGATTCTGGCGATTGAGGTAGACCGCTTCAAGGCGCTGAGTGACCGGTATGGGCATCAGCTGGCGGATGACACGCTGGTAGCGCTGGTGGAGCGGATTCAGGATGTACTGCGGGATACCGATGCAATTTGCCGTTTGGGAGATGTCGAGTTTGCGGTAATCGCACCGGAGACCGAGGTCGACGGAGGAGAAAAGCTGGCCAGGAGAATATTGAATGCCATCCGTCAGGAGCCGTTTCCGGTGGTGCAGCTGGTTACCGTGAGTGTGGGCGTGGCCCGGGCAATTGAGGGAGATGATCTTGACCAGTTGCTGGGACGGGCTGAGAGTGCACTGACTCAGGCCAGAGAGGAGGGGGGCAACCGGGCGGTGGTAGAGGATCTATAAAAAACCGGCCCCCTATGGGAGGAGAGGGGCCGGTTACAGTTCGTGACCTGGTGGCAGTATGGGAGGAGGAGCTGTCACCAGGCAATTTTCTCTCCAGACATTGGCCGTGGAGAGGGCGGGGTTCTTGTGAGCCCCTGTTCTACGAACGCTGTCTATTGTACGGTGTTCGGAATAATACACAACTGTTTTAATCGGGTATTATTCAATATTGAGTATTGTCAAAACAAATAGCCGCTGTGCTTCATCATTGGTATCAATTTCTCGAAAGTTCGTTCATACCGCGATTCCAGGTTGACTGCAGTCATGGATAGTTTTGCAGAGAGGGTATTACGCTGGGGGGCGTTGGAGGGGCGCAGCGATCTGCCCTGGCAGAGAGACCGCGATCCCTATCGGATCTGGCTCTCCGAGATCATGTTACAACAGACCCGTGTCTCTACCGTAATCCCCTATTTTGAACGCTTTATCGACCATTTCCCCACAGTTCAACGGCTTGCACAAGCCCCGCTGGATGAGGTGCTCGGCCTCTGGTCGGGGTTGGGCTACTATGCCAGGGCGCGGAATCTGCACCGTGCAGCCACGGAGGTCTGTGAACGTTTTGCTGGAGAGCTGCCGCAGCAGCGTCATCTGCTGGAGACACTCCCCGGCATTGGTCGCACCACTGCAGCGGCCATTCTGTCGATGGCATTTGAGCAGCCAGAGGCGATTCTCGACGGTAATGTAAAACGGGTGCTCTGTCGCCACTTTGCCATTGAGGGGTGGCCGGGTGAGGCTGTGGTATTGCGGGCGCTGTGGCAGCAGGCAGAACAGCTGATGCCGCAGCAGTCGTGTGGAGCCTACACCCAGGCGATGATGGATCTGGGGGCAACCTGCTGTAAACGCAAGCGGCCGGATTGCCTGCGCTGTCCGCTCGCTGCCAGCTGTATTGCCAGAGGGGAAGGGCGCGCCGAGGAGTTGCCTCACCCCCGACCCGGCAGGCGCTTGCCACAACGCACCACCTGTATGGCCATTCTGGATGATGGTGCTGACGCTCTGTGGATGGTGCGCCGCCCCGAGCAGGGCATCTGGGGTGGGCTCTGGAGTTTTCCCGAGTTTTCAGACCAGGAGCAGTGGCCGATACAACTGGGCAGCCCCGAGGTGTGGGAGAAGATTCACCATACCTTCACCCACTTCAAGCTCGAGATCACCCCGCTCTACTGCCGTACCGGATTTACGCAAGCTCCTTGTGAGGAGGGAGAATGGGTTACACTGCAACAGCTGGAGCAACGTGGAGTGGCGGCTCCGGTGAGGCGGTTGATTCAACAGTGGAGAGAGGGGCAGGGAGTATGAGCAGGATGAATCCAGAGAGAAAATTGCCGGAGATCCTGAAAACGGAGGTGTGTGCCCGGAGTCGCCTGTTCACGGTGGAGTCGGTCGATCTGCGCTTCTCCAACGGGGTGGAGGCACAGTGGGAGCGGCTCAAGGGGTCGGACCGAGGTGCGGTGCTGGTGGTGCCAATGGTGGATGCCGATACCGTGTTACTGATTCGTGAATATGCCGCCGGGGTGGAGCGCTATGAGCTGGCGCTGCCAAAGGGTAAAATCGACCCCGGTGAGTCGATTCTCGAGGCGGCCAACCGGGAGATGATGGAGGAGGTGGGATATGGTGCCAGGCAGCTTACCCATCTTGATTCTGTCACCATTGCCCCGGGCTACCTGAGCCACACCACCCATATTGTGGTGGGTGAGGATCTTTACCAGAAGCGGCTGGAAGGGGATGAGCCGGAGGAGGTGGAGGTGGTGCCCTGGAAGTTGAGTAACCTCAAGGGGCTGCTGGAGCATCCGGAGGTGTCCGAGGCGCGTTCCATCGCCGCCCTGTTTATGGTGAGAGAGAGACAGCAATGAACTCAAGTGAATTATCAACCATGATCCCTGATGTGGTGGCACTGGCAGAGCTGGCTGGCCAACGTATTCTGGAGATCTATGATGCCGGTTTCGAGATCAGCGACAAGGCCGACAATACCCCGCTGACAGATGCGGATCTTGCCGCACACCGTGCCATCGTCGATGGTCTGACCCAGTTGACGCCGGAGATTCCGGTGCTCTCCGAGGAGTCTGTCTCGATCCCTTTCGAAACCCGTCAACAGTGGCAGCGCTACTGGCTGATCGATCCACTGGACGGCACCCGGGAGTTCATCAAGCGTAATGGGGAGTTCACCGTTAATATCGCCCTGATTGAAAATCATGAGCCGATTCTTGGCGTCATTCAGGTGCCCTGCAATGGAATCCTCTACTACGCCTGGCGTGAGGGGGGGGCCTGGAAGCGGATGCCGGAGCAGGATGCAATACTGATTCAGGCGCGCACCCCTTCCGCCGAGCAGCTGGTGGTGGCTGGCAGCCGCTCACACCAGAGCGAGACCATTACCGGGTTTCTCGACAAGATTGGCAGCCACCGCATCTTTCCGATGGGCAGTTCACTCAAGTCCTGTCTGGTGGCAGAGGGGCAGGCCGACCTCTATCCAAGGCTTGGGCCCACCTCGGAGTGGGACACCGCTGCGGCACAGTGCATTGTGGAGGAGGCTGGAGGCAAGCTGACCGATACGGCGATGCAGCCACTGCGCTACAACACCAAGGACTCACTGCTGAATCCACACTTCTTTGTGTTTGGAAAAGGAGAGCGAGACTGGTCGCAGTATCTGTAAAGGTGGGAGTAGAGGTTCAGGAAGCGGCGGCAGTGGGGATCGGGCAGCAGTCTTCCCCATAGATGGCCATCACCTCTTTCAGCTCCATCAACATCGCTCGGCACTCATCGACAGAAAGCTGGTCACAGGGATGAACCTCCTCACCCGCATCGAGCAGACGGATGATCTCTCGCGTCTTTTCACAGCCCATCTGCCCCACAATCTCCAGTGCTCGGTCGATTTTCTGTTGATCCATCGTGTCGCTATGCCCGCCTAAAGTGGCCTTATATTATGAAAGTACGATTATTATACGGGTTTTCGGCTATTTGTTAAAACGGGTTCCATAGCCGAACACATCCGGGCCACAGATATCGATACAGCGCCCGCAGTTGGTACAGAGCGACTGGTCAATCACGATGCCATGACCGGCCTCTCCTTTCAGAGCAGGGCGGATCACCTGTGGTTCCGGGCAGACAGCATAACAGTCCATGCAGTCATCACAGCCGTCGCGGTTTTTGGCCTTGATCCGTAGCAGGCTGAAGCGGTTGATCAGGCTGTAGAAGGCACCCATCGGGCAGAGGTGTCCGCACCAGCCATTGCGTGCCCACAGCAGATCGTAGAGAAAGACACCCGCCAGGATCAGCCAGCCCATGCCCATGCCGTAGATCAGTCCACGCTGCATCAGGGTGACCGGGTTGACCAGCTCCCAGAGCATATTGCCACCAACCCAGGAGATTACCATTACCAGCCCCAGCAGCCAGTAGCGCAGGTTGGGGTTGAGCTCACACTTTTTGCGGATCTTGAGTCGGCGTCGCAACCAGTTGGCACTATCGGTAACGGCATTGACCGGGCAGACCCAGGAGCAGTAGGCACGCCCCCCCACCAGTAGATAGAAGCCCACCACAATTAGTGCCCCAACCAGTGCGGTCAGCTCAAAGGCCTGTCCGGCAAAGACGGTTTGCAGATAGAGGAAGGGGTCGGTCAAGGGCACAGTCTCCAGTACCAGGTTGGAGGCAAGGTTGCCCTTCACCAGCCATATGGGAGCATAGATGAAGAGAGCGATGATCGAAATCTGCGAGATTCGCCGCAGCACCAGCCAGCGATTGGTTCTAAGCCAGCCCTTCTCCTTCAGGGCTACTTCGCCGACGGCCAGCCGGGCATTGTCATGTGCCATGATCAGCGTCCTCCCCTGTCGATACCGGGGCCACTCAAGCCCTCACCCAGCAGGTCATACTGAAACCCTTCCGGCAGATTGTACTCATGCTCCACATCCGGTGTGACCAGTGACTCACCAGCCGCCTCCTTCTCCTCCCAGCCCAGACGGTAGTGTTCACCCGCCTGCCCCTTGGCAAGCTTGTGGGGCAGCACCTTGATCGCCGCTATCGGCAGGGGACAGCCATGTTCACATTTACCGCAACCGGTACAGTGGTCGGAGTGGACAGTAGGCTCAAACTTGGCATGTACTCCGGTACGGGTGTTGTGGGTGCGTTCCAGTGAGATTGCCTTGTCGAGTATCGGGCAGACCTGATAACAGATGTCACAGCGCAGCCCCAGCATGTTGAGGCAGGTCTCCTTGTCGACCAGAACCGCAACCCCCATCTTCGCGGCCTCGATCTCCTCCATCTCCCGTTCCAGTGCTCCCGTTGGGCAGTTGCGCACACAGGGGATGTCCTCACACATCTCGCAGGGGATGTCACGGGCGATAAAGTAGGGGGTGCCGAGTGCCACCTCCTCCTGCCATTGAGCGAGGTGCAGAATGTCATAGGGGCAATCCCGGACACAGAGGCCACAGCGTACACAGGCGCCAAGAAAATCCTCTTCCGGCAGTGCACCGGGTGGGCGCAGGGCATAGGCCGGCATCGATGCCGCCTGCTTGCCGTACCCGCCAATGGCGGCCCCCAGCAGGGCCAGGCCTCCGACCATTTTGCCGCCTTGAGTCAGAAACTCTCTGCGGTCCAGCTTCTTCTGTGCCACTGATCCACTCCTGATTCCATACAGTTTGCGTTACAGCATAGCAGGGATGGTGGCTCCGTATTCCTCCCACATACTGCTGGTTTGATCTCGGTTAAACCTCGTCGGGGTGTTGCGGTGATGATTCGTTATTTGCCGGGGCTGTGGCACGATGTTGCATCGATAGTGCACTGACCGGACAAGGGGCGATGCAGGCACCGCACCCGTTGCACTTTTCCAGCGACATCTCCATCTGTACCGCTCCACCCACGCGTGGACGAAAGCGGAATACTCGCTCCAGGCACTGGTCTCCGCAGATCTGGCAGACTACCCCCTTGTGGGTTACACAATCCTGATTTACCTGCACCTCCAGACCCCAAGGGGATTCCCGTTGTTCGGCGGACTCGATTCGCAGTGCGCCCGGTTCACATGCGTTGACACAGGCCTCACAGAAGGTGCACTCTCCCCGCTTGAACTCAACTACCGGAAACTTGCCCCGTGCCTCAATCAGAATCTGCTGCTCACACTGTTTGATGCACTCTCCGCAGCGGCTACAGGTTTCGGTAAAGGCATACTCATCCAGTGCCCAGGGGGGGCGCAGGGGGCGATGTTTTCCACCGATATCACCGCGCAGGAATTGGGCTCGGCTGATCCCCTTCTGCTCTCCTTTCGAGTCTGATCGTCTGTCCCGTTTTAAAAAATCAAACACCAGTACTTCTCCCGGTTGGTCTACTCGTATAAATCGTCTCGAAAGTAATGGCAGTCCTGATCTGCGACACGCTCAAGCACATCCTTGTGCCGCTTGACTGCGGGTATCCCTGCCCACAAACGGACGCAGCTTAGGACTGCCATTACTTTTGAAATTATTGATAGGGAACCTCTGAATAAGTCTGAGTAATTTGAATCGCGTCTGTAGCGTTCAAGATCAAGGCGGAGATCGCAGCCAATAGCAGGCTATTAGCAAGATCTTCAACGAAGATATTGGGCGCTACAGGCGTTAGGCATTTGCTCATGACTTGTTCAGGGGTTCCATAGGTATCACAACAATACCTGAAACATTTGTCTTTCGCGCTCAGGTGAATACAATTCGTTAGATTGTTGGGTTATGTTTATAATAAATTACAAATATTTATAGAGTGATTGCATTTTTGCGAAGTCGTATATGAATCCTTTGTTGAACGAAGCCGCTACGCGGCAGGTCACCCCCTATCCCCCATCACGGTA
>CAYFNH010000108.1:0-6866 GCA_964344435.1 uncultured Piscirickettsiaceae bacterium | reverse complement strand
GGTTTCTCCAAGGAACTGCATGCACTGGATGATCTGCTCTTTTCTTCTGATGCTGCAGCTGCCGCCGAAGAAGCAGAACGACAGGCAGCCAAGGAAGAGCGTTATCTCTGCTCACCAGAGGGGATCTGTTTTGACCGTCAGCGTGGCAAGGAGTCCGTTGAAGAGGCCGTGGAGCTGCCTGCGGCAGTGACTGATACCCAGGTATAGCGGGGTAGAGAAGAGTGGATCTGCTCAGCTGTTGAGTTGGCCGATGGACTCACCCATCTTCAATGGTATTGCCGGTTGGATCTCCTTTGCCAGTGCCACTGCATCGGCACCAAACAGCAGGACAACGGTGGATCCCATATTGAAGCGTCCCATCTCTTCCCCCTGTTTCAGGGTTGGGGCACCTTCTCCATCATAACGCCAGCTCTGTACAAAATTTCCATTGGGTGGGGTGATCTCCCCAGCCCAGACTGTCTCGATACTGCCGACAAAGAGTGCTCCAACCAGCACCATCGCCATCGGTCCAGCTGGGGTATCAAAGATGGCAGCAACCCGTTCATTGCGGGCAAACAACCCTGGCACCGTGCGGGTTGATGGGTTGTTGACTGGATAGAGGCGACCCGGGATATAGACCATCTCGCGCAGTGTACCTTCCACGGGCATGTGGATGCGGTGGTAGTCACGAGGGGAGAGGTAGATGGTGGCGAAGCTACCGTTGATGAAAGGACGGGAACGGCCCTCCAGGCCGCCCAGCAGAGTGGTCAGGTCAAACTGATGCCCTTTGGCCTGAAAAATCGAGTGGCCATCAATTGGGCCACACTGGCTGATGGCGCCATCAACTGGACTGACTAAAACCCCTTCATCTGCTGCAATAGGACGTGCTTCCGCTTTCAGTGCGCGGGTAAAGAAGTGGTTGAAGCTGGGATACTGCTTGAGATCCGGTTCAGCGGCCAGCGAGAGGTCGATGTTGTAACTGTCGCAGAGGGTACGGATCAGTGTTTGCGAGAGCAGGGGGTTGGTGGAGCGTGCAGCCGCATGAACCACACGAGAGAGTGCGTGGTGGGGCAGCAGAGCCAGTGGCAGTAGAAAGAGCCTGTCAGTGATGGTTTGAATGAGTGTTTTCATTGCTTGATCCGGGTCGGGTCCAGTTTGATGGTCAGGGTCTGACCCACCTTGAGCAGATCTCCCTTCTTCAGTTTGTTGAGTTTGCGCAGTTGCGCGGTGGTGGAGTGAAACCTCTGTGCGATTTCACTCAGGGTATCGTTCGGCTTTACCTTGTAGTAGAGCGTTTGGGTCGCCAGTTTGCTGAGAAATTGTGGACGTGATTTCAGTTCTGCCATCTTGCGAGGTTTTTTCCAGACCACCAGTTTTCTGCCGATCGGCAGCAGGTCGCCCGGGGCCATGCCGTTCCATTTGGCCAGTCGACCACTGGAGACACCATACAGACGTGCAATGTCCCATAACGTCTCTCCCTTGGCTACCGTGTGCTCCAGTTTCTCGCCGGGACGCTGTCGGTTTTGCAATTTACTGAGGCGAGCATCTGCACTCCAGCTGTAACTGGCGATAGGGCGGGCCGGAACCGGAATGGTAAGCGTGTCTCCCGCCCTGATTCGATGTCCCTTGAGGTGGTTCTGTTTGCGGATCAGACTGACAGCGGTATGGTAGTGAATGGCAATCTGGCTGAGTGACTCGCCTTTTGCCACCTTGTGGCGCTTCCAGGTTACCCGCTCCAATGGAGAGCTTTCCAGGTTCTGGCGAAAGCGCTCGGCGTGGGTGGCTGGCAGCAGCAACTGGTGAGGTCCGTCTGGTGGGGTGGCCCACTGGTTCATGCCCGGGTTGTACTCATAGATCTTCTCCAATGGTAGTTCGGCGAGGGTGGCGGCTAGTGAGAGATCAATCTGTTGCCCGCCGGTTTCGACTGGCAAGGAGAGTGGGGTAGTGGGAATGTTGGGCAGTTTGTATCTGTACTTTTGACTGGTTTCGATGAACCGGGCCAGCGCGAGGATGCGGGGTACATACCCCTGTGTCTCTTTCGGAAGCTCCAGATCCCAGAAGGTGGGGTGATGGATTGGCTTGTTATCACCCTTACGTTTGCGCAGTTCCCGCTGCTTCTTGTAATACTTGCGGATCGCCTTGCGCACATTACCAGCACCTGTGTTGTAGGAGGCCAGCGCCAGTATCCAGTCTCCCTTGAACTCCCGTGCCATATCCTTGAGGAAATAGAGCGCTGCATCGGTCGAGGCGAGTACCGACCGACGCTGGTCAATCCACCAGTCCTGTTTCAGTCCATAGATTTTGGCGGTGGAGGGGATGAACTGCCACAGCCCAGCAGCGCTGCCGGGTGAATAGGCGTAGGCACGGAAGGCACTCTCTACTGCAGGCATCAGGGCAAGCTCCATCGGCAGTCGCTTCTTCTGCACACGTTTGACGATGTGGTAGAGAAATGGTTTTGCCCGCTCCAGTACCCGATCCAGGTAGTCGGTGTTCTTTTTGTACCAGAGGATATGGGGTACCAGTCTGGGATCTTTGCGGGCTTCGATGGAGAAGCCGGAGATCACCTCCTTCCATAATGTCTCCTGGCTTGCGATTGACTTGAGAGGAGTGATCAGGATTGCCAGAAACAGCAGCAGGTGGGTTATCCGATTTTCTTTGGCGGTGGATTTCATGGTTCAGGTATTATATATGGTTTAATCCTATAGAAAGTATTGATGCTCAATGTTTCCGGTGTCCGCATGACGACTGCTCAAACTCTACAGCAATGGTTTTCGACTTCGGCGGGTGCAGCCCTGCTGCAGCGGGAGCGAGAGTGGAACGGGAGTGCCCTGAAGCGGGTCTATGGTATGCACCTGATGCAGCTGGGCATGAGCAAGGAGAATTTTGCTGCACAGGCTGCTGAGGTCTATCACCCCTTCGTGATGGCTGTAGGTAGCCATGATGAGCAGAGCTGGGCGGTGCTGGAGGGCAGGGATGTGGCGCTGCCCATCGTCAGTGAATCCCTCTCTGCAGTGATTCTGCCACATCTGCTGGAATTTTCTGCGGACCCACATCAGGTGTTGCGGGAGGTGACCCGGGTGTTGACCGAAGATGGTGAGGTAGTGATCTATGGCTTCTCTCCCTGGAGTTATCTCAATTTGAGCAGGCGCCTCCGCCATGGTCGCTATCTCTCACCGCATAGAGTAAAAGAGTGGCTGTCGCTGCTCGGGTATCAGGTCTATCGGGAGCAGCAGCTTCCTCTCTTCAGTTGGCGCTGGCGTAGCACCCGGCTTTATAGCGGTGCCTACCAGCTGGTTGCCAAGCGCAGTGTAGCTCCATTGAGTCCGATTTTTTCACCCTGGAAGCGTCGTACTGCGATGGCCACAGGGAATCTGATGGGGTGTGAATAGTTGGAAATGAGAGGTAAGAACCGTGGTTGAGATCTTTACCGATGGGGGATGCCGAGGAAATCCCGGGGTTGGGGGCTGGGGAGCCTTGCTGCGCTATGGGGAGGTGGAGAAGCGGTTGTCGGGTGGCGAGCAGGAGACCACCAATAACCGGATGGAGTTGCTGGCAGTGATTCGTGCGTTGGAGGCGATTACCCGGCCGGTACCACTGCGCATCACCACCGACTCCAGATATGTGAAGGATGGCATTACCCGCTGGATTCACAACTGGAAGCAGAATGGCTGGAAGACGGCAGCAAAAAAACCGGTAAAAAATGCGGACCTGTGGCAGCAGCTGGATGCTCTGGTGCAGCAGTTTGAGGTGGAGTGGGCCTGGATCAAGGGGCACAGCGGTCATCGGGAGAATGAGATTGCCGATGAGTTGGCCAACCAGGGGATGGATGCAATCAGCCAACATCAACCACCGGAAGGGGGGAGTGCATGAGCACAAGACAGATTTTGTTGGATACCGAAACCACCGGATTGGAGCCCAAACAGGGGCATCGCATTATCGAGATTGGTTGTGTGGAGATGATCAACCGTCGACTGACCCGGAACCACTTCCATCAATATATTCAACCTGATCGAGAGATTGATAGTGGTGCGATAGAGGTACATGGCATTACCAATGAGTTTCTGGCGGACAAACCGCGATTTGCAGAGGTTGCAGAGGCCTTTGTCGAATATGTCCAGGGGGCGGAGCTGATCATCCACAACGCGCCCTTTGATGTCGGCTTTCTCAATCATGAATTCTCCCTGTTGGGGCAGGGAGCAAAGACGATCAAGCTGGAGAAGATCTGCACCATCACCGACAGCCTGCAGCTGGCACGTAGGCAGTACCCGGGGCAGAAGAATAGTCTTGATGCGCTCTGTCGCCGACTGGGTGTTGATAATGCTCAGCGTACACTGCATGGTGCACTGCTCGACTCCGAGATCCTTGCCGAGGTTTATCTGTCGATGACCGGAGGGCAGACCGGTCTGGCGCTGGAGGGGGCAAAAGAGGTGGTCGAGATCGAACCAGTCCGACGTTTTCCCGAGCAGCGCAAGCCACTCTCCGTGGTTGCGGCCACAAGTGAAGAGCTGCAGTTACACCGGGCCTACCTGGAGAAGATGGAGACAGAGCTCTGGTAGTGGGTGTAAAGCATTGATAAGTCCATTCATGCCAGCCATCCATGGCTGCAGACAGCCTGGAATCGCGGTGTGAACGAACTTTCGAGAAGACTGATGCTATCCATTGCGGGGTGGCTCCGGGTCGGAGTTGCGTGACAGGCGTAGCAGCATTTCCAGAATTTCACTGGCCAGATAACCACATACCAGGATTGCCAGACTGGCCCCGAATCCGATTCCTGCGACCAGTAGCTGTGATTTTCCATCCAGCCATGGGGTGGTGAACTGTTGCAGGGTGGGAAGTAGCGCTCCTCCGATCTGGTTGGCCTCCAGCAAGGCTATCGCGGTCGTGGTCAGCAGGGCTACAAACAGTGTTTCACCCAATAGTCGGCTGAGTACAGTCACCACTTCGGAGAGGGTGTAACGGGGGTCATGGAGTGTGCGGATCTCCGCTGCTCGCAGCAGAATCAGGTGAATGATGGCGTATCCACCCAACAGCAGCAGTATCTGTACCAGTAGCGGATAGAGTAACCCTTCACCATACAGGGGGGGATCTGCTTCATGGATCTCGCTGATATTTTCGATGGCATCTCCGAGCAGGTAGATGGTCAGTAGCAGTGCCGTGATGCGCAACAGGCTGGAGAAGACGAAGCGAAAGAAGCGCCCATCGGTAAGCACAGTGAGCCAGCCGTAGACAAACAGTAGTCGTTCCATCGCTATTGGCTCCTATTTGCCAGTTTAATGAGTCTTATTGGTTGCATTTATTGGGGTATCTGATAAAACTTTAATTACATAATAACGAGAAAAGTATAACTGTTCAGGAGGGGAGAAGCTGAATAGTTATAGAAAAGTTAACGATACAGGAGACGATTGATGGGGGACAAGAAAATATTGCTTGATACCGTTGGAGGAGAAGCCTCGGTTGAACTACCCGTTCACGATGGCAGTTACGGGCCTGCCGTGGTTGATGTACAGACGCTCTACCAAAAGACCGGTATGTTTACCTATGACCCGGGCTATCTGTCGACAGCAAGCTGCAAAAGCAGTATTACCTATATCGACGGCAACAAGGGGGAGCTCTACTACCGTGGTTACTCAATCGAGGAGCTGGCCGAGCGTAGCAGCTATCTGGAGTGCTGCTATCTGCTGTTGGACGGTGAGCTGCCCAGCGCACGGCAGCTGCATGAGTTTGAGGAGATGATCAAACACCACACCATGGTCAATGAGGCGATCCGTCGCTTCTATGAGGGGATGCGGTATGACGCACACCCGATGGCGATCACCCTGGGGGTGGTTGGTGCGCTCTCCGCCTTCTACCACGACTCGATTGATATCACCAATCCGCACCACAGAACCATCTCGGCACACCGCCTGATTGCCAAGATGCCCACGATTGCAGCCTACAGCTACAAATACTCGCAGGGGCAGCCGTTCATGTATCCGCAGAATCATCTCAGTTACTCGGAGAATTTTCTGCACATGATGTTTGCAATGCCCTCGGCTGATTACGAGGTGAGCCCGATTGCTGCCAGAGCAATGGACTTGATCTTTATTCTCCATGCCGACCATGAACAGAATGCCAGCACCTCAACGGTTCGTCTCGCGGGTAGCTCTGGAACAAACCCGTTTGCCTCCATTGCCGCCGGTATCGCCTCGCTGTGGGGGCCTGCCCATGGAGGGGCCAACGAAGCTGTGATCTACATGCTGGAGGAGATTGGCAGCAAGGCTTCCATTCAGAAGTATGTCGAGCGGGCCAAGGACAAGAAGGATCCCTTCCGGTTGATGGGGTTTGGCCACCGGGTCTACAAGAACTACGATCCACGCGCCCGTATCATCCGGGGCGCCTGTCATGAGTTGCTTGACTCACTGACATTGGATGACAAGGATGCGCCTCTGTTTGAGGCCGCACTGGAGCTGGAGCGTATCGCTCTGGAGGATCCGTATTTTGTTGAGCGCAAGCTCTATCCCAATGTGGACTTTTACTCAGGCTTGATCCTGAAGGCACTGGGGATTCCGTTGAACATGTTTACGGTGATCTTTGCCATGGCTCGCACGGCGGGGTGGATTGCACAGTGGAGCGAGATGTTGGACGACCCCGATCAGCGTATCGGTCGCCCGCGCCAGCTCTATACCGGGGCAACGCCACGCTCCTATGTGGATGTGTGGGAGCGTTGAACTACGGTGCTCTTATCTATAGGAAACCCTGAATAAGTCATGAACGGATATCTCGTACCCATAGCGCCCAATATCTTCGTTGAAGATCTTGCTAATACTGCAGTATTGGCTGCGATCTTCGCCTTGATCTTGGGTGCTATGGTCACAACCTATCTCGTCCAGACTTAATCAGAGCTTCCT
>CAYFNH010000107.1:0-6939 GCA_964344435.1 uncultured Piscirickettsiaceae bacterium | reverse complement strand
TGCACCGGCCTGCAAAGCCGTGTACACCGGTTCGACTCCGGTTCCAGCCTCCATACATTTACACATCGGGCTCATCAAGCTCCGCTCATCCTACTTTTCCCGATCCATCAGCATAGGCCAGGCTGCTCTCAGATAGAGCACCATGGACCAGAGGGTAAGCAGCATCGCCACGTAGAGCAGCACCATACCTACCACCTGCGTTGGAAACTCCCCGACTGGCTCTCGATAGAGCAGCAACAGGATGGCGGCAATCTGTACCGTTGTTTTTACCTTGCCAATCATCGAAACCGCGACATGGGTGCGCCCCCCCATCTCGGCCATCCACTCTCGCAGTGCGGAGATGGCTATTTCACGCCCGATAATGACGATGGCCGGGATCGCCACAATCAGCTCCGGCTGGTCACTGACCAGCAGAACCAGGGCTGCAGCAACCATCAGCTTGTCCGCTACCGGGTCAAGAAAGGCACCAAAGGGGGAGGTCTGATCCCATTTTCTGGCCAGGTAGCCATCCAGCCAGTCGGTGATTCCCGCCAACACAAACAGTAACGCGGCGGCACTTCGCCCCCACTCCAGCGGAAGGTAGAAGGCAACGATGAAGAAGGGAATCAGCACAATCCGCAATACGGTGAGCAGGGTGGGAAAGTTCATTTGCATAACATCAGATACTACCGCACAACCTTTACTCGTGAAACCGATCGTAGATCCGCTGGGCAATCTCCCGGCTGATACCAGCAAGCACCATGATGTCTTCAACACCGGCACGGGCCACCTCTTGCAGCCCACCAAAATGGTTGAGCAATTGCTGGCGCCGCTTGGGCCCTACACCAGCAATCCCCTCCAACGGTGAGCGCTTTCTCTTTTTGGCCCTGCGTTGACGATGAGCGGTAATGGCAAAACGGTGTGCCTCATCCCGTATCTGCTGAATCAGCAACAGGGCCGGTGAGTCGGTTGGCAGATTTTGTGCCGGCTGCCCATCGAGAAAGAGCTTCTCCTGCCCCTCCTTGCGATCCGGCCCCTTGGCAACTCCCAATATCTGCACCCCCTCCACCTGCAGCTCCTCCAGCACCTCATGGGCCTGACTGCACTGACCAGGGCCACCATCGATCAACAGCAGATCCGGCATCTTGCCCTCCCCTTTTTTCAGGCGGGTGTAGCGCCGCTTGAGTGCCTGGTGCATAGCGGCATAATCATCGCCAGAGGTAATCGACTCGATATTGAAGCGGCGATAGTCTGACTTCAGCGGCACACCCTCTTCAAACACTACGCAGGAGGCAACCGTCTCCTCCCCCATGGTGTGACTGATATCGAAACACTCCATCCTCTGCGGCAACTGATCCAGCTGGAGTGCATCCTGTAGCGCCTCAACACGGCTGAGGGCAGTCGAGGCATGTGAAAGTCGGCCTTCAAGCGCCAGCTGTGCATTTTCCTGCGCCATCTTCATCCAGCGGGCACGCTCACCGCGCAGTTGATGACGGATTGCCACCTTGTGGCCACCCTGCTCGCTGAATACCTCCTGCAACAACTCCTGCTGCTGTGGCGCAGAGCTGACCAGAATCTCATGGGGCGGCTGATGTTCAATATAGTGTTGCGCAAGAAAAGCATAGAGCACTTCCGCATCGCTCTGTCCCTGCACATTCTTCGGGAAGTAGCTGCGACTTCCCAGGTTTTGCCCATGACGGAAGTTAAAGAGCTGTATGGCTGCACTTCCTCCCTGCAACGCAATGGCGACCACATCCAGGTCTCCCCGCTCACCACTGATGTACTGCCGCTCCTGCACACGACGCAGCGCGGAGATCTGATCTCGCAACCGTGCCGCCTCTTCATAGCGCAACGCTTGTGCGGCCTGTTCCATCTTCGCTACCAGCTCTTCTACCACTTCACCACTTTTCCCTTCCAGAAACAGTACCGCATGACGCACATCCTCGGCGTACGCCTCGACCGAAATCTTTTTTACACAGGGGGCGGTACAGCGTTCGATCTGATACTGCAGACAGGGACGAGAACGGTTGCGAAAGAACCCCTCTTCACACTGGCGCACCGGAAACAACTTCTGCATCAGGCGCAGGCTCTCACGTACCGCACCAGCACTGGGGTAAGGGCCGAAGTAGCGCCCCTTGCCGTTGCGAGCCCCTCGATGCAGCGCAAGCCTGGGAAAGGCCTGATTGGCGGAGAGGTAGATATAGGGATAGCTTTTGTCATCCCGCAACAGGATGTTGTAGCGCGGGCGGTGCTTCTTGATCAGGTTACTCTCCAGAATCAAGGCCTCATTTTCGGTGTGGGTGGTAATCACCTCTATCCGTACAACATGAGTCATCAACGCCGCCGTCTTTGGTGCCAGCCCACTCTTGCGAAAATAGCTGGAGACCCGCTTTTTCAGATTGCGCGCCTTGCCCACATAGAGAATCTCACCGGATGAACTGAACATCTGGTAGACACCGGGTTTGGTGGTTTCTGGCGGTACCGGTTGCTGCATGACAACAGATGGTATCATGGCAGACCATGAGTACTGCAGCCCCAGAAATTGCCCGTGAGAGCTTGAAACAGCTACATCAAATTGTGAGTTCAACCACACCGGAAAAGAGGCCGGAGCGCTCACTGCACCCGCGCCATGAGCCGAAAGAACAGCTCGAAGAGGTCAGCCTGCCCCCACAGCGAAATCTTCAACTGAAGGCAAAACGCCCCACCTTCTTTCTCTCTCGTGGCGAACAGGGAGGCCAGCTACTGAAACGTGCCGCCTGGCTCAAGCAACTCAATGCGCGAGTCATGGGACGTGTTGGACTCCCCTACTCTGCCCACCTGCGCCTCAGTTCGATTACCCGGGATGGTACCGCTGTGATTCATGCAGACTCCCCAGCCTGGGTACAGAAGGGGCGTTTTTTACAGAAGAACCTGCTCGACCTGTTTCAGCTGGAGGGCGTTACCGAGGTAAAACAGATCAAGCTGAAGGTACGCTTCTCCAACGCCACCCAACCCCTCTCTCCTCTCCATGCCAAACAGCCTTCAACTCAGGTCGTACAGCAACTTGGCGACGAGGCAAACCGGCAAGAAGGGGCACTTAGGCGCTCACTGAGACGACTCTCCAACACACTGCAACGCAGACGATGAAGCGCTGGCAGCTACTGCTGTTGTGGGGGCTTGCCTTTCTTGTACTCAGCAGCTGGCTCAAGCGAGACATGGTCAGTGGCGCTGCCCCTGCCTTGAACGGAATCACCACAACCGGCACACCCTTTTCTCTCGACACCCCTCGCACAACGCCACTGGTGATCCACTTCTGGGCCAGTTGGTGCCCCGTCTGCAAGCTGGAACAGGAGAGTATTGATGCCATCGCCAGAGACCACTCCGTGATTGGTGTAGCGATGCAGTCCGGCACTGCACTGGAGGTTGCGCACTATATGGAGGAGCAGGCGATAACGGTTGAGACACTGATTGATAATACCGGTACTCTCTCGCAACGCTTCGGAGTCTCTGCAGTACCAGCCACCTTTATCCTCTCTGCAGACAATCAGATCCGCTTTGTCGAGCGTGGATTTACAACCGAACTGGGGCTGCGGGCTCGAATCTGGCTCACACGACTGCTCTATTCAAGTTAAAATAGCTCGCTTTTTTAACGCAAGGAATCCCTTGCACACACAGGAGAGCACATGTCACAAGCAGCCGATGGCCATACCGTAAAGATTCACTACACCGGAACACTGGAGGATGGATCTCAATTCGACTCCTCAGAAGGGCGAGACCCACTGGAGTTCACCATCGGTGGCGGTCAGGTGATCGTCGGCTTTGACAACGCCTGTCGCGGCATGGGCGTTGGAGAGAAGAAGACGGTCACCTTACCACCGGAAGAGGCCTATGGTGAACACAACCCGGAGATGGTCGCCGAAGTGGAGCGCTCGTTGATGCCGGAAGATCTGGAGCCGGAGATCGGCATGCCTATGCACGCCCAGGGGCCGAATGGCGAGATGCTCAACTTTGTCATTACCGATTTCAGCGACGAGACTGTGACCGTGGATGGCAACCCACCACTGGCCGGCAAGGCACTCACTTTCGAGATTGAGATGATGGAGATTGCTTGACGGCAAGTCATGTTTAACCATGAAGCAGATCAAGCCCACCCTTCATGCACTTCATGGTGAGAAATAACGATGAGTCAGTTACACCAAGAGATCCACAAACGGCGAACCTTCGCCATCATCTCGCACCCCGATGCGGGCAAGACCACCATTACCGAGAAGCTGCTGCTGTTTGGAAAATTGATCCAGCAGGCAGGAACCGTCAAGGGACGCGGGTCGGATCGCCATGCCACTTCCGATTGGATGGAGATGGAGAAGGAGCGCGGGATCTCGGTCACCACCTCGGTAATGCAGTTCCCCTACAAGGAACGGATGGTCAACCTGCTCGACACCCCGGGGCATGAGGACTTCTCCGAGGATACTTACCGCACGCTGACTGCGGTCGATTCAGCACTGATGGTGATCGACGGCGCCAAGGGGGTGGAGCCTCGCACCATCAAGCTGATGGAGGTGTGCCGCCTGCGAACCACCCCCATCCTCACCTTCATCAACAAGATGGATCGTGATATCCGCGACCCGATTGAGCTGCTGGATGAGGTAGAGGAGATCCTCAACATCAAATGTGCACCGATGAACTGGCCGATCGGCATGGGTAAACAGTTCAAGGGAATCTATCAACTGGCTGAAGACCGTACCATCCTCTACTCGACCGGTCAGGGGCACACCATTCAGGAGGAGCAGATCATCGAGGGGCTGAACAATCCTGCACTGGACGAGGCCGTGGGCAGCCTGGCCGAGGATCTGCGAGAAGAGTTGGAGCTGGTACAGGGGGCAAGTCATCCGTTTGATCTCGACGAGTACCTGGCTGGCGAGTTGACGCCGGTCTACTTTGGCACCGCACTGGGTAACTTTGGGGTCAAGGAGATGCTTGATGGCTTTGTCGAAATTGCCCCCACTCCACAATCACGTAACACCGAAACACGCACCGTGGAACCAGAGGAGGAGAAGTTCTCCGGGTTTGTCTTCAAGATTCAGGCAAACATGGACCCCAAGCACCGCGACCGCATCGCCTTTCTGAGAATCTGCTCCGGCACATTCAAACAGGGGATGAAGCTCTACCAAAGCCGCATCGAAAAATCGATCGCCGTACCCAATGCCCTCACCTTTCTGGCCGGGGATCGTGCCCATACCGATGAGGCCTGGCCAGGAGATATTATCGGCCTGCATAACCATGGCACCATCCAGATTGGAGATAGTTTCAGCCAGGGAGAGAAGGTACAGTTCACCGGTATTCCCCATTTCGCACCGGAACTGTTTCGCCTGGTTCGACTGAAAGACCCACTGAAGAACAAGCAGCTGCAGAAGGGGCTGCAGCAGCTCTCCGAAGAGGGGGCAACCCAACTCTTTATGCCGCTCAACAACAACTACCTGATCCTCGGTGCCGTTGGTGTGCTGCAGTTTGATGTGGTCGCGCACCGACTCAAGCATGAATACCGGGTCGAGGCACTCTATGAAAATGTCTCGGTTCACACTGCACGCTGGGTGGAGTGCGAGAGCGGCACTGAACTGGACCGCTTCAAACAGAAGAATAGCGATAACCTTGCTCTCGATGGGGGCGGCAACCTCACCTATCTGGCTCCAACCAGAGTCAACCTTGATCTGACCATTGAGCGCTGGCCCGAGGTTACCTTTCGCGCGACCCGCGAACACTGAATTAGGGCGTTATAGAGAATCACCCCCCATCCGAACCTTGGAATCAATCTCCTTTATCCAAACATAATTATATTAGCGTTTTATTATTCAAGGTTTCTCTTTATAATGCCCCTCAGTTGATGACGAGTGAGCCTGGCGCCCACAACAAGACTAACCACTATATCAAAGGAAACATTATGAAAAAGATTATTGCTACTGTTGCTCTCGTTGCTTTCGCTTCCAGCGCTTCCGCTTTCTTCGGGGGAGACAACGACAACCAGTCTGGTTATGGTACCGGTTCTGCTGATGGCGCTTTTGATGGCAAGGGTCGCGGTGCAGGCAAGGGCAAGGCCGATGCAGAGGGTAACTTCAGCATGAGCGTGAACGCTTCCGGCAAGGGCTCTTCCGACATGCAGGCTGACATGGACGCTGCCGAAAATGCCCGCATGAAGGGTGACAGCGACCTGCGTACAGAGTCTCGCCCCGGCTACTACCCATACTATGCACCTGCGGCTCAGGCGCCTGCTGCACAGTAAGTTAGCAACAAAAAATACTATATTGGATAAAACCCCATACGCTTGTATGGGGTTTTTTTATGAATCCGATAAAGCCATAAAAGTAAACTTATAAGCAATAGAAAATTACTTGTTTATAATTCAAGAATGTTCTTATATAATGCATTCCATATTGTGAAGGGTGCAACAACATCCCGAACAGAAAGATTTTCAACTTTTTAATTTACTACTTTTGAGGATTTCATCATGAAAAAGACTATCGCTACTATCGCTCTCGTTGCTTTCGCTTCCAGCGCTTCTGCCTTCTTCGGCGGTTCTGACGACAACCAGTCTGGTTACGGCACCGGTTCTGCTGATGGCGCTTTCGACGGCAAGGGTCGCGGCGCTGGCAAGGGAAAGGCTGATGCAGAGGGTAACTTCAGCATGACTGTAAACGCTTCCGGTAAGGGTTCTTCTGACATGGAAGCTGATATGGACGCTGCCAACAACAGCCGCTTCAACGGAACTTCTGACCTGCGTACCGAGAGCCGTCCATACTACCCGTATGCTCCTGTTGCTCCTGCTGCACAGTAAGAGAACAGACACTGTCCTACTCAAAAACCTCAACACAGAAATGTGTTGAGGTTTTTTATTGCTTGCTGATAAGGGTTTGAGTAAAATAGCGCGCCATAGGAGAGGTGACAGAGCTGGTTGAATGTACCGGTCTTGAAAACCGGCGTAGGTTA
>CAYFNH010000106.1:0-7232 GCA_964344435.1 uncultured Piscirickettsiaceae bacterium | reverse complement strand
TTGGTGGGCCCACCTGGACTCGAACCAGGGACCAAGGGATTATGAGTCCCCTGCTCTAACCAACTGAGCTATAGGCCCAAAATCTTTCTGTTTGCTAGAGGGGCGGATCAGTTTGCGTCCAGATAACTTTCCAGTTTGTCCGAACGAGAAGGATGGCGCAGCTTGCGCAGTGCCTTCGCCTCAATCTGACGAATACGTTCACGGGTGACATCAAATTGCTTGCCCACCTCTTCGAGCGTATGATCAGTGTTCATATCGATGCCAAAACGCATACGCAGTACCTTGGCTTCACGTGGGGTCAGCCCTGCCAGCACGTTCTGAACATCTTCGGAGAGGCCAATGGTGGTGGCGGAATCGTCCGGCTGGATCACGTTGGTATCCTCGATAAAGTCTCCCAGGCTGGAGTCTTCGTCATCACCAATCGGGGTCTCGGTCGAGATTGGCTCCTTGGCGATTTTGAGTACCTTGCGGATCTTGTCTTCCGGTATCTCCATCTTCTCGGCCAACTCTTCCGGAGTGGGCTCGCGCCCCATCTCCTGCAGCAGTTGGCGCTGAATGCGGTTGAGCTTGTTGATGGTCTCGATCATGTGCACCGGAATGCGGATGGTGCGTGCCTGGTCAGCAATGGAGCGGGTAATTGCCTGTCGAATCCACCAGGTTGCATAGGTGGAAAATTTGAACCCACGACGGTACTCGAACTTGTCGACCGCCTTCATCAGGCCAATGTTACCCTCCTGGATCAGGTCGAGGAACTGTAGACCACGGTTGGTGTACTTCTTGGCAATGGAGATCACCAGTCGCAAATTGGCTTCGATCATCTCCTTTTTGGCGCGGCGAGCCTTGCCCTCGCCAATGGACATCATTCGGTTGATCTCCTTGAGGCGGTCGATGGAGATTCCGCACTCCTCTTCCAGATTGAGCAGTTTCTTCTGTGCGCGCAGAATGTCCCGTGAGTAGCGCTTCAGGGTGGCAGAGTGCTTCTTCTTGGCCGCCACCTGCTTGTCGAGCCACTCCAGGTTGGTCTCGTTCTTTGGAAAGGAGGTGATGAAATCCTTGCGCGGCATCCCTGCACGTTCAACCGCAAGGTTCATGATGGTGCGTTCACTGTCACGCACCTTGTTCATCGCGCCACGGATATCAATGATCAGGCGATCGAGTAGCTTGGGTACCAGTTTGCACTGCATGAACTGGTCAGCAATTTCGCGGCGTAGTGCATCACTTTTTTCGTGATCCTTGCCATTACGCTTTTCGCTACGTTCCAGCTTTTTGGAGAGCTCGGCGATGCCCTGCAGGCGGCCGGTCATCATCTCGGGCGGTGGTCCGGTGAAGCCCTCATCATCCTCATTGTCGTCGTTATCACTGTTTTTACTGGCAGTGGAGGTGGGAGGTTCCGGGCAGTAGTCGCAAAGACCAGTAATGACGCTGTTGAGCTCCTGGTCTCCAGTGCTGACCTTGCTAAACTCTTTCAGAAGCTCTTCGATGGTGCTTGGGTAGAGAGCAAGGGCATTCATCATCTGCCGCATCCCCTCCTCAATGCGCTTGGCGATGGCGATTTCACCTTCGCGGGTCAGTAGCTCGACAGACCCCATCTCACGCATGTACATGCGCACAGGGTCGGTGGTGCGTCCCGCTTCGCCTTCAGCAGAGAGCAGTACTGAGGCCGCCTCTGCGGCAGCATCTTCGTCGGTATCGTCTGTACTGGTGCCACTTTCACCGGTAATCAGCAGGCTCTCTTCGTCTGGAGCCTTCTCCAGTACGTTGATGCCCATGGAGTTGATTACGCTGATGACGTTCTCAATCTCATCGGTGTCGGTAATCTCGCCGGGAAGGAGGTCATTGATCTCGCCATAGGTGAGATAACCCTGCTCTTTTCCTTTGGCAATCAGGTTCTTAATCTCGTTTTCTTCGGCTTTGATTGGTTGAGACATAGAGTGGTAAACCCGTGCAGATGCAGTTGATCGGTACAAAAAGGCCGCATATTTTACTACAGGTTGAGGGAGGTGTTACAACTATTTTAGCAACTCATTGAGTGGAAAGGAGTTGCTGCAGCTGTGCCTTTTCGGCATCAGTGAGCGGCCCTTCAGATGATTTCTTCAGTAGCTTTTCGGTGGTCTGCTCGTGGGCCAGTTTCAGTAACTGTTGGTAGGCACCGATAAACTCCTGCTCAATACCGGCCTCTGGGATCGGTGGCGTCCACTGCGCCACCTTGTGTAGCATCGCCTCGTTTGGATCACCGCGCCACCGTTCCAGCAGGGCAGCCGGGGTGAGGTTGGGGTGCTGCTGCAGCACTTCGATCACCGCGCTCAGCAGCGGAATACCGGGATTGTCGATCTCCTTGAGCGGTGCAACCGTGGGGATGTGGGTGATCAGGTGAGGGTTATGTAGCAGTGCGGAGAGGATCAGCCGAACCGGGGAGGGGCCACTGCTGGTTTGTGGTGTGCTCTGTGGTTCACGAGTGGGTTCTTTCGGTTGTGCCGGTTCCAGCAGATGACCGGATATGGTCTCCTCCTCCATCTCGACCAGATTGGAGAGCTGCTTGAACATCATTTCGCGGAACATGCCAGCGGGGAGGCGAGAGAGTTTGGGGCGGGCCAGTGCAACCAGTTTGGCGCGCCCATCGAGGGAGTGGATATCGACCTGCTGCTCCAGCTGGGCAAAGAAGAACTGCGAGAGCGGAACCGCCTTGGCGACGCGCTGCTCGAACTGCTGCGTTCCCTCCTGGCGCACCAGGGTGTCGGGATCCTCCCCGTCAGGCAGGAACATGAAGAGGATCTCACGCCCGTCGCGCATCAACGGGATTGCGGTATCCATCGCCTTGATGGCGGCATCACGCCCGGCACGATCACCATCAAAACAGAAGACAATACGACTGACGCTGCGAAAGAGCTGGTTGAGGTGGTCGGAGGTGGTGGCGGTGCCGAGGGTCGCCACACTGTAACGGATGCCGTACTGTGCCAGTGCCACTACATCCATATAGCCCTCGACCACCAGAATCTGGCTCAGGGTGCGGCTGCTCTTGCGCGCCTGGTAGAGACCATACAGCTCCTGTCCCTTGTGGAAGAGAGGACTCTCCGGTGAGTTGAGATACTTCGGCTTCTCGTCCCCCAGTACCCGTCCACCAAAGCCGATCACCCGCCCACGTCCATCGTGGATCGGGAACATGATGCGGTTGCGAAAACGGTCGTAGTGGCCGCCGTTCTCTTTCTCGATCAACATCCCGGTGCGGGTCAGCTGTTGGGTAGTGGTCTTGTCCTGCCCCATCGCCTCATGCAGGTGGCTCCACCCCTCGGGGGCAAAGCCGAGTCCATAGCGGGCGGCGATCTCGCCACTGAGTCCGCGCTGCTTGAGGTAGCTGATTGCAGCGGCTGACTGAGGATGGGACTTCAGCTGCTGTTTGTACCAGCCGCCGACCTGCTCCATCAAATTGAAAAGAGGGGCGAGGTTCTCCTTCGGTTTGTCGCCTGGCTCCTCGTCGCGTGGCACTTCCACCCCCGCCTTGGCAGCGAGATCCTCCACCGCCTCGGGGAAGGGCATGTTCTCGTACTCCATCAGGAAGCCGATGGCGGTACCGTGGGCGCCACAGCCGAAGCAGTGGTAAAACTGCTTCACCTGACTGACGGTGAAGGAGGGGGTCTTTTCGTGGTGGAAGGGGCAGCAGGCCTGGAATTCGCGCCCCTTCTTGGTGAGCGGGACGCGCGCATCGACCACATCGACAATATCAATGCGGGTCAGCAGTTCATCAATAAATGTGGAGGGGATGCGGCCAGCCATGCGTCAAAGAGTAACACAGTGACCTGTGGATATTGGTGGGGCTATTATCCCAGTAGCGCTTTAATCTTGCCGCTCAGTTGCCCCATATCGGCACGGCCTTGTGCCTTGGGTTTGATGATTCCCATCACCTTGCCCATATCCTTCATCGACTCGGCACCGCTCTCGGCGATGGCCGCCTTGATCATCTCCTCGATCTCTTCGTCGGAGAGCTGTTCAGGCATGAACTCCTGAATGACGGCGACCTCGGCGATCTCGCCAGCGGCCAGATCATCCCGGCCGGCAGACTCGAACTGGGCGATGGCGTCGCGACGCTGCTTCACCATCTTGTCGAGGATCGAGAGCATGCGTGGCTCATCGACCTCAATACGCTCGTCCACCTCAACCTGTTTGACGGTTGCAGTGATCATCCGCAGGATTTTGAGGCGCTCCTTATCCTTGGCGCGCATCGCCTCCTTTACACTGGCGTTGATCTGCTCGAGGGTGGACATGGTTACTCGATCTTAGCGAGAGAGCAGGCCGCGGTTGCGACGCATGGTGCTGCGCTCGCGAGAGACACGCTTCTGGGTGCGCTTCACGGCAGCGGCGGACTTGCGCTTGCGAACCTGTGTGGGCTTCTCGTAGAACTCACGCTCACGGGCCTCGGCAACGGTGCCGGCCTTCTCTACCGCACGCTTGAAGCGGCGCAGGGCGTAATCAAAGTTCTCATTTTCTCGTACTCGTATACTTGGCATTCTGGTTGTATCCTTCAGTTTTCAACCGGTTTTCATTAAAGAGCCGCGCATTATACGGGGCTGAGAGGAGGGGTGCAATGTTTTTCCAGCGATTGATGTTGTGGCTGTGGATGGTGCTCTTTTCGCTCCATTCGGTGGCGCTGGAGATCGATCCGTTGCTGGCCAAGGTCTACCGTCAGCAGCTGGATCTGAGCCAGTGGTGGGTGAGTGAGAAGCTGGATGGGGTGCGCGCGATCTGGGATGGGCAGCAGCTCCATTTTCGCAGTGGGCGAGTGATTCAGGTACCCCAGTGGTTTACCCGTGATTTTCCGCAACAGCCACTGGATGGAGAGTTGTGGATGGGACGCAAAACCTTTGAAGCGGTTTCGGCAGCGGTGCGGCGCAAACAGCCAGACGACCAGGAGTGGCACAGGATTCAATATCGCCTGTTTGAGCTGCCGGGAGCGGCAGGCAATTTCACTCAACGGCTGGGGCAGATGCAGACTTTGACTCGGCAGGCCGGAATACCATGGCTGCAGCCGGTGGAGCAGTTCCAGCTCGACTCGGAAGAGGCACTGCTGACAAAGCTGGACCAGATCGTTGCTGCTGGGGGTGAAGGGTTGATGCTGCACCGCGCCGACTCTCGTTACCACGGCGGCAGAAGTGCAGCTCTGCTGAAGTTGAAACCATGGCAAGATGCAGAGGCGACGGTGATCCAGATTCTGCCGGGCAAGGGGAAGTATGCCGGAATGATGGGAGCGCTGCTGGTGGAAGATACAGAGGGGCAGCGGTTCCGTATCGGTTCCGGCTTCAGTGATCAGGAGCGGCTAGAGCCGCCAACAGTCGGTAGCCGCATCTCCTACAAGCACACTGGCACCACCGTTAATGGCCTCCCCCGTTTTGCCAGCTTTTTACGGCCGCGACCACATCATAATGAGTGACTGGCGGTATACTTCTCCGTCATGATTGTTCTAGGTATTGAAAGCTCCTGCGACGAGACCGGCATCGCCCTCTATGAGAGTGGTGTGGGTCTGCGTGGCCACACCCTCTACAGCCAGGCATCGATGCATGCCGAGTATGGTGGGGTAGTGCCGGAGCTGGCCTCGCGTGACCATATTCAGCGCGTTATTCCTCTAACTGAGCAATTGTTGTCCGAGACCGGCATCGACAAGTCGCAGATTGGTGGTGTCGCTTACACCGCAGGGCCGGGGTTGATGGGGGCGCTGATGGTCGGCGCCTCAGTCGGGCGCAGTCTTGCCTATGCCTGGGATGTTCCGGCGGTCGCGGTACACCATATGGAGGGGCACCTGTTGGCCCCGTTGCTGGAAGAGGCCGTGCCAGAGTTCCCCTTTGTCGCGCTACTGGTCTCTGGCGGTCATACCCTGCTGGTGCGGGTGGATGGTATTGGGCAGTATGAGGCGCTGGGAGAGTCGATCGATGATGCGGCCGGTGAGGCCTTCGACAAGACCGCAAAACTGATTGGGTTGGGCTATCCTGGCGGTCCGGCACTCTCAAAGCTGGCTGAGCAGGGCAATCCCGATCGCTTCACCTTCCCCCGGCCGATGGTCGATCGCCCCGGTCTTGATTTCAGCTTCAGTGGTCTCAAGACCTTTGCCCGCAATACCCTGGAGCAGCACAGTGACGAGACCATCGCTGCCGATGTTTCCCGCGCCTTTGAGGAGGCAGTGGCCGATACTCTGGCGATCAAGTGTCGACGTGCATTGCGACAGTGTGAGATGAATCGACTGGTGGTGGCGGGTGGAGTCAGTGCCAACCGCAGAATTCGTCAACGGTTGACCGAGATTGCAGTGGCGGAGGGGGGGCAGGCCTACTTCCCCCGGCTGGAGTTCTGTACCGACAATGGGGCGATGATCGCCTTTGCCGGGGCGCTGCGGCTGGAGGCCGGTGAGCAGAGTAGTCTGGGGATCGAGACGCGGGCGCGTTGGCCGTTGTCGGAACTCTCTGCAATCTAACGGATTGGATCAGTGTGCGTAGGGAGGATGGTAGTCGCTGAGGTGCTCGATCTTCTCCTCCTGTGTCAGTCCGCCGCCATCAAACTGGTGCGTGCAGCCGGTAAAAATCTTCTTCAGATCATGCAGAATCTGGGTGATGAGCCGTTTCATGATTGCTATCCCTCTTGGTCTGTGTGGTTGAGCGTCAGATTGGGTCGACTTGAAGAGAAAGATGCAATAACCATTCCGTTACAATCGTCAACAATCCGATAAAGCCAAATTGAGAGCCAATATGAGTCAGAACAATGGGTAATTCACTGCAGGATCAACTGTTAAAGGCCAATCTCGCCAATAAGAAGCAGGCACAGCAGGTCAAGAAGCAGAAGCACAAGGCGCGCAAACAGGCGAAGCCGGGTCACGGTGACGCTACCTTGAAACAGCAGCAGGCGGAGAAGGTGGCGCGGGATCGAGCGCTCAACCGTCAACGGGAGGAGGATGCGCGACGCAAGTCAGTTGCGGCGCAGGTGCGTCAGTTGATTGAGGCCAATAAACTCTCGCGCGAGGATGGGGAGTCGGCTTACCATTTTGTCGATGCAGGCCGGGTGCGCAAGATCTATGTGACCGAAGCACAGCAACAGCAGCTGGCAGCGGGGAAATTGGTGTTGGTGAAGCTGGAAGAGCAGGTGGAATTGGTATTGCCGGAGGTGGCGGAGAAGATCGCAGAGCGGAATCAGGATGTTGTGTTGAAGTCACAGACCGAGCAGCGGGTGGAGGAGGATGAATATGCGGGGTATGAGGT
>CAYFNH010000105.1:0-7589 GCA_964344435.1 uncultured Piscirickettsiaceae bacterium | reverse complement strand
CTTACCGTGATGGGGGATAGGGGGTGACCTGCCGCGTAGCGGCTTCGTTCAGCAACCTCGGCAAGGATGCCGGGATATTTGTGGAGAAGTACAATGGATATCGATAGTGTTTACGCCCATCCTCTGGCTGGCCTGATGCAACAGAACTATCAGGCCATTCGGGAGAGAGATGCCGCACTCAGCGCCGAGGTTGAACAAAAAACCGTAGAGAGAACCCAGGAGCGGCAGGCAGAGCTGCAACAGGGGGTTGCCCGCAACATGACCGGGTCGATCAGCATTTACGCGTGAGCGCTCTGCCTGTGAGGCAGGCTCTCCTCCTCAAAGATAGCGAACCTCGACGATCTCCAGATTTCGGGTTCCGCCCGGCGCCTCCACAACAGCACTGTCCCCCTCCTCCTTACCGATCATCGCACGGGCGATCGGAGAGTTGACCGAGATCTTGTTCTCCTTGATATCGGCTTCATCATCGCCAACAATTTGGTAGCTGACTGCGTCCCCAGTATCTTCATCCTCCAGATCTACCGTAACCCCGAAGACCACCTTTCCATTCTGTGGTAGAGAGGCAACATCAATCTCCTGACAGTTGCTCAGCTTCGATTCCAGATCCTGGATTCTCCCTTCGATAAAGCCCTGCTGCTCGCGGGCCGCATGGTACTCTGCATTCTCTTTCAGATCACCATGGGCACGGGCCTCTGCAATGGCTTCGATCACTGCCGGACGCTCCACGGTTTTGAGCTGCTGCAGCTCTTGACGCATCTTTTCCGCCCCACGCAGGGTTACCGGAATCTTGTTCATTTCACTTACACTCCTCTTGATTCTTTCAACAATGCCCGTAACAGATTCAGATCGTTTCTGAGTCCGGTTACGCTCCTCCCAGATCCTGCAGGCGATTGACCCCACGGTCATCCAGCTTCTCCAGCGCATAGGCCATCGCCTGTGCACCCGCTATGGTGGTGAAGTAGGTGACCTTATGGTTGAGGGTCTCCCGACGAATGGAAAACGAGTCTGCAATCGCCTGCTTCCCTTCGGTGGTATTGATAATCAGATCAATCTCCTCATTCTTGATCGCATCCACGATATGTGGACGCCCCTCGGTGACCTTGTTGATCTTTTCGCAGGGGACGCCAGCCGCCCCCAGAACTCTGGCCGTTCCGCGGGTTGCGACAATTTCAAAACCGGAATCGGCCAGTGCTTTGGCTACCGGTACTACCGCCTCCTTATCCCCTTCACGCACACTGACAAAGGCCTTGCCAGATGCCGGCAGGGCCGCACCCGCGGCCAACTGTGACTTGGCAAAGGCCTCACCAAAGCTATAACCAACGCCCATCACCTCACCGGTCGACTTCATCTCCGGCCCCAGCAGCGGATCAACACCCGGGAATTTAACAAAAGGGAAGACCGCCTCTTTCACCGCGTAGTGTTCGGGAACAATCTCCTCGGTGATCCCTTGCGACTTGAGGCTCTGCCCCGCCATGCATCGGGCTGCAATTTTCGCCAGCGGACGCCCCGTCGCCTTGGAGACAAACGGTACCGTACGTGAGGCACGCGGATTGACCTCCAGCACATAGATCAGCTCCCCCTGGATGGCGAACTGAATATTCATCAACCCCAACACATTCAACTCAAGCGCCAGTGCACGGGTCTGTTCACGCAGTCGATCCTGGATATCGGCAGAGAGATCATACGGTGGCAGTGAACAGGCTGAATCACCAGAGTGAACCCCCGCCTGCTCGATATGCTGCATGATACCGCCGATCAGCACCTCCTCACCGTCACAGATGGCATCGACATCGACCTCCACCGCATCATTGAGGAAGCGGTCGAGTAGCACCGGACTCTCGTTGGAGACCTGTACCGCCTCGCGGAAGTAGGTCTGCAGCCCCTCGGCATCATGCACGATCTCCATCGCCCGGCCACCCAACACATAAGAGGGGCGCACCACCAACGGATAACCGATCTCTTCCGCCAGTTGCAACGCCTCCTCCTCGGCACGTGCGGTACGGTTGGGGGGTTGCAACAGCCCCAGCTTGTTGAGGGCCTGCTGGAAACGCTCTCGATCCTCGGCCAGATCGATTGAGTCGGGCGAGGTACCAATGATCGGCGCTCCCGCCTTCTCCAGGTCCTGCGCCAGTTTGAGTGGCGTCTGTCCACCATACTGGACAATGACACCGACCGGCTGCTCCTTGTCGATCACCTCCAGCACATCTTCCAGCGTCAGTGGCTCGAAATAGAGTCGGTCCGAGGTATCGTAGTCGGTCGAAACGGTCTCCGGGTTGCAGTTGACCATGATGGTCTCGTAGCCATCTTCACGCATCGCCAGTGCGGCATGAACGCAACAGTAGTCAAACTCGATGCCTTGACCAATTCTATTCGGCCCGCCACCCAACACCATGATCTTGTTGTTGTCCGACGGGTTGGACTCACACTCCTCCTCATAGGTGGAGTACATGTACGCCGTGTTGGTGGGAAACTCGGCGGCACAGGTATCGACCCGCTTGAAGACCGGGCGTACCCCCAACTGATGGCGATGGGCGCGCAGTGCATACTCATCACTATTGACCAACTTGGCCAGACGCCGATCGGAGAAGCCTTTACGTTTCAGGGAGCGCAGCATGAGCACATCCAGCCCAGCTAACCCGGCTGCCTTCACCCTGGCCTCATCCTGGATCAGATCCTCGATCTGGATCAGGAACCAGCGGTCAATCTGGGTCTCTTCAAAAATCTCCTCCATCGACCAACCGGCACGAAAGGCGTCACCGATGTACCAGATGCGATCAGGACCGGGTACCCGCAGCTTCTTGCGCAGCACCTCGGTCAGCTCTTCGGCCTCCAAGTCGATCTGCTCATCAAAACCATCAGAGCCCACCTCCAGGCCACGCAGTGCCTTCTGCAGGGATTCCTGCTGGGTACGCCCCATCGCCATCACCTCCCCGACCGATTTCATCTGGGTGGTCAGGGTCGCCTCCGCCTGTGGGAATTTCTCGAAGGTGAAGCGTGGAATCTTGGTCACCACGTAATCGATTGAGGGCTCGAACGAGGCGGGGGTAGCCCCACCGGTAATTTCATTCTGCAGCTCATCCAGGGTATAGCCGATCGCCAGCTTGGCTGCCACCTTGGCGATGGGGAAACCGGTCGCCTTCGAGGCCAGTGCGGAAGAGCGCGATACCCGTGGGTTCATCTCGATGATGATCATCCTTCCGTTCTCGGGATTGATCGCAAACTGTACGTTGGAGCCACCGGTATCAACACCGATCTCACGCAGCACCGCCAGCGAGGCGTTACGCATGATCTGGTACTCCTTGTCAGTCAGGGTCTGCGCTGGGGCAACGGTGATGGAGTCGCCGGTATGGACCCCCATCGGATCGAAGTTCTCGATCGAGCAGATGATGATGCAGTTATCCTTGCGGTCACGCACCACCTCCATCTCATACTCTTTCCACCCCAGCACCGACTCCTCGATCAGCAGCTCATTGGTGGGCGAGAGGTCGAGCCCACGCTCGCAGATCTCGATAAACTCTTCTCGGTTATACGCAATGCCACCACCGCTGCCCCCCATGGTGAAGGAGGGGCGAATGATGACCGGGAAACCGAGTGGCGCCTGCACCTGTTGCGCCTCCTCCAGGCTGTGGGCAATGGCCGATTTCGGTGTATCCAGCCCGATCTTGTGCATCGCATCGCGAAAGCGCTCACGATCCTCCGCCTTGTCGATCGCATCTCGGGTGGCACCGATCATCTCTACGCCATGTTTCTCCAGCACCCCTTCTCGCTCCAGATCGAGCGCGCAGTTGAGCGCAGTCTGCCCACCCATGGTAGGCAGCAGTGCATCCGGTTTCTCTTTCTCGATGATCTTCTCTACGGTCTCCCAGTGAATCGGCTCGATATAGATCGAATCGGCCATGTCGGGATCGGTCATGATGGTGGCCGGGTTGGAGTTGACCAGGATGACCCGCAGCCCCTCTTCCCGCAACGCCTTGCAGGCCTGGGCACCGGAGTAGTCAAACTCGCACGCCTGACCGATTACAATCGGACCGGCACCAATGATCAGTATGGATTGAATATCGGTACGCTTTGGCATGGTTACACCTCCTGCCCAGCGTCACGGCGCTGCTGCATCAATTCGATAAAGTGGTCAAACAGGGGCGCCACATCGTGTGGCCCGGGGCTCGCCTCGGGGTGCCCCTGGAAGCTGAAGGCGGGGCAGTCGGTACGTTCCACCCCCTGCAACGAGCCATCAAACAGGGAACGGTGAGTCGCTGCAAGATTGCTCGGCAGACTCTCCTCATCCACCGCAAAGCCATGGTTCTGGCTGGTGATCATCACCTCCCCTCCATCCAGTTTTTGTACCGGGTGGTTGGCACCGTGATGACCAAACTTCATTTTCAGTGTCCTGGCACCACTGGCCAGTGAGAGCAGCTGATGACCAAGACAGATACCGAACAGCGGCATCTTCTCCTCCAGCAATCGTTGAATACTGTTCTGTGCGTAGGTACATGGTTCGGGATCACCCGGACCGTTGGAGAGGAAAACTCCGTCCGGATTGCGGGAGAGCACCTCTTCGACCGGAGTATTGGCCGGCACCACCTGCAGGCGACAGCCACGATCGACCAGCATGCGCAGGATATTACGCTTCACTCCATAGTCATAGACCACCACATGCCAGGGTAGTGATGCAGGATTCTCGACCGGAGCGGGCAGCCCCTCTTCCAGCTCCCAGCTCCCCTGCTCCCAGTCATATTCGGATTTTGTGGTGGCCTCAATGGCGAGATCCATCCCCTGCAGGCCAGCGAAGCGCTTGGCAGACTCAACCGCTGCCTCTGCATCGATATGCTCACCCGCCACGATACAGCCCCCCTGTGCCCCTTTTTCGCGCAGAATACGGGTCAGACGACGGGTATCGATTCCGGCAATCGCCACCGTGTTGTGGCGCTGCAGATAGTCGCTGAGATCTTCCGTGCTGCGCCAGTTACTGGTGATCTGTGAACGATCCCGAATCACCAGACCAGCCGCCATCACCCCACCGGCAGACTCTTCATCTTCCGCATTGGTACCGACATTACCGATATGGGGATAGGTGAGGGTGACAATCTGTCGCAGATAGGAGGGATCGGTGAGGATCTCCTGATAACCGGTCTGGGCGGTATTGAAGACCACTTCACCCACCGTCTCACCAGAAATACCAATCGACTCCCCGTAAAAGAGGCTCCCATCTTCCAAAGCAAGCACAGCAGGTGTTGTCATAGTTCAATCTTCGCGCATAGAAAACGGGACTCTTTAATCTCTGGGACGGCACTTTCCAATGCCTCCGCAAGCCAGAATCCCGTTAAAAAAATTCTCTTCGAACCTACACTCTCTGAACGAGAGATCGAGAGCGAATTCTACTCTCCTGACAGGTAAAGGTCTACGGGGCACGCCTCTATTACCCCATTATTTTTGCAGCACCCGCAAATAGCTGGTACTACTGTACCCACCACACTACTCGCCGGAGACTCCGACAATCGGCTTGATGGTGTTCCAGCGGTTACAGCCCGGGCACTGCCAGTGCAGATTATGGGCCTGAAAACCACACTGACTACACTGGTACTCCGGCTTCTCCTCCTGCAGCTGCCGGGTGAGCATCTGCAATCCCAGCAGCCCTTCACGTGCCGCCGGCTCCTCGGCATGAGCCAGGTTGAGTTCAATCAACTGCTCAAGACCACGCACCGATGGGCGTTTCTTGAGCTGCTCGACCAGATACTGCTCGGCCTTGCGACCACCATGCATCAACTTCACCTGCTCTACCGTAGCCAGCAATACCGTGGTGCTGGGGTGAGCCTGCAACAGGCTGGCAAGGTAATCCAACACCTCCTGCGCCTCTCCAGCCGTACGATAAAGCGCCAGCAGTGGCTGGATGACATTGGGTAGATAATCGGCATTCTGCTGCTCAATATTCTTGTAGCTGGCAATAGCCTGGTCCGTCTGCCCGGTCGTTGCCTGTATCTCGGCACGCATCATCATTGCACGTACCGCGTGTGGATCCTCTTTCAGGGCCTGTTCGACCAGATGGGCGGCCTCCTTCAGATCGGTCGAAACCCGCGCCAGCTCGGCCTTCTCGCAGAGCAGCTGTGCGATCACCGCAGCATTGTTACGCCCGCTCTTTTGCTGCGCGCGCAGCATCTCGATCGCCCGATCCCACTCCTGCTCCTGCTGGTAGATCACCACCAGGGCATCGTACGCCTCCTGGACATACTGCCCCAACTCCACCAGATCCAGAAAGGGTTGCTCCGCACGATCCAGCAACCCGGCCTTCATGTAGTCACGCCCCAGCTCCAGCAGTGCCAGTGCACGCTGTTCACCACTGAGGTTTTCACTCTCGACCAGATTGCTATGGAGTTGAATCGCCTGAGAGGTGTCCCCCTGACGCCGAAACAGGGTTCCCAGCGCCAAATGGGTCTCTACCAGCTCAGGCGCCTCCTCGAGCAGACGCGAAAAGAGGTCAATGGCTCGCTCCTGCTCTCGATTGACCAGATAGTTCAGGCCACGAAAATAGTCGGAGGAGAAACTGCCGTGCTTATCCATCTCCCCTTTTCTGGCCAACCACCAGCCGGAGGCTGCAGCCACAGGCAGCAACATGAACCCCAGATAGGGGAACCACTCACTCATTCGTGGACGCTTTTTCCGCTCTGCGCAGGCGCATCTTCAGCGACAGAAGAGAGGGTAGTGAGGAGAGGATCCCCAGCACCACACCGGTCGCAAGCACAACCACCAACAACAGGGAGAGCGGGAATTCCCCCTGCCCCAGATAGTAGTCAAAGGAGACCGGCACCGCATTGAGTACCGAGAACAGCACCCCCAATCCCACCACAATCAGAAAGAGGAAGAGTGTCAGGATGCGCATCTATAGCTCACCGCACAAACAATTTGATAAACGGCTGTAATCCAACCTTACTTCTTGTCGAGCCACGCCTCGTTTACTCGCTCACGCAGCTCTTTGCCCGGCTTGAAGTGGGCCACATACTTCTCCTGCAGAGCAACCGACTCTCCGGTCTTCGGGTTACGCCCCATTCGCGCAGGCCGGTGGTGCAGAGAGAAACTCCCAAACCCCCGAATCTCAATCCTCTGCCCAGCCCCCAAAGCATCGGTCATGGTCTCGATGATGGTCTTCACCGCCATCTCCACATCGGTATAGGCCAGGTGCGGAAGCTTTTTGTACAGCGATTCAATTAGTTCTGATTTTGTCATGACTCTTCCCAAATAGAATCAAATAGAGGGTTGTCCAACACCACACAAACAACCGCCGTTTGATTAACCACAATAATCGTTCAGATCCAGCCTGTACGTTTCCAGGGCAAGGCAAAAAGGTGTTTAAAGCACATTTTTCAACATCGCCATCAGGAGCGTACAGGCCGGAGCGGGGTGATTATTCAGGAGCCCATTTGCTCCTTGATCAGATCACCAATGGTGGTCGAACCGGTATCTTCTACCGCATTCGCCTCATTGTAATCCTTGATTGCCTTCTCTTCATCCAGAGACTCTTTCTGCTTGATCGAGAGGTTGATGGAGTGGGACTTGCGATCCACACCCAGTACTGCAACCTCCAGCTCATCCCCTTC
>CAYFNH010000104.1:0-7688 GCA_964344435.1 uncultured Piscirickettsiaceae bacterium | reverse complement strand
GATGGTGTGCCTTTTCTACGGTACGGTTGGCAATGATCATGCGACCAATGCCCTGCTCGTGCAGATGGCGGGCTGCCAGCTCAATGGTCTCGCCAGCACCGATCAGTAGCACCGTCTTGCCTCCCAGATCACCAAAGATCTGCCTGCCCAGTGAGACTGCGGCAAAGGCAACCGAAACCGGACTGCTACCGATGGCGGTATCGGTGCGTACCTGCTTGGCAGACTTGAAGGTGTGCTGGAACAGGCGGTTGAGCATCTTGCCGGTGGTGCCGGCCTCATTCGCGGCGCTGAAGGCGTTCTTCATCTGCCCCAGGATCTGTGGCTCGCCCAGTACCAGCGAATCCAACCCACTGGCAACACGTAGCATATGACGTACAGCCCCATCATCCGGATGGATGTAGGTGTAGGGCCGAACCTTGCTGCTCTGCAGCTGATGGAAATCACTCAGCCACTCGACCACACTGTTCTCGTTGTAACGCTTCATGCCGCAGTAGACTTCGGTGCGGTTACAGGTGGAGAGGATCGCGGCCTCTTCAAATTCATGAATCGAAGTGAGGTCCTTGAGGGCGTGCGGAATCTTTTCCGGGGCAAAGGAGACCTTCTCCCGGATGTCGACAGGGGCTGTCTTGTGGTTGATTCCGAATGCGACCAGCGTCATGTTGTACTCGTGATGACCTAAGATGAAAAGTAGAGGGTTCGGATTCTGCTGGATTTAGTAATAAAACTCAAGAATCAAAGGGTGTCTTGCTCAACTTATCATGTTACTCTCGCCGGTCTGTCATCATTTCGATATGAATCCAACAGGTATCACTGATTTTAAAGGTAATGGCGGCTCCTGTCTGCGACAGGCTCGAGAGTATCGCTGTGTCGGTTCCAGATCAGTAGCACCAATACTTTCGAGACAAATTATAGCTATGTTGCAGTTCTTCATTCTCACCGTTGTGGCTCTCCTGGCTGGGTGTACCACCACTTCAACTACGTTGGCTGGCTCGCCACAGGGCGCGTCATCCGCCATGAACCAGAGTGTTCGGGTTGCGCCTGCCCATGAAGCGGGGGATGGGCTGATCTTCAACATTCTGGCAGCCGAAATTTCGGCCCTGCAAGGGAACCATGAGGCTGCGTTTGACTACTATGCGCGTGCTGCAAGCCTGTCTCAACACCCGTTGATTGCCCAGCGTGGAGCAAAACTGTCCATCCATAGCCAGAATGTGCCCCAGACCATCGAGGCTACCCGGCGTTGGGTGGAGCTGGAACCCGATAGTCTGGAGGCGAGGCGCATTCTGGGTGCGCTCTATCTACGTGACAAGCAGGTCGAACAAGCGGTGGAGCAGTTCAACCGGCTGCTGGGGGACCATGGCGATGCGCTCTCCCCAGGCTTTCGAATTGTTGCCGAGCAGCTGCGCAAGGAGCCGGATGGAGCGCTGGCAGAAAAGGTGCTGCGAGCGTTGGTCAACCGCTATCAGCAGAAGCCCGAGGGATGGTATACGCTGGGCTGGTACTACAGCCGCAAACAGCAATTTGAGGAGGCGCTCAAGGCAGTAGACAAGGCACTGGAGATTGAGCCGGGCTGGAGCAAGGCGGTGGTATTGCGTGGGACCGTGCTGGAGTCTCTAGAGCGTACGGGCGAGCAGTTGCGCTTCCTGCGACAGCAGGTTGAGAAGTCACCGGACGATGTGGATGTTCGGGTACGTTATGGTCAGGCCCTGTTGAAGCAGATGCGCACCCATGATGCCGTGCTGGAGTTTGAACAGGCGCTTGAGTTGGCGCCGCGTTCGGCACAAATTCTCAATGCACTATCGCTGCTATACATCAATGAGCAGCAGTATGATCGGGCGCGTCCTCTGTTGCAGGTGTTGCTCGAGTTGCCGGGCCAACAGGATCGTGCCAATTTCTATCTGGGTGAGGTGGAAAAGGGGGAGAAAAATCTGCCGGAGGCCATTTCTCGCTATGCCTCGGTGGGGAAAGGGGGGCTCTATCTCAACGCACGAATCGAGATGGCAACCCTGATGGCCGAGGAGGATGTCGATGCCGGTCTCTCCATCTTGCGGGGGCTTGCCATGCACGATCCCCACAAAAAAGTGCAGGTGATGATGATTGAGGCCAGCCTGCTGGAGCAGGCAAAGCGGTTTGCCGAGGCGATCCGGATCTACGATCAGGCACTGAAGTTGAGTCCGGGCAGTGAGGATGTGCTCTATTCGCGTGCCATGGCCTCTGACTTGAATGGGGATCTGGCTGCACTGGAGCGCGATCTCCATACCATCGTCAAGAAAAACCCTGGGCACTATCATGCCTGGAATGCGCTGGGTTATACCCTGACCTTGAAGACACGGCGTTACGATGAGGCCAAAGGCTATCTGGAGAAGGCGCTGGCGCTGCGGCCAAAGGATTTTTATGTGCTCGATAGCATGGGTTGGGTGCTCTACAAGTTGAAGGATCTCGAGAAGTCGATCGACTTTCTGCAGCGTGCGCTTGAGGTCAGGGAAGATGCCGAGGTGGCGGCCCATTTGGGGGAGGTTCACTGGGTAAATGGTGATTATGATGAGGCCAAGCGGGTATGGCGGCTGGGCAGGCAGTTTGACGGGGATAACCAGGTGTTGCTGGAGACCCTGAGGCGCTTTAACCAATAGTTGTTTCGGGAAGATTAATAGCTCATCGCCTGCGATGAAACCGCTTCAGTCAATCGCATTGATCATGCTCGTGTGGCAGCTCGGTGGCTGTGGGTTGACGCCTACCCAGGTTGATTCACCGCAAGCGGTTACCAGCTGGCAGGCACATCGGGCCGCAGTGGATTCCCTGCAGCGATGGCAAGTCTCGGGCCGGGTGGCCCTGCGTATGGCGCAGGAGGGGGGACAGAGCAGTTTTGTCTGGCAACAGGGAGAGGCTTCTCAACGCTTTGAGCTCTCGGGCCTGTTGGGGGTGGGGGCACTGAAACTGCACAGTGACCGGAAAGGGGCGCTACTGGAGAGTGGTGGTGAGCGCTACCGTGGTACCTCCCCTTCACAGCTGTTGCTGCAGGTGACGGGGTGGCAGATCCCGGTCGAGGCGGCGCGCCACTGGATTCGTGGCGTACCCGACCCAGATGCAGAGGTTCAGGCGCTGGTGCTAGACCCATCTAACCGATTGCAACAGTTACAGCAGTCGGGGTGGCAGGTCGAGATTGTGCGCTACCAGCGTGTGGGTGAGCTCGATCTGCCAGAGTTTGTGGTGCTGGAGCGGGGGGAGGTTCGTCTCAAGTTGAAATTGAAGCAGTGGCAGCTCCAATGATGCGCTGGCCTGCACCGGCAAAACTCAATCTCTTTCTCCATATCACCGGGCGGAGAGAGGATGGCTATCATGAGCTGCAGACCCTTTTTCAGTTTATCGACCTGATCGACTGGCTCAGCTTTACCCCGAATGGAGCAGGAGAGATCAGCCGCTCACAGGGGATGGTTGGAGTGGCCGCCGAGGATGACCTGGTGGTGCGCGCCGCCCGTCTGTTGCAGCGGGTAACGGCCACCAGTGCAGGGGTTGATATTGCGGTAGAGAAGCAGATTCCGGCGGGTGGTGGGTTGGGTGGGGGGAGTTCCGATGCTGCCACGACCCTGGTGGCGTTGAATCAGATCTGGGGGTGTGGCCTATCCCTCCGGGAGCTGGCCGAGTTGGGGGTGGCGCTGGGTGCGGATGTACCGGTTTTTGTTCGTGGCACGGCTGCCTGGGCTGAAGGGGTTGGTGAACAGATTACCGAGGTCTCGCCGCCCGAGCCTTGGTACCTTGTCGTCGCTCCTGAAGTGGCTGTTTCCACGGCTGAAATTTTTCGCTCTAAGGAATTGACACGCAATACCCCAAAAGCGAAAATACGCGGCTCTCTGCCAGATGGTGGCAGGAACGATTGTGAGTCGGTGGTAGTGAAGCGTTACCCGGAGGTTGGTACAGCACTGCGTTGGCTCTCCCGTTTTGGCGATGCACGCATGACGGGAACCGGAAGCTGCCTGTTTGTGGCGCTGCAGAGCCGTGCAGAGGCCGCAGCGGTTTGGCAGCAGCTGCCGACGCAGTGGCAAGGTTTTGTGGTGAGAGGGATGAATCGCTCCCCTCTTGTGGATGCGGTAAAAAGAGAACATTCGGGTGTCGTCTAACGGCAGGACAGCAGATTTTGATTCTGCTTATCGTGGTTCGAATCCATGCACCCGAACCAATTTTGGATACTTGGTGAGCTTGAGCCAGAGCTATGTGGAAAAGGGTCGACAAAGGTCGTGATGATGATCATGTCGTGTTGTTTGCAGGCAACTCCAACTTGGAGTTGGCTCGCAAGGTGGCGCGGCACCTGAATCACAAACTGGGGCAAGCCACGGTGGAACGCTTCAGCGATGGCGAGGTCATGGCTGAAATCCAGGAGAATGTGCGTGGAAAGGAGGTCTTTCTGCTGCAATCCACCTGTGCACCCACTAATGACAATTTGATGGAGTTGCTGGTGATGTCGGACGCGTTGCGCCGCTCCTCGGCAGCCAAGATCACGGCGGTGATCCCCTACTTCGGGTATGCCCGTCAGGATCGTCGTCCCCGCTCAGCGCGTGTACCGATTTCGGCTCGCCTGGTGGCGGACATGATTGCACAGGCAGGAGTCGACCATGTGTTGACCATCGACCTGCATGCCGATCAGATTCAGGGATTCTTCGGAATTCCGGTAGATAATATCTACGCCTCTCCGCTGTTGATGGGAGACATCTGGCGTAATGAGTTTACCAATCTGATTGTGGTCTCCCCCGATGTGGGTGGTGTGGTGCGAGCCAGGGCGATTGCCAAGCTGCTGGGTGGGCTGGATCTGGCGATCATCGACAAGCGTCGCCCGGCGGCCAATGTGGCCAAGGTGATGAACATCATAGGTGAGGTAGAGGGTAAGTCCTGTGTGCTGGTGGATGATATGGTCGATACGGCAGGTACCCTCTGCAAGGCGGCCAAGGCACTGAAAGAACATGGTGCGGCTCGGGTTAACGCCTATTCGACCCATCCGGTGCTGTCTGGACCGGCGGTGGATAATATCACCGCCTCTGTTCTGGATGAGTTGGTGGTGACCGACACCATCCCGCTCAGCCCGGCGGCAGCAGCCTGTTCGCGGATTCGCCAGATCTCGACTGCAGAGCTGCTGGCCGAGACGATTCGACGGATGTATACCGGTGAATCGGTTAGTTCACTCTACATGGAGTAGTGTGAAGAGAATTTTGTAACGTTGTGTTTGGTGGCCCTGATGCTGCCGGTTTGGAGAGTAAAGATGAGTAGTAGTTTTGAAATGAGTGCAACCCTGCGTAGTGATCTCGGCAAGGCAGCAACCCGCCGCATGCGTGATACCGGCAGTATTCCTGCGGTAATCTACGGGGACGACAAGGAGCCAACCTCCATCACCATGGTGCATGATGACCTCTGGCACAACCTGGAGGATGAGAAGTTCTACAGCCATATCCTCTCGATTGATGTTGAAGGTACCAAAGAGAGCGTAGTACTGAAAGATCTGCAGCGCCATCCTGCCAAGGCCAAGGTGCTGCATGCCGACTTCCAGCGTATCAGCAGCAAGAAAGAGGTCAAGATGAGCGTGCCGCTGCACTTCATCAATGCCGATGCAGCACCCGGTATCAAGCTTGGTGGCGCACTCAATCGCCTGATGGCCAATGTAGAGATCAGCTGTCTGGCGGCCAGTCTGCCCGAGAGTATTGATGTCGACCTGGCCGGAATGGAGATTGGAGACTCTATCCGTCTCTCCCAGATCGTACTGCCTGAAGGGGTCAAGATCATCGCGCTGAGCCGTGGTGAGGATCATGATCAGGCCATCGCTACCATTCAGAAGACTCGCGGCTCCAAGGCGGCCAGTGACGACGCTGAGTCAGAAGCGTAGTTGTAGCCGATGGGAGATCCGGTCTCACTGATTGTGGGGCTCGGGAATCCGGGTACACAATATGAACCAACCCGGCACAATGCCGGGTTTTGGTTTCTGGACGGTTTGGCCCGGCAGGAAAATGTGGTTTTCCGGCTCGAGAGCAAGTTTCACGCTGAGGTGGCGAAAATCGCGCTTGGCGGTGTTCAGGTCTGGTTGCTGAAGCCCACCACCTTCATGAATCGTAGTGGTCAGGCGGTGGCTGCACTTGCTGGCTACTACAAGATCGACACTGAATCGATTCTGGTTGCACATGATGAGCTGGATCTGCCGCCGGGGCAGTTACGGCTCAAGCAGGGGGGAGGGCATGCAGGCCACAATGGCCTGCGTGACATCATCTCTCACTGTGGAAATGCCTTTTATCGACTGCGTATCGGTATTGGAAGACCCCAGCAAACCGGCAGGCCGGTAACAGACTATGTGTTGGGCAGTCCCGGTCGGCAGGAGCGGGAGCAGATTGATGATGCTGTGGAAGATGCCCTGCGTGCGCTTGATTTGGTTGTTCAGGGAGAGCACGCCAAGGCAATGAACCGTCTGCACGGTCGTGGCAAAGTTTAGAGAACAGGATAGAGAATTATGGGATTCAAGTGTGGAATTGTCGGGCTGCCCAACGTGGGCAAATCAACCCTCTTCAATGCACTGACACAGTCCGGTATTGATGCCGAAAACTACCCCTTCTGCACCATTGACCCCAACGTCGGAATGGTGCCGATGCCCGATCCACGCCTGGATGCACTGGCAGCCATTGTCAATCCGCAGCGGGTTCTGCCCACTACCATGGAGTTTGTCGATATTGCCGGGCTGGTAGCGGGTGCTTCCAAAGGTGAGGGGTTGGGTAACAAGTTTCTTGCCAATATTCGCGAGACTGATGCCATCGGCCATGTGGTACGCTGTTTTCAGGATGAGAATGTCATTCACGTTGCCGGAACCATCGATCCGGCCAGCGATATCGAAGTGATCAACACCGAGTTGGCACTGGCTGATCTGGAGACCATCGAAAAGGCGATAGCCCGGGTCGAGAAGACGGCACGCTCAGGCAATAAAGAGGCGCTGGCACAGCGGGATTTTCTCGCCACCGTGCGGGATCATCTAGACTCCGGTGCCCCGGTGCGTGCAATGGAGCTGAGCGAAGAGGGGCAGGAGAAGCTTTATGAGCTTCATCTGCTTACCATCAAGCCCACCATGTACATCGCCAATGTGGCGGAAGATGGCTTCGAAGATAACCCCTATCTGGAAACCGTTCGCAAGATTGCCGAAGCGGAGGGGGCTGAGGTGGTGCCGGTCTGTGCCGCCATCGAAGCGGAACTCTCCGAACTCGAAGAGGAGGAGAAGGTGGAGTTTCTTCAGGAGATGGGGCTGGATGAGCCTGGCCTGAACCGTGTAATCCGGGCTGGTTACCACCTGCTCGGGCTGCAGACCTACTTCACTGCCGGTGTAAAGGAGGTGCGTGCCTGGACCTATGAGAAAGGCTCCACTGCACCACAGGCAGCGGGCAAGATTCACACCGACTTCGAGCGTGGATTTATCCGTGCCGAAGTCACTGCCTATGACGACTTCATTCAATACAACGGAGAGCAGGGTGCCAAAGAGGCCGGTCGCCTGCGTCTCGAGGGCAAGGAGTACATCGTGCAGGATGGTGACGTGGTTCACTTCCGTTTCAATGTGTGAAACTGAGCGAAACTATTGTCGAACGGCAGGCGTTTCTATATAATGCGCCCTCTTTTATGGCCATGTAGCTCAGCTGGTTAGAGCGCAGCACTCATAATGCTGAGGTCGGTAGTTCAAG
>CAYFNH010000103.1:0-7894 GCA_964344435.1 uncultured Piscirickettsiaceae bacterium | reverse complement strand
ACCTGGTACTGCCACCACTGACCAGCCTGCAGGGTTGCATTCTGGTAGTCGTTGGCCTTGGCAGACTCCTCTGCCTTCTTGCGCCAGGTCTCGGCAAAGCCAAGCTGATCCACGGCATCTTCAACCAGTGCCACTACCGGCGGGAAGTCGGTGTAGTTGGTGCTGGTGATGTAGCCTACGACAGAGTCGATGACCGCCTGGGTGTCCAGGTTGGTCTGGTACTGCTTGTCATAGTCTGCCTTGCTGTAGACCGTGCCTTCCTGCATCTTGCCGGCGGCTGCCTTGTAACCCTTCGGTTTAACCAGCAGGTAGCCTTCCATCTCCAGGTGCAGAGCCGAGCAGAACTCGGTGCAGTAGTAGGGGAAGACACCTTCGGTGTCGGCCATGAAGGTGGCAGAAACAGTCTTTCCGGGCTCGATAGAGAGGTTGACGTTGGTGCCGTTGAGGGCAAAGCCGTGAGTCTCATCCTCGGCACGCTCCAGGTTGGTGAGGTGGATGACTACCTTGTCACCAACTTCGGCCTCAATGGTCTCAGGCGTGATGTGAGAACGGATTACGGTACCAAATACCTCTACCGTACAGTTGTCGCCATCACAGGTACGCACGGTCTTCTCACGACCCGCACGGGTCTTGTAAGGAGAACGCTTGTCGCTACGGCTGTCCCAACCGGACTTGTAGCGGATGCCTGGCTTCAGCTTGTCGGCCTTGATCGCGACCACGTAGTGTGGTTCGCCCAGTGGTAGAGGCATATCGTAGAGCAGCTCCATCTTGTCACCGCTGATGTCGATCAACTGGTGATTCTGCGGATGCAGAGGACCTACCGGGTTGAAGCGATCGATTGCCAGCTTGTTGAGGGAGACCAGATACTTGCCATCCGGAGAGGCAGAGTCGCCCTCCATCGCCACCAGATGACCGATGTTGTAGTGGATGGAGATCTTGTCCAGTACCTCACCCTTACAGTAGTCCCACTTGGTGACCTGAGAGTCTACGTAGATCGAGGTATAGACCGTACAGGGTTTGGCGTCATACTGGGTATGTAGTGGACCAAGACCCACCTGTACCTGCTTGTGCAGTGCATCCTGCAGGCCAACGATGGGAATCCCGTAAGCGTCATGAGACTCGTAGTTGCCGGCATTGTGGGCCGCCATCATCTTCTCGAAGCTGTAGACGTAGGCGTGGCTGTCGAGCTTGCCCGATACAATGATGTGGTTGCCGTCTGGAGAGACGTCCACACCGTGTGGGCTCTTCGGCTCGGGTACCAGGAACAGGGCCTTGTTGTCGACCATGGTCTTCATGTCGAGCACGTCCATACCATTTACAGATTTGCCTTTACCAGCGTTGTAGAGCTCTGCGGCCTTCTTCCAGTTGATGACGTGGAGGAAGTCGGTATCTTTCTGGGAACAGCCCGCCTCATACGGAGGACGACCCTTCTCGATACCACCGACATAACGCTCGGAACAGAAGGAGTTGGTGAAGGACCAACCGTCACTGACAAACTTACCTGCGTCAGAGAGATCCTGACTGTAAGGTGGAAGCTCTACGGTAAAGGACTTCGATGGATCCAAACGACCAATCTCCTTGTTGAACTTCCAGTAGGTGACACCACCACGGTAGCGGTCGTTGAACTGCTCCAGTGGAACATACTCATTCTCGAATGGTGCCGGGTACTGTGCTGCCTCGATGACATAGTCAGTGTTTTGGGTTACGAAGGCACCACCATGCTCATTGTTGAAGTGGGGGTTGACCACGATCTGCTTGGTTTCGAAATCGTGGAGGTCAATAACCGCCAGGCGGGGGTTGGCCTTATCATTGATGAACAGATACTTTCCGTTGTACTCACCTTCGGTCTCGGAGAAGGCAGGGTGGTGGGTATCACCAAACTTGATCTCCTTGCCGTTGATGTTGCCCTGCGCCAGTACTGCCTTGGACTCATCATCAAAGCCATACCCCTGCCACGGTTCTGGTGTGAAGACACCAATATATTTGAGGATACGCATTGACGGGATACCATAAACGATCACCTGTCCACTCTGTCCACCAGAGCTGAAGGCGATATATTCATCACGACCACCCGATGGGGTGTAGGTTTTCGCCGCTGCAAGCAGATCTTTCTGTGTGAGGCCGCGGGCCTTCATCACATCATCCAGCGTGGAACTCCACGCTGCACTGCTTGCACCAAACGACATTCCAATGGCGACTGCCATAGTGAGTGTCTTTTTTAGCATAAGTTATTGACTCCTGATCAGTTATTGTCACCGTACTCTCTGGGAGAGGAGAGTAGGCACGAGATACCCAGACGCTACCGTTTGAGCACCACGTAGATTGGTGTAGAAAACAGGTTTATTCATTGATACAGGTCAAATTGAGACAGCAGGATTGTGTAGTGAGCACTCTGGCGGCAGCAGGTCGCTGTCACAATTCAGGGTGTGATCTGGCAGGTAAATCCGGTATAGTCCAGAACATACCAACAACAAAGGATGGAGAGTGGAAAATGATAAAGAGCGCGATCGCTTGTACGCTACTGGCAACGACAATGGTGGCACAGGCCGAGACAAAACTGAGCTGTGATCTCGATGAGATCGACCAGTACACCGGAGAGGTAGTGCATACCGATGATGTCAAGGTGGTGGTTCCTGATGAGAGCAGCCGCAAGAAAAACGAGCGTGAGGTGGATGGGGATGACTACAAGACCTACGAGGAGTGGGTGATCAACCCGCAGGCTACGCTCTACCGCTTTCGTGGCAAACTGGATGGAGAGCTGGTCACTCTGGAGAAGAGTATGATCGAGGCGGGTACCGGCATTGTTCGCGGGGAGATCAAGCACAAGGAGATGGGGGATCGTCCTCGTAAAAACAGCCATTATGAGGGGCGTTGTTACCTGGATCAGTAATATCATTATGAACTGGTTGGATCGCAAGGGCTGCTCCGTTTTCGGGGCGGCCTTTTTTCTGGCTCTGTCTCCTGTTGGAGCTATGGTACAGGCAGCAGCCAACGAGGTGGTGCCTCATGCCGCAAGATCAGTGGTTGCCCATTCAGGTGGGTTTCTGGAGTTGGTGGGGCCGGGACAGTGGCTGGTGAACGGCAAGGTGGCGCACTACCGCAAGGGAAAATATATCCGTAGTGCCAACATCCACTCTCTCAGTGAAGTGGAGGAGGTGGCCGATGGCTGCATTCTTCACTACGCATCATATGACTACTCCGAGAACATTACCGTGCGCCAACCCTGTAAACAGGTGTTGGAGGTGATGCATCAGGCGGACACTTCTGCCGGGAAAGGGGGTGTTGCAAGCTTTAAAATCAAATAGGTGTGGGTAATATTGCGAGTAGTTTCCAGGTTTATGTGTGGACGATAATGGTATTGGCAGCACGCTCGGCCCTCTGTCGAGCGCTTTCGATCTCCTCTGCCCGGGAGAGCGCAACTCCCATTCTGCGACGTCCACGCACCTCGGGCTTGCCAAACAGTCGAACCTGCGTGTGTGGTTCCTGCAGTGCCTTGTCCAGCTCCGAAAAGCTGACCTGATCTGACTCCCCTTCCGCAAGAATGACATGCGATGCCGAAGGGCCGTGCTGGTGAATATTGGGGATCGGCAGTCCCAGTATGGCTCGTGCGTGAAGGGCAAATTCAGAAAGGTCCTGGGAGATGAGGGTGACCAGTCCGGTGTCATGTGGGCGAGGGGAGACCTCACTGAAAATCACCTCATCCCCCTGGATGAATAGCTCTACACCAAACAGCCCCTGCCCTCCAAGGGCGTTGGTCACGGTTGTCGCAATCTCCTCGGCACGGGCAAGCGCAACTGCAGACATGGCCTGAGGCTGCCAGGATTCACGATAGTCTCCATCAACCTGACGGTGCCCAATGGGTTGACAGAAGGTGGTACCGTCTCGGTGGCGAACCGTCAGCAGGGTAATCTCATAGTCAAACTCCACCCACTGCTCAATAATGACGCGACCTGCACCGGTACGCCCGCCCTCCTGAGAGTAGTGCCATGCCGGCTCGATATCCTCCTCGCTGAGGAGGGTGCTCTGCCCCTTGCCGGAGGAGGACATGATCGGTTTGACCACACAGGGGATGCCGATCTCATCGATGGCATCGAGGTACTCCTCACGACTTTCGGCAAAGCGGTATTCGGAGGTGGCGATCTCCAGCTCTTCGGCCACCAGGGTGCGAATTCCCTCACGGTTCATGGTGAGCTGGGTTGCGCGTGCGGTGGGAATTACGGTGAATCCCTCCGCCTCAAGCTCCACCAGGGTATCGGTAGCAATGGCCTCGATCTCCGGCACAATCAGGTCCGGCTTCTCCCGTTCAATGATCTCACGCAGGGCTGCGCCATCGAGCATGGAGATTACATAGGCGTGGTGGGCTACCTGCATGGCCGGTGCATTGGGGTAGCGATCGACCGCGATCACCTCAACCCCGAGGCGCTGCAGTTCGATGGCTACCTCCTTGCCCAGTTCGCCACTGCCGCAGAGTAGAACCCGGGTGGAGGAGGGGGAGAGTGGGGTGCCGATGGTTGCCATGGTGGTCTCCAATGTCAATATGTGAATGGTTGATAGCATACACCTATCCATCCCCACAGGCAGCCGCTAGAATGTGTGGTTTCAATAAATAGCAAGGAGACAAGGATGTTGAGATCAGTCTGGACAGCACTGTTGCTGGGGGTGGCCACGGTCGCCAGTGCAAATTTCGAGGTGACTACAGTAAAAGAGGGAAGTGGTGAGGCGGCAAAGGCCGGGGATCTGGTCTCTGTGCACTATACCGGTACGCTCACCGATGGCACCCAGTTTGACTCCAGCCGGGAGCGTGGCAAGCCCTTTACCTTTACCCTTGGGGCGGGTCAGGTAATCAAGGGGTGGGATCAGGGTGTTGCCGGCATGAAACGTGGTGAGCAGCGCAAGCTGGTGGTGCCACCTGAGATGGGATATGGCGACCGTGCGGTCTCGGTGATTCCAGCCAACTCTACCTTGCTGTTTGATGTCGAGTTGCTCGACATCCTGCGTTATACCGATCTGGATAACGAGCAGCTCAAGGTGGTGCTGAAAGAGGAAGGTATCACTCTGGTTGATATTCGCCGCCCGGAGGAGTGGAAGCAGACCGGGATCATCGAGGGTTCCGAGATGATTACCGCCTTCACCAAACGGGGGGGGCTGCACCCCCAGTTTGCCGAGAAATTTCTTCAACGTTTCAAGCCAGAGGATCGGGTGATCATTATCTGTCGTACCGGCAGCCGTACCGGACGTCTTGCCCAGGCTCTGGTCAAGGAGCTGGGGTGGAAGAATGTCTACAATGTGAAACGAGGCATCACCCACTGGATCAAACAGGGAAACCCGGTGGTAAAACCCTGAGTGAGTTGGGGGTCTCCTCTTCGGGTAGTCATACTCTGCCTGTTTGTCGTGCCGTCCGTGGCTGTAGCGGACGAGTTGCGGGTTGCGGTTGCCAGCAATTTTCTGACTGCGGCACAGGCGTTGACACAACGGTTTGAGCAGGATCATGGGCATACCGTCAAACTGAGCTTTGCCTCCACCGGAAAACAGTTTGCACAGATCTGGCAGGGGGCGCCGTTTGATCTGTTTCTGGCCGCCGATGTGCAGCGTCCACTGGTTCTGGAGCAGCAGCGGCGTATTGTGCCCGGCACCCGCTTTACCTATGCGATCGGCAATTTGGTGTTGTGGAGCCCGGATCCAGAGCGGGTCGATGCACAAGGGGCGGTGCTCGGCTCAGCGGACTTTCGCTACCTCTCCATGGCCAATCCAAAGTTGGCTCCCTATGGTCGGGCTGCCTCCGAGTTGATCAGCGCACTGGGGTTAGAGGGGAAGTTGAAGGGGCGAACTGTATATGGGGAGAGCGTGGGTCAGGCGCTGCAATTTGTTCACAGTGGCAATGCAGAGCTTGGCCTGGTTGCTCATGCACAGGTGATGGAGGCGGCGGGTTCACTGTGGGTGGTACCGGAAAGCTACTACGCCCCCATCGAGCAGCAGGCAGTACAGCTCAGCGCAGTACCGGCTGCGGCCGAGTTCATGGCCTTTTTGCAGAGCAAGCCTGCACTGGAGATCATTCGCCGTTACGGGTATCGTACCCGGTGAGATGTTGACCGATAACGACCTGACTGCACTGCTGATTACCCTCAAGCTGGCGGCCATCAGTACTACCCTGTTGCTGTTGCTGGGAACCCCGTTGGCGTGGTGGCTGGCGCGCAGTCACTGGCGCTTCAAGGTGGTGCTGGAGGCGTTGGTGGCCCTGCCGCTGGTGCTGCCGCCTACCGTACTCGGCTTCTATCTGTTGGTGGCGATGGGGCGAGAGGGGCCGATTGGGCAACTGCTCGAGTCATTGGGAGGGGCACCGCTGCCATTTACCTTTACCGGATTGGTGGTGGGGTCGGTGATCTACTCCATGCCCTTTGTGGTGCAGCCGTTGCAGAATGCCTTTGCAGCCATCGGAGAGCGTCCGCTGGAGGTGGCTGCGACCCTGCGAGCCTCGCCGCTCGACCGCTTTTTCAGTGTTGTGGTGCCCCTGGCCCGTTCCGGTTTTCTTACTGCAGTTATTCTGGGGTTTGCCCACACCATCGGTGAGTTCGGGGTGGTGTTGATGATTGGGGGCAATATTCCCGGGGAGACCCAGCTGCTCTCAATCGCAATTTATGACCATGTGGAGGTGATGGAGTATGGACAGGCGCACCTGCTCTCGGGTGGACTGCTACTGCTCTCCTTCCTGCTGCTATTGCTGGTCTACACGGCCAATCACCGGTTTGGGGTGATGCAGCCTTCGGCAGGGGCAGGCAGTGATTGAGGCACGTTTCAGGGTCGAGCGTGAATCATTTTTGCTCGATGTTGACCTCTATCTGCCAGAGGTAGGGGTGACTGCCATTTTTGGCCCCTCAGGCTGTGGCAAGACCACCCTGTTGCGAGCGATTGCCGGTCTTGAGCGGAGCAGAGAGGGGAGGCTCCATTTCAATGGGGAGGTGTGGCAGGAGGGGAAACGCTTTCTGCCGGTACACAAACGGCCGATCGGATATGTGTTTCAGGAGGCGAGCCTCTTTCCACACCTCAATGTGATGCAGAATCTGCAGTATGGAATCAGGCGGATTCTGCCGCAGAAGCGCTGTATTGCGCTGGATCGAGCGATCCATCTGCTGGATCTGGAGCCTCTGCTGCAGCGCTCTACCCAGCAGCTCTCGGGTGGGGAGCGCCAACGGGTTGCCATCGCACGGGCAATTGCTCTCTGTCCAAAGTTGTTATTGATGGATGAGCCACTCTCTGCGCTCGATCGGCAGCGCAAGCGGGAGATTCTGCCCTACCTGGAGCGCCTGCATGAGATGCTGCAGATACCGCTGCTCTATGTGAGCCACTCTGCCGAGGAGATCGCGCGCCTGGCTGACCATCTGGTGTTGATGGATGGGGGTAGGGTCGAGGCGAGTGGTTCCATTAGCGAGATGATGACTCGGCTGGATCTGCCTCTGGCTCACGGAGATGAGGCTGCGGCCCTGATTGAGGCCAGGGTGGTTGAGCACGATGATCAATTCGGGCTTACCTATATCGAGTTTTCTGGTGGGCGTTTTGCGCTCACTCAACCGGATCTGCCCCTTGATACCGCAGTACGGCTGCGGGTGCTGGCGAAGGATGTGAGTCTGACGCTGAAACATCAGAAAGATACCAGTATTCTCAATATATTCCCTGCTGTTGTTAATGAGGTTTATCCAGAAGGAGAGGCGCAGGTAATGGTGCGCCTGGGGCTCAATGGCATCCAGCTTCTGGCACGACTGACGCGCAAGTCCGCTATACTGCTTGATCTGCAGCAGGGGCAGTCACTCTATGTTCAGGTGAAGAGTGTGGCTCTGCTTTAACCCTGAATCCGTGAATTCAAGCAGTGTTGAATTGACGCAAAGCAATGATAAAAAAG
>CAYFNH010000102.1:0-8004 GCA_964344435.1 uncultured Piscirickettsiaceae bacterium | reverse complement strand
CCCGGCCCTGACCTCCAACAGCCAGATCGCCAACCGCCCACGCAACCGTGGCGGCACTGCCTCGGTAACGACAACGGTCATGCTCATTTCGTCCGGTGTCCCACATCACCAATCGACTCTGCCTCTGGGATTGCCGGAGGTATCGCTTCAGGTGCAGGTTCTGGTGGTTGCAGCCCTCCTGCCGATAACACCTCTTCGATGGCAGGTACCAGTTTCTTCAGAATGCGTTCTGAACGAAACTGGTCACGACAGGCAACCCTCACTTTTCGGCCAATATCCATTCCGCCACAGGCAGCAAAGCGAAAGGCAAGCGGAACAACGGTGTCAAACTTGAAGATATCGGCAATATCATAGACAAAGGAGAGTGGCTTGCCGCTATGGATAAACCCGACTGCCGGTGCGTAACCAGCAGCCAGTACCGCTGCCTCAGTCACACCATAAAGACAGGAGGTCGCTGCACTGATGGCCTGATTGGCAACATCACCCTTGCTCCAATCCTTGGGGTCATAACGGCGCCCATGCCACTCGACACCATGCCGCCTCGCCAATAGCTGATAGAGCTTTTTCACCCGTGCCCCTTCAATACCACGTAACTGCTTCACACTCCTCTTTTTGGGTGCAGGCTCTCCAAAACGCATCTCGTACATCTTGCGCACCACCTGCAGGCGCGCCTCATCATCCAGCGCCAGTTTGGCCTGATAGAGCAGCCGATCCGAACGCGCACCACCTGGCTGTCCAGCGGCATAGAAGCGTACCCCCGCCTCTCCTACCCAGACAATCAGTGTTCCAACTGTAGCAGCCAATTTCACCGCCATATGAGAGATACGGGTACCCGGCTCCAGCATCAGACAGGCGACAGAGCCGATCGGAATATGGGTGCGTATTCCACTCTTGTCGACCACAACAAAGGCCCCATCAATAACATCAAGCTGCCCCTTCTCCACATAGACCATGGAGATGCGATCCTTGATCGGAATGGGTTTGAGTGGGGGCAGCATGGTGATTCAGGAATCCGGAAAGAGCAGATTCTCAAATGGGTGATGGTTCTTCCAGCGGTAGCTGTTGAAATCCCTCTGGTCAGTTGAAAGAATGCGACCATGCCCCAGATCCTCGGCGAGGATTACCAATGAGGCATCTGCTAGATCCATGGGCAGGTTGCCATATTTGTGCATCAACCTTTCGACCCTGGGAAGGTCACACTCATTGAGCACCTGAATTTCAATCCGTTGTTGTATCAGCGTCTCAACAAAAACTGTAGCAGCTTGTGCCGCAACTCTCTGCTGCAACAGATGGCATGTTTCCGTAATGACCGGCCAAGTTGTCACAGGATCCTCACTCAATATACTGGCAACCTCAACGGCCCTGCGATGGTGGCGATCCCCGGGGTTGGAAAGGGCAACCCAAAAGCCAGTATCACAGATCACCATGCTTATCGCTCCAGCCACTTGTCAACTTGTGCTTGTAGTCAACAGAGCTGTCCTCCGGGCCATTAAACCCCCCAACAAACTCACTTTCCAATAATGCCTTGAATTTATCACCAGGCTTGCCAACGGGCTCAATGTGGGAAGCCGCATCTCTCAATGAATATTTCAGCGCATCGGTTATTGAGACAAACCCTTTTGCCTGTTTGATCTTCTTCAGATAACCCTCACTCTCCTGATCCAGTCTCGCGTTAATTCTCATCTGCTTATCTCCGTCAATTTAGTATGACACAATGTATGACGAATAGTATAAGCTACACTCTCTGTAGCAGCAACAGACCGCAACCAAAGGCCTTGGCAGGACCTACCCCATTCTTCAAAATCTGATTCACCCCTTCAGCATGCTCTACATGCAGTACTCCCTCATAGCGCACCTTGGCAATCTTTCCAGCTCTCCCACGCTTCTTGAAAAAAAGATCCTCTTTCGCAGTAATCACACTCTCTCCCAATGATGCAGATGCCCCCAGCTTTCTCCGCAACCATGCAATCTGCTCCTCTTCACGAATCAATGGAACCCGATTCTGCGAATGATTCAGCCGCTTGACAGGGTTTGCATCCAGTCTGAACCTCAGCATCTGTCCCGTTTCAAATCTGGGGGCATAGGGCTTGGTTGCCACCAGAGTAACACCCTCTCCAGGTTCAACTGCTTGCGGCTGGCAGGTTGAAAGCATCAAAACCTCTCCATGCTGCACACTGCCTTTACCCAGCCTCTCCAGCTGAAACAGAAAAGGGCGCTTCTGCTGTTGGTGGTCTGGAAAGTAGTTCCATAACAGGCGATGGATTTGATAGGGGTTGATCAGTTGTTTCGGATCAATCTGACACTTACTCAGAACCATGCGCCGACTCCTGCTGAATGACATAGAGATCTCGGGTAGCAAACTGGCGATGTGGACTTTTCATTGGCACATCCCTGACCCGAATACGTGGGACACCATCCTCTCCTTCTTCACTGTAGATCGTACCTGCAAAAGGTGAGATGGCTGCCAATGCCTGCACTGCATTCTCTGTTACCATACGCTGTTGAAATAGTGGTGCCGTGATGGGGCAGGAGCGCCGTCCCAGAACCGGGGTATATTGGGGAGCTTTGAGCGCACACTCCAACTGATCCAGCGAGTAGAAAGAGTGCTGTTTCAACCCTAATGCAATGGTGAAGTGTGCATCACACTGATACTCCCGATAAGACATCACCGCATTCTTGTTCGACTTGTCATTTCCCTTTGCCATTCTTGCCTTCAGTACCGTATGAAAATCGGTCATCATGATTGGTGAGCAGTGTCGTTGATCCATCCGTACCGCCATGCTGATCGAATTGGAGAGGTGCTCCCGCTGCGCAATATCCTGGCGATCAATTCCCAAACAGCCCCCTAGCAGCCCAACCACACCACTACGGGTCGGAAAGGATTCAATCGGCCGATAATCCTCAAAGGTATGTCGCCCCCAGGCCTGCATCACCCCCTGCAGGCGCAATATCAGATACTCAGCCATCACTTGCCATCCCGCTCAATCCACCGCTCCAGATCGATCAGCGAATCAACACACTCCTCTCCATCAACACCATTGAGCGCAAAACAGCACCGTCGCTCATCCAGACCAAACCCAGTATGCACCTTATCCCGATATGCCATCAGCTGGTTGATGGATGGAGAGAGAAAACCACCATTGCGGTCTCTCTTTACCGGTGCCTCAAAGGCGTTGGCCAGTGAGACCGGAAGGTCGGAGAGAGAGACCAGCACCAGATCGGCGAGATTATGCGCCGCATAGCTATTCTGTTTGGCGCTCGGTGTTACGGTTGCCAGCAAGTGAGCCGCATGTCGGGCAACCTCCAGCGCACGCTTGCGGCTCTGCTCACTCTCCTCCCCCTCCATCGATTCGATCGATCCCAGATTGAGCTGCAACTGCTTCAGATTGATGCTGGCGTAGCGGTAGAAGACCCCGGCACTGAACTCCTGGGTATCGAGGTGACCCGCTCCGGTATCTCCCTCATCAATCACCAGATCATCGACTGCAGTAAACCAGTCAATATCCGCATCAACGGTATGTGTGGTGATGGCGTGTGCAACCGCCATTGCCGCATCCATATTCATTTCACTCATCAGACCAAAGGTTGCCATGCGCCCTGACAATGCAATATCGGCAGCATGACTCAATGCTGCCCGAAATGGTGCTGCACTCTTTTTAACCTGTTTGGCCAGTTTTTTCGGATCAGCCTCTTCGCCCGCATCCAGGATCATCTGGCAGATATAGGCCACCTCCTCAGCGGCCCAAGGGGCCACAGAGTCCGCACGGTCACCCGCAGCAATACCCTGCTTGCCAGAAATCCACTCAATGGCCTGTACCACCTGCTCTGCCGAATACCGACCACTCAACGCATCGACATACCGTTGCTGAATCAGATCCAGCTTGTTGGAACGGACCGATGGCATTCCCAGATGCTGCCGGTAATAGTCACTATGGCGTATGGCCCGCTTCAACGATTGTGATGAGACACGAACCCGTCGCACACCACCAAAAACCGCTGACTTCTGCATGTTCATATCATCCCGATTGAGACAGGATGGACTGTGTGAGATCAACACATGGATATTGAGAAAGTTCTTTTGGCTCATGCTTCTACTCCTTTAGGTTCTGTTTCTGACTCTGCTGCTGTGGTATAGAACTGCTCCAGCAGGGTACGACGACTCTGTTCATTCCAGTAATAGAGGGTGTTACCGACCCGATTCCAGTCGACCACTGGCTCCACATGCTGTACCAGTCGACGAAGCTGAATCAGCGCATTGCGCCCCTCTGAACGCACCACCTGAAACAGCCGTTTTTCACTAATCCCCGCCTTGGCCAGTGCCTGTCCCAGTGTATCCGCCCCCTCTCGGTGCGGAATCCACGGCATCAGAAAGGCCACCCTCAAGTTGGCCTCATGGTTGGCTGCCCCCATCAGTGCGTAGTAGGCCGGACGCAATGGCAGATCTTCATAGGGGTCTGTTGCCCGCTTCAGGTCGGCCTGCTGACCTTTGGCTAACTGCTCATAACGCTGCCGAATCGCTGCGTAGTTTCTCTTGTTACTCACAATTACTTCTCCTCAACCAGCTTGTTCAGTTCACGCCTCAGTCCTCTGCGCGACTTGACCAGTACAGGGATCACACGGACATCATGACGGTAGGGACGAACCACTTCTTCAAAAACCGCTTCTGCCACCGTTATCAGAGCCTTCATCAACTGCCGAAGCACCTGTTTGATCTCTCTCCAGTCCATCTGCCTCAAGGTCTGCAGGATCAGACGTTCTGTCTTGATGTAGAAGAGCCGTTCCGACTCTGCTGCCATCCCCGATACGCCAGTGGCCTTACCCAATCCATAGGCCTTCTTACGCAATATGCTTTTTACTTCAAGCCCACTATTCACCACCTTTTGAATCACGCTTTTGTTCTGTTGCCATCCTTGCTTGAGAGAGAAGGTTTCGTGTCTGCGCTGCAGAACACTGGCCTGTTTGTTTCTGTACCCTCCCACTGCCAGAAACAGTTCAACACCTCGATACACTTCCTCATACTGAGCCACCACGGCAGCCCGCTCCATCCCCGATTTTTTCCCCACCTGCTCCAGCAACATCTCTGAAAGGCGCGTCCAGGAGGGTGCCGTGGTGGTGAAAGAGAGAAAGCGATCTCGATCCCGCTCCCCTTTCTTGATATCCCACACCCTTGGGCTATGTGGATGGGGCCACAGCCCAGTAACGCTGTATTTGAAGTCGGCTGCCCGCAGATAGTCTCCATGCACCTCTCCCTCTGCACCACACAGATCACACTGCCCCTGCTCCCACTGGTGCAGACTAATATGGATCGGCTGCCAGAACAGCCCCCTCAACAGGCCGATCTGATGGGCTGGAATCTCGGCAGCCTGCTTAACCGGGTGGACCCAGACCGGCTGGTTATCCGCGGTATCAGATAGGTGCAGATGCTGATCCAGATAATCTTGGGTAAGTACATTCATCCATAACGTAGTGCGAAGATCATCTCCCTGCAGCAGAGTTGTAATTGGAGCACCTCCACGTAGCGGCCCCTTGTGTTTCCCACTAAAGTTCGGTGCAGCAGTAGCCCGGTTGAATATTGCAAGTACGGCACAGGCTGGGCAGGCACGATCAATCTCAGCAGCCTGCACAAAGTGCGCATGGCTGGTACTGCTCTTGCCATCCGGCATTCCAGCAAACAGTGCCTGCATCGAGGCAAGCTTATCCCCCGGTATATCTCTGTGCTGCATGAAAGGGAACACTGGATGGTTGAGGTCAAACCACTCCCCCTTCTCCGCAGCACCGGCCTCATACATCTCTTCAGTCAGCAGAGTATTGACCCGCTGCTTCAACGCCTCACCATCTTTCGGCATCCACAACACCTGCACCAGAGAGACCAGCAGTTGCAGTGCTGCCATCTCCAGGTCATCCCTCGGCAAGCTCAAATGGAAGCGCTCTTCACTGCATAACAGCTCCTTCAGGGTGATCTTTTCGCCCCCTCTCTCTGCCACCGGAATCCACCGATCACTCAGCAGGTTCATGATGCTTCCCCCTTTCTCTCCATCTCCAACCCTCTGCTTTGGGTATAGGTATACCGCGCCCGCTCCGTCTCGCCGACCCAACTCTCATCTATCTGCTTCAGTCGCAACATCCTCAATCCACTCGACATATCCTCTACTGGTAGCAGGGAAGCATGTAGTCGATTCCAGCTGGCTGGAACAGATACACTGTTTCGATCAATCGCCTCAGATAGATCCCACTCTTGCAGCTGATTCAGCTCGGTACCATCCAGTAAAGTACCTTCCGCCTGCAGCAGACAGAGCGGAATACTCATCTCTCCATCACGGGTCAGCGCTGCAGCATGGTCATCTCGATCTTCATAGGGATTCATGGTGCTGGATGAGAGATGAAGCGCAGCAAAGTGGCGCCCCTCTTCCTCATCCTGATAACGCTGAAACTGAGCAGTAATCTCCTCTGGCTCATCCTCCCACGGCTGCTCTGTCTCGTCCCCCACACCATAGACAGAATTGATCCACTCACGATAGGCTGCAGGAAAATGGATCTCTGTACTGCGCTCCAGCAGTTTCCGGGTTCGCCACAAGGCACGATGGCTTCCGTAAACCACACCATGTCCACCAAACTCCAGTGCCGAAGGAACCAGAACCGTGGCCTTGGGATACTCAAATCCAGGTGGGCGTTGACGTTGATGTCTATGTAATCTACCCAAGCGCTGAAACAGCAAATCAACTGGACAGAGTTGTGTCACCATCCAATCAAAGTCAAGATCAAGCGACTGTTCAACCACTTGTGTCGCCACGAGAATGGCCCCTGTGGCTTCACTCCCCTTACCGTATACCTTCATTGCCTCAAGCTCACACCGCTGCCGATCAACAAAGGTGAAACGTGAGTGAAACAGGTCAATACGCAGCTCTCCTCCCAAAGCCTTCAGCGCTGCATATATCTGCTGTGCATCCGCTACAAGATTACAGATCACTGCGACCCTCGCCCCCTGTTGTGCAGCCTCAACAACTTCCCTGAGATTGTTCCTGTCTGGCAACAGGTCATGCTGAACCCACAGCAAGTGGTTAACGGTTCGTTCCGGTGCCGGATCTGCAGCAGGCACCTCATTGATGCCATCAGTCACATGCGTCAACAATGGATAGGCCTCGACAGGCTCGATATGCAAGTGCCCCCACGCTCTAACCAGTTGGCAGCGCAGTGCATCACTCAATGTTGCAGAAAGAAGAACCACCGAGCCACCCGCATCATACTGTTGTTTAATCACTTCCCCTAACAGCCCATTCATATAACTGTCATAGGCATGTACCTCATCAACAATCAGTACACTGCGCCCAACGCCAAAACCACGTACAAAGTTGTGGCGTACAGGCAGAACGGATAACAGCACCTGATCAATCGTGCAGACACCAATCTGCCCCAGGAAGACTCTCTTGCGACTGCTGGCGAGCCAATTGGTACACTGTAGTTGAGCACTCTCCTCCCCTCTGCCATTGGTGGCACTCTCTTTCAGTACTGCAAACTGCAGGTTGTATCGGCTTTTCCCATGCGCCAGTACGATATTGGAGGCTTGACCCGGAAACAGTCTTGGTGCCACCTCTTCCAACCGTCCCAACATGGCATTGGCTGTGGCTTGTGTGGGCAGTGCAAACAAAAGACTCTCTACCAACCCTGCCGCCATCAATGTGGAGGCATAACTCAGAGCAGCCTCGGTTTTTCCTGAACCGGTCGGCGCTTCGATCAGCAACAGGGAGGGAGCCGTATCGAGCTGATTCACTTCATACTGCACACCTCTTGGCTGGTAGTACGGATAGAGCACCGACATTCCTCCATGCGATAGTGGGTGCCCAATAAGGCCACTTTCAATCAATGCCGCTCCAGCCTGAGACTTTCGTTCTTCATAATATTGGTACAGCGGCTTAGGACTCTCTTCCCATCCGAACCACTTCTCATTGGATCCAATCCAGTCACAGACTGAACAGAAACCTGCCAATAATGGGAAAGGCAGTGGTA
>CAYFNH010000101.1:0-8241 GCA_964344435.1 uncultured Piscirickettsiaceae bacterium | reverse complement strand
TTATCAATAGCGCAAGAAATTCAGACTAAACCAGAATTCTTAGGAAACTTCACTTAATATATAATACTGCGCTGTTTCTGCTTTATGCTGTTATATAACGGATTGCATGAATTCATTTTCTCTCAACCGCTGGCTCCGTAATACCCGCTTGACCAGTCGGATCTGGCTGGGACTCTCCATATTGCTACTGCCACTGGCGATCCTGACTCAGTTTTACCACAGCGCCATCGAACAGCGCATTGAGGAGAACCGCTACTTCTCTGACACCATTCCTCAGATTCAACAGCTGGCTCGACTGCAGGAACTGATTGCACAGTACCGCGGTCTCAACCATGGTTTGCAGCAGTCTGCCGATGACCGTTCCAGTGAACCGCTATCCGTGATGATCCAGGAGCTGCACAGCAACATTGGCCACGAAATGGAGACCCTGAAGGAGCTTGATCTCGATCAGCAACAAATCCGGCTGACCGACTCCATTCAGAAGCTGTGGCTTCAGCTCTCCACCTCGGAAAACAGCGCAAGTGAACCCTTCGACTTCCACGGCTACACTTACCTGATCAGCCAGGTACAACACCTGATCAAGCAGCTCACCGGGCGCAGTGCACCACGCTTTTATGCCCCTCACCCTGAACGTACCACCCTCTTCACGCTCTCGAGCAACACACTCTCCGCACTCAAGGAGCAGATGGGTAGATTGCGTGGCCTGACGTATGGCGTCCTGCACAACAGAGACCGCAAGGCGGCTGCCAGAGAGTTTGAAACCTTTCTGCCCCCGCTGCGTAACGAGATTGCGATCGAACGCAAGCTGATCCGTGACCAGCTTGCCTCGGTCTATCAACAAAACCAGGCACTGTATAGCGAAAGCTTCACCCTCTTCTCGGACTACTCTATTGATCTGGCCGCCTTGGTCGAGCTGCTGGACTGGGAGCTGGAGAGCATTCGTGGCGGCGCCACCTCGATGCACTATCTGGGGACAGCCGACAAACTATTTGAACAGGTCTCCAACCAGATCGAAATGCTTGACCAGCTCAACGACACTCTGCTGAACCATGTCAGCCACAGTCTGCAACAGGAAAACGAAGAGCTTGAGCAGCAACTGCACAGAAACCTGCTGCTGCTTGCACTGATTTTGCTGACGGCGGCGCTCTCCGTATACTGGATTTTGCACCTTCACAACCGCAGCAACCAACAGCTGCTCATCCACCTGCAACAGCGTGAACTGCTGCAAAAGGGGGGCGAGGTGGTTGTGGAGCGCACCTCTCTGGACCGGGAGTACCGGCTCATCTGGGACGCCTACCACCTGCTGGAACAGAGCCTGGAGCACGAGACTGCTCGACTGCTCACCCTCAAGCAGGGGCTTGATCGTGCTGCAATGATCATGATTACCAACCTTGACGGCACCATCACCTATGCCAACGATGCGCTGCTCAAGCGCAGCGGATATCGAGAGTCGGAATTTATCGGCCAGAACCCCAGAATTCTGCAATCCGGCCTCACCAGCAAGGAGCACTATATCCGGCTCTGGAAGACCATCCTGGAGGGAAAAATCTGGAAAAACCAGGTCGCCAACCGGGATCGCTTCGGGCAGACCTTCTGGGTAGAGGAGACCATTGTCCCACTACGCAATGATCAGAACAACGTTCACGAATTCTTTGCCATCTACTTCGATATCACCACCTAGGTACTGGCGGAACAGCACCTTGAGGAGCAGTTGGCAGAGATGCAGTCGGTACAGACTCTCACTACTCAAGGCACCCAGAACGAGGCAGCCGATATCGAGCTGGAGTGTGAGCCACTGATGGGGTTGCCCCCCTCCATCGAAGATGAAAACGTCGTATCCGATATGGTGGAAGAGAGCTCCTCCTCCCAGATCATCCGAGTGCTTGCGATCGATGATGAGCCTCTGGTGCTGGAGGGATACCGGGCACTGCTGCAGGGTGACTCCAGTCAGCTACTCGAGCAGGAGATCACCTCGATCCTTGGGCAGCAAGGTCAGGATGCGGCCTCGGAGAGCAACCCTTTTGAGCTGGTATGCACGGAAAGTGGGGAAGCCGGTGCTGAACTGCTCTACAGAGCCAAGGCCGAGGGGACTCCATTTCAGGTAGTCTATCTCGACATGGTGATGCCCAACGGCTGGGATGGTCTCAAGACTGCCCAGGAACTGCTACGGGTTGATCCTCAGGTTCGTATCATCATTATCAGCGCCTGGAGCGAGCACTCTCCTGCCGAACTCAAACCCATTCTCGGCGACCATTTCATCTACCTGAAAAAGCCCTTCAGCCGCTCGGAGCTGCTGCAGATCACCCACTATATGGCGGAGGATTGGCGCCGCACCCGACAGTTGCTCGAGAGCCGTCACGCCCTCACCCGGGCCTCCGTGGAGCTACAACAGAGCTATGAAGAGCGTCAGAAGGAGCTGGACCACCAGCGCATCTATCAGATGGTGCTGGTCTCCCTCTCCACCAGCGCCCCACTCTACTCCGGAGACCGTAAACGTGGTTATCAGGAGATTACCCAGGCGACGCTGGAGGCACTGGGCAGTGACCGGGTCACCCTCTGGCACCTGGAGCAGGACAGTGGGGATGAGAGCTATTTGGTGGCTGATGACTGTTACAGTGTCCGCCTCCAATCGCATGAAGTGGGAGCGCGCATTCCGCTGAGGGAGTATGAATCGATCTGGGAGCTGGTCAATCGCCGCCAGGTAGTGCGAATCGACAACCTGGAGCTCTACCTGACGAATGAAGCAGACCAGCACTACTGCAAGCGTGAGGATTACTACTACAACCAGCACAACATTCATGCGCTGATGATTGCCCCCATCTACTTCAATGGCAGCGTGATGGGCATAATTGCAGCCGAGATGGAGCGCCCCCGCTCCTGGAACCTGGAGGAGGCTACCTTCCTCTCCTATGTAAGTAACCTGGTCCCGACCATCGAGATCTCTGCTGCGCGCAAGGATGCCGAACAGCAGGCTGCTGCCGCCAACCGCGCCAAGGATGATTTTCTTGCCACCATGAGCCATGAGCTGCGCACCCCACTCTCCAGCATGATTGGTTACAGCGACCTGCTCGGTGAGGGAGCGCTAAGCCGTGAGCAGCATGACCTGGTAGAGACCATTCGTCTGGCCGGGAAAACTCTGTTGGCACTGGTGAATGATATTCTCGACATCTCCAAGATCGAGGCGGGCAAGTTTGAACTCGACCCCGCACCGTTTACCTTGCAGAGCCTGATTCACGAGATGGAGATGATGTTCTCCACCAAGGCGGAGATGACCGGAGTGGTGTTCAACATCGCCACCCCCTCTCCACTGCCTACTGTACAACTGCATGGGGATGGACGACGCATCTCGCAGATTCTGATCAATCTGATTGGCAACGCTCTCAAGTTCACCTCACGTGAGGGCCATGTCACCCTGCAGATTCACTGTGATGCCGCCGACGAGAGCCAGGATCCACCACTAACCCTCTGTCACTTCGCGATTGAGGACAGCGGAATCGGCATTGCCGAGGACAAAATCGGGCGTCTGTTCCGCCCCTTCGAGCAAGCGGATGGCACCATCTCCCGCAGCTTCGGCGGTACCGGCCTCGGCCTCTACATCTCCCGCATGCTGGCCAACCTGATGGAGGGAGATATCCATCTGCAGAGTGTCGAGGGAGAGGGCTCCACCTTCACCCTGCGGGTTCCACTCGAATTGACCGAACTACCACTGCCAGAGCAGGGAGCACTGCCACATCAAACCAGAATCACGGCCGAGGATCGACTCAAGGGGCGCGTATTGATTGTCGAGGACACCATCGAGCTGCAGCAGCTGGAGCGCCGCATGGTGGAGGCGACCGGAGCCACTGTAGAGACCGCCAATGATGGTGAGGAGGGGATGGCCCTTGCCCTGGCCGGTTCCTACGACCTGATCCTGATGGATATGCAGATGCCCAACATGGATGGCATCACGGCCACCCAGCTGTTGCGCAGCTCCAGTGTCTCCACCCCGATCGTGGCCTTGACCGCCAATGTCATGCAGCAGCACCGTGACCAGTTCTACGCCGCCGGCTGTGACGATTTCCTCTCCAAACCGATTGTCCGCAGTGACCTGCTGAGGGTGCTGCATACCTATCTGGAGATCGATACGGATCCCATATCGAACACCGACAGCAGTGATCATTCAGAGTTACCCAGAGAGCTGCTGGAGCTATTCACCCTGCGCATGAAGGAGTCGGCAGAGGAGATTGAAGCCTTCCACCAGCAGCAGGACTGGGAGGCCTTGAAAGGGGCCGTACATATGCTCAAGGGGACCGGTAGCTCATTTGGTCATCCGGAAATCACCGAGCAGGCCAAACGGGTAGAGATGCTGCTACTGGAAGAGCGCCATGCCGAGCTCAAGCCTCCCTTTGAGGTGCTGCTGGAAATGCTGATGAAGGCCTCAGAACAGACACATAGCTAAGGAACCGTGCTACAGTAGATGTTACCAAAGGTAACATCTGTACAGCTCTTTCCATCTGCTCATGTATACAACCCACCGTACCCGCAGCCAACAACTCTCTGCCCTGCTGGCCACCCTGTTGGCCCTGTTGCTGCTGAGTTCTCCCCTGCTACAGTGGTGGGGTGGCAACCTCAGCCCCTGGTATACCCCCTATCTGGTCTGGATGGGGATCATCGCGCTAACCGCATCCCTGCACCTGCACAGGAGACGCCATGTCGAGTGAGCTGCTCCCCCTGTTTATCTCCGGCATTATCTATCTGCTACTGCTCTCTCTCATTGCTCACTTTGCCGACCAGGGATTGATACCACAACACTGGGTCGACAACCCATGGGTCTATACCCTCTCTCTCGGGGTCTACGCCACCTCCTGGAGCTTCTATGGCTCAGTGGGGTTTGCCCAGTCTCACGGTTACCAGTTTATTGCCATCTACATCGGGGCCACCCTGGCCTTCACCCTGAGTCCGGTTCTGTTACAACCCATTCTGCGCCTGACCCGGGAACATCAACTCTCCTCTCTGGCCGACCTCTTCGCCTTCCGCTACCGCAGCCAGTTTGTGGGTGTACTGGTTACGCTATTCATGCTGCTGGGGACACTGCCCTATCTGGCCCTGCAGATTCGCGCCATCTCCGAATCACTCCATGTAATGACCGAGGAGATCCCTTCGGAGATGATTGCACTGGGCTATTGCCTGCTGATTATCTTCTTCGCCATTCTGTTTGGGGCAAAGCATATCTCCAGCCGCGAGAAACACCACGGTCTGGTGGTTGCCATCGCCTTCGAAAGTCTGGTCAAACTGGTGGCGATCTCCGCAGTAGCACTCTATGTGTTGTTCGGGCTCTTCAGCGGTCCTGTCCCCCTTGGGGAGTGGCTGCTACAACACCCTCAGGCGGTCGAATCACTGTTCCAGCCCATCCAGCAGGGGCCCTGGTCGACACTGCTATTTCTCGCCTTTGCTGCCGCCTTTCTGCTTCCACGTCAGTTTCACATGATCTTTTCAGAGAACCTTCAGCCCAACCACCTCAATACCGCAAGCTGGGCCTTTCCGCTGTTTCTGCTACTGTTCAACCTCTCAATCCCTCTGATTCTCTGGGGAGGGGAGCAGCAGCAGCTGACCATTCCACCGGATTACTACATTCTTGGCCTTGCACAACAGAGTCAGAGTGCCTCCCTGGCGACTCTCTCCTTTATCGGTGGGCTCTCCGCCGCCAGCTCCATGATCATCGTAACCACGCTTGCACTCACCTCGATGTGCATGAATCACCTGCTGCTGCCAATCAACTACCCTGCCCCCAGCGTTGACCTATACCGTTGGCTGCTGTGGGGACGACGCACACTGGTGGTACTGATTATCTTTGCCGGCTACCTTTTCTACACCTTTCTGCAGTACAACGAAGGGCTGGTACAGCTGGGGCTGATCTCGTTTGTCGCCGTTACCCAGTTCATTCCCGGCATTGTCGGCCTGCTCTACTGGCGCGATGCGACCCGCACTGGAATGGTCTGGGGACTGCTTGGGGGCATTCTGGTCTGGTTTGTTGTGCTGATTCTGCCGCTGCTGGAGCAGTCACAGCTGATCACCACCGGAATCGACTGGAATGCTCTGCATGAACAGAGCGGGATGGAGTCGTGGGAGTATGCCACCCTGCTCTCTCTGCTGGTCAATGGCACGCTGTTTCTGCTGCTCTCTCTGTTCACCCAACAGTCTGCTGCCGAACGCGAGAGTGCACACGCCTGCTGCAGTGATACGCTGTTTCCACTTCAGGGCATGGTCACTGCCACCTCCATTGCAGAGTTCCGCGAGGCACTGGCCGAAAGTCTGGGGGCCGATACCGCCCGACGTGAGGTGAAACAGGCAATGGATGAACTCGAACTGGAGCCGACCGAAACCCGCCCCAGTGAACTACGTCGACTGCGAGAACGCCTGGAGCAGAACCTCTCCGGCCTGATCGGCCCACAGCTCTCTCATGTCATCATCAATCAACGACTCCATCTGGATCGGGAGGGCCAGACTGCACTCGCCGACTCGATCCACCATATGGAGGAGCGGCTGGAGAGTTCCCGCAGTGAATTGCGGGGGCTCAATGTGGAGCTGGATCAGTTACGACGCATGCAACGTCAAATCCTGCAACAGCTGCCGATCGGTGTCTGTGTGCTTGATGGGGGCAGGAACATCATCCTCTGGAACAATATGATGGCCACGCTCAGTGGCATCGAGGCAACCCAGGCCCGCCAGCAGAACCTCTATCACCTGCCCCCGCCCTGGCGCCCCCTCTTTCTGCAACTCCTCAACTCTGAAGATGATCATCTCTACCGTCTCCATGCCCAGATTGACGAGCAGGACGCCTGGTTCAATCTTCATCGCTCACGCTATCAGGAACTCTACCACCCTCTGCAGCGGGATCACCGGGGCAGCATCATTCTGATCGAGGATGTAACCCGACTTAAACAGCTGCAATCCGAGTTGGCCCATAGTGACCGACTGGCCTCCATTGGGCGGCTGGCGGCTGGCGTCGCCCACGAGATCGGCAACCCGGTTACCGGAATCTCCTGTGTCGCACAGAACCTACAACACCTGGAGAGCCGTGAAGAGCGTCAGCATGCCTATGATGACATTCTTGTTCAGACTGAACGCATCAACCGCATTCTTCAGGCCCTGACCAGCTTCAGCCGTAGTAATACACAGATCGAAAATGCACAGCAGTTCCAACTGCAGCCGGTACTCCACGCTGCGGTACACCTGGTTGAACTCAGCAGCAAGAAGAAGAGAATCCGTTTTCACTGTGACTGTGATGAGGCACTGGAGATGAGTGGCGACCCACAGGCGATTACCCAGGTGGTGGTCAACCTGCTCAGCAATGCGGCAGATGCCTCTCCCCAGGGGGCGGAAGTGGCCCTACGTGCCAGTCAGAGGCGCCGCCATATCACCCTCACCATCGAGGACCACGGCAGTGGTATACCGCCACAGATTCAGGATCGTCTGTTTGACCCCTTCTTTACCACCAAAGCGGTGGGGGAAGGCACCGGTCTGGGACTCTCAATCACCCACCGTATTGTTGAGGAGCATTCTGGAACCATCTCTATCCACTCCTCGGGCCATGGGGGAAGCACGGCAGAGGTCATGCTACCGACTATCAATGAGTTCAGAAGTAATGACAGCTCCTGACTGCGACACGCTCAAGCACATCCTTGTGTTGCTCGACTGTGGGCATCCTTGCCCTCAGACGGCCGCAGATCAGACTGCCATTACTTTCGAGACAATTTATTATCTGAATGAGAACGTATGAACAGAATATTGATAATCGAAGATGAGCAGGTGATACGCGATGCACTGATCACCCTGCTCAAACGCAACGGGTTCGAGGCGGATGGGGTTGACTCGGTCGAGGCCGCAGCCCGCTACAATCTACAGCAATACCAGCTGGTCATCAGCGATATCCGCCTTCCGGGTGCCTCCGGAATTGAGGTAATACAACTCGCCGCCCCCACTCCAGTCATCATCATGACCAGCTACTCCGGGGTCGAGTCTGCGGTCGAGGCAATGCGTCTGGGGGCTGTGGACTACATCTCCAAGCCCTTCAACCATCAAGAGATGTTGATTGTGATCGAACGTGCACTGCAGAATCGGCGAGAGCAGAAGTCACATGACGCATTGAAGAAGGAGATCTCGGCAATCTACCCGGTCGATGAGATTGTGGGCAAGAGCGAAAAGATGGTGGAGATGTTTCAACGTATTGACCGGGTTGCCCCCACTGACAGTACCGTCTTG